>JBDTIS010000143.1:0-14856 GCA_039936235.1 Burkholderiaceae bacterium | reverse complement strand
GCGTCAGCTGCGTCAGGTCGTTGGAGCCGATCGAGAAGCCGTCGAAATACTCGAGGAAGCGCGAAGCGAGTACGGCGTTGGACGGCAGCTCGCACATCATCACGATGCGCAGCGCGCTGGCCGGGCCGCCGCCATTCTCCTTGCCGCGCTCCAGACCGTTCGCGGCGAGCAGGTCGATGACCTTCTTCGCCTCGGTCAGCGTCCGCACGAACGGCACCATCAGTTCGACGTTGGTCAGGCCCATCTCGTCGCGCACGCGCCGCATTGCCGTGCATTCCATCTCGAAACATTCGGCGAAGTCCGGCGACAGGTAGCGCGCGGCGCCGCGCAGTCCGAGCATCGGGTTCTCTTCGTCGGGCTCGTAGCGCGTGCCGCCGATCAGCTTCTTGTATTCGTTGGACTTGAAGTCCGACAGCCGCACGATGACCTTCTTCGGCCAGAACGCCGCGGCGATGGTCGCCACGCCTTCGGCCAGCTTGTCGACGTAGAACGCGCGCGGCGATTCGTGTCCGCGCGCCACGCTCTCGACGGCGCGCTTCAGGTCCGCGTCGATGTTCGGATAGTCGAGGATCGCCTTCGGGTGGATGCCGATGTTGTTGTTGATGATGAACTCGAGCCGCGCGAGGCCGACGCCTTCGTTCGGGATGGCACGGAAGTCGAACGCGAGCTGCGGGTTGCCGACGTTCATCATGATCTTGACCGGGATGGCCGGGAGCTCGCCGCGTGTGACCTCGGTGATCTCCATTTCGAGGGCGCCTTCGTAGACGTGCCCCTCGTCGCCTTCGGCGCACGACACCGTCACCATCGCGCCCTCGATCAGCGTATCGGATGCGTCGCCGCAGCCGACCACCGCAGGCACGCCGAGCTCACGTGCGATGATCGCCGCATGGCAGGTGCGTCCGCCGCGATTGGTGACGATCGCCGACGCGCGCTTCATCACGGGCTCCCAGTTCGGATCGGTCATGTCGGCCACCAGCACGTCGCCCGGCTGCACCTTGTCCATCTCGGACGGGTCGTGGACGATGCGGACCGGGCCGGTGCCGATCTTCTGGCCGATCGCGCGACCGTGCGTGAGTACCTTCGACGTGCCCTTCAGCCTGAACTTCTGTTCCGACGTGCCTGCCTTCACCTGCGAACGAACAGTCTCGGGCCGGGCCTGCAGGACGTAGAGCTTGCCGTCGTTGCCGTCCTTGCCCCACTCGATGTCCATCGCGCGGCCGTAGTGCTTCTCGATCGTGACCGCGTAACTCGCGAGTTCGATCACTTCTTCGTCGGTCAGCGAATAGCGACTACGCTGGTCGAGCGGCACGTCGACGGTCTGCACGCGCTCCCTGGAACCTGCCGGCGCGAACACCATCTTGATCAGCTTCGAGCCGATCTGGCGGCGGATGACCGCACGTTTGCCGATCGCGAGCATCGGCTTGTGGACGTAGAACTCGTCCGGGTTGACCGCACCCTGCACCACGGTTTCGCCCAGACCGTAACTGGACGTGATGAAGACCACGTCCTCGAAGCCGGACTCGGTGTCGATCGTGAACATCACGCCGGCCGCACCGGTATCGCTGCGGACCATCCGCTGGACGCCGGCCGACAATGCGACCTCGGTCTCGGCATAGCCCTTGTGCACGCGATACGAGATCGCACGATCGTTGTACAACGAAGCGAAGACCTCCTTGATCGCGATCAGCACGTCGTCGATACCGACGACGTTCAGGAAGGTCTCCTGCTGACCGGCGAACGAGGCGTCTGGCAGGTCTTCGGCGGTTGCCGACGAGCGGACCGCGAACGACGTCACCGAATCGTTGCCTGCGACGAGTTTCGCGAACGAAGCGCGGACATCGGCTTCGAAGAGCGGCGTCAGCGGTGTCTCGACGATCCAGCCACGGATCTCCCTGCCGGCGACGGCCAGGGCACGGACGTCGTCCGCGTCGAGCTGTTCGAGGCGCGCCGCGATCTTTTCCTTCAATCCGCTCTGTGCGATGAACTCGCGATAGGCCGATGCGGTGGTGGCGAAACCGTCCGGCACGCGGACGCCGGCCGTCGCGAGCTGGCTGATCATCTCTCCCAGCGAGGAATTCTTGCCGCCGACCGAATCGACATCCGTTGAACGTAGCTCGGTGAAATCGATGACTCTGGCCTGCTGGGACATGGATGCGTGTGCCTCGAGATGTTAGATTCCGAAACCGTCTTCAGACGCGGACGGCCACCGCCGATTCTACCCTGCGCCGAAAACATTGCTGCAATGCGGCATGTCTCTTCGAGAGTCTCCCTCCGCCGTTACGCCATCCCTCGCTTCCGTGCTCGCAAAACATCCTTCCCCACCGACTCCTGCGCCCGTCCGCACCGTGTTCTTCGTTTCCGACGGCACCGGCATCACGGCCGAGACTTTCGGGCACAGCCTGCTCGCCCAGTTCGACGGCGTCCCGTTCAAGGAACTGCGGATGCCGTTCATCGACACGATGGAAAAGGCGGCCGACGTGATCGAGCGGATCAATCGCGTCACGCAGGTCGACCACCTGCGGCCGATCGTGTTCTCGACGCTGGTCGACCCGGAGATCAACTACGCGGTCCGCTGCGCGCACGGACTGTTCCTCGACATGATCCAGACCTTTGTCGAGCCGCTCGAGAAAGAACTCGGCTCGAAGTCGACGCACTCGATCGGCCGCGGACATTCGCTGGCCGATTCGAAGGAATACGACCGGCGAATCCATGCGATCAACTTCTCGCTGGCGCACGACGATGGGCAGACGCACGGCGGTCTGGCCGATGCCGACGTGATCCTGGTCGGCGTCTCCCGCAGCGGCAAGACCCCGACCAGCCTCTACCTGGCGATGCAGTACGGCATCAAGGCGGCGAACTATCCGCTGATCCCCGAGGACTTCGATCGCCAGACGCTTCCGTCGGCGCTGCCGAAGTACCGGCACAAGCTGTTCGGACTGTCGATCACGCCGGAGCGGCTCGCGGAAGTACGCAACGAGCGTCGGCCGAACAGCAAGTACGCATCCCTGGACAACTGCCGCGAAGAGGTGGCCGCCGCCGAGTCGATGATGCGCCGCGAGGGGATCCGATGGCTGTCGTCCACCACCAAGTCGATCGAGGAGATCGCGACGACCATCCTGCAGGAGATCCGGCTCGAAAGGCGATCGTTCTGACGCGTCGAATCCATGATGTCGTGTCCGGAACTTCGATCGCTATAATCGGCAAGGAGGGTCGCCGTTTGTCTGCACAACTGATCGACTGCATCAATCGCACGGACACGCAGACCCCCAGCGACGCGGAGCCGCGGCTGTCGTCGGCAACCGGGACGCTGTTCGCCGATCTGCCGGGCCCGATCACCGCCGAGCAGCGCGACATGATTCACATGGCACTCGACTGGGTCGATGCGCCTCTCGCGTTCTTCGATCGTTCCCTCGTTCTCCAGTTCGCCAATGCGGCGTACTGCACGCTGCTCGGCCGTGGTCGTGCCACGCTGATCGGGATGCCTTTCGAAGACGTCGCGATCGAGGGCCAGGGCGACGATCCGCGCCTCCATGCTTTCGGGGCGCTGGCCGGCGAGAGCCTCGACATCGACATCGACATTCCGCATCGTCACCACGGCGCGCCGGGTGACATCGAACGTCTCCAGTACCGGCCGCAGCACGACGCCGAAGGCCAGGTGATCGGCGTGCTGACGACGCTGCACCGGCTGGAAAGACGCCAAGTGGACCAGAGGGTCGATCCGTTCGACCCGGCCGGATCGGCGGTCCGGCAACCCGATGGCGGCTCGCTGGACGCGCCGATGCGTGCGGCGTTGCGGATGTCGCAGGAAGACGTCATCGAACGGGAGCGCAAGCAGCGCGAACTGATCGAGAGTCTCCCGCTGCCGCTGCTGTTCATCGGCAGCGACGGACTCTGCAAGTGGGCCAACCGCGCGTTCTGCGCCACGTTCGCCGTCGCCGACGCGCAGGTCGCCGGTACCGCGCCGGAAGTGTTGTCCGGATTCTTTGCCGACGCATCGCGCGACGGGCTGCATCAGGCGACCGGCGGCAAGGCGCACAGCGTGGTCCGCGAACTGTCGCCAGGCGGCGGCGAGCCGCGCTGGTATCGCGCCGACTTCCTGCCGGGCTTCGATCGCAACGACACGCGCAGCGGCGTCTATGTGTTGCTGACCGACGTCAACGAAACGCGGCTCGCGGCCTTGCGTCTCGAGGAGAGTGAAGCGCATTTCCGCGGCTTCACCGAGAACATCCCCGAAACGATGGTCTTTCTCGACCGCGACGAACGCTTTCGCTACGTCAACGAGAGCTTCATCCGCAGGACTGGCAAGACACGCAGCCAGCTGCTCGGCCGGACCGTCGAGGAAGCGCTGGGCCGCGTCGTTCGCAACCGCCTGAAAGAGTCGCTCGGACATGCCTTCGCCGGCGAGTCCTTCACGCGCCAGGGCGGCGACATGTTCGGGGATCACACCGAATGGCGCGAGGTGCGCTACCAGCCGTTCCGCAACGATGCCGGCGACGTCGAAGGCCTCTACGTCGTGTCGCGCAGCCTCGAAGGCGAGAAGCGTGCCGAACGCGCTGTCCGCGAGCGCGACGAACGCATCCACTTTCTTACCGACAACCTCCCCGCCGAGATCGTCTATGTCGACGCGGACCTGCGACTGCAGTACTGCAACCAGCGCTTCCTCAGCGACTACGGCTTCACAGGTCTCGACGACGTCGTCGGCAAGCTTGCGGCCGACGTCGTCGGCGGCGCGGTGGTCGGCGAAACCGCCGCGCATGCCGCGGCCGCGCTGCGCGGCGAACGCGTCACCTACGAACGTTGCGCCACGCAGCACTCGGGCGACACGCGCTGGCTCAGCGTCTCGCTGGTCGGTGACTTCGCCGAGGACGGCAGCGCGCGCGGGATCTATTCGATCGCCTACGACATCACGGACTCGAAGATCGCCGCAGACACCCGCACCCGTCAACAGCAATGGATCGAAGCCTTCGTCGAGAACTTTCCGCAGCCGCTCAGCTATGTCGATCCGAACGGCATCCACCAGTTCGCCAATCGTGCCTACGGGGACTTCGTCGCGAAGGCCCGGATCGACATCATCGGCCACACCGGCGCTTCGGTCTTCGGCCGCGACGTCGCCGTGGTCTTCAACCCGTCGTTCCTGCGCGCGCTGGCCGGCGAGCGTCTGCACACCGAACACGAGGTGCCGATCGCCGATGGTTCGCCGCGTTTCCTGTCGGCCGACTGGCTGCCCGATGTCGACGCCGGCGGCGCGGTACGGGGTGTCTACGTCGTGGTCCAGGACATCGGCGAAGCGAAGCAGGCGCGCCTCGCTTACGAGGAGTCGTTGCGCGAGATGCAGCGCGCGATGGACAGCGTGGCGCTGCCGATCAGCTTCGTCGACACCGACGAGCGGCTGCGTTTCGTCAATCACACGACGACCGCGTGGTACGGCCGCTCGGCCGAGGAGCTGATCGGCATGCGGATGCGCGACTTGATGTCCGCCGAAGACTACCGCTTCGCACAGCCTTACATCCTCGCCGCATTGAGCGGCGAGGCGGTCCAGTACGAACGCGAGATGCGCTATCACGACGGCGCGCGGCGCTGGGTGCTGATCCGCTACGTGTCGACGCGCGACGAACACGACGTCGTGACCGGCTTCTACACGACCGCGACCGACATCCAGTCGCGCAAGAAGCAGGAGATCGCGCTGCAGCAGGCCAACGGCCTGCTGACCGCCCACTTCGAGAACACGCCACTCGCGTCGTTCACGCTCGACGGCAGCGGACACGTGACGCGCTGGTCGTCGCAGGCCGAGACGCTGTTCGGATGGCCCCGCCACGAAGTGATCGAGCGCTCGTTCGCCGCGATCGGCCTGGTCGACCGCGACATGCTGGTCGACTTCCTGCCCGACGAGAGCGATCCCGACACTGCGACCGGCAACACGCGGCTGCACATCGTCGAGGCGCGCCGCCGCGACGGGTCCCTAGTCACCTGTGAATGGCATATCGCCGCACTGCGCAACGCAGCCGGCCGCATCACGTCGTCGCTCGCGCTGATCCAGGACGTTTCGCAACGCGTCGAGGCCGAGCGCCGGCTCACCGAGATCGCGCAGCGTGACACGCTGACGCGCCTTCTGAACCGCAACGCGCTCGAGCCGACGCTGCGTGCGTTCATCGAACGCGCGCGTCAGGGCAACACGGGCGTCGCGGTCCTGTTCCTCGATCTCGACCATTTCAAGAACATCAACGACACGCTCGGACACCGCGTCGGCGACCTGATGCTGGTCGAGGTCGCCGCGATCCTGCGGCGCTGCGTTCGCGCCGAGGACGAGGTGGTGCGGATCGGCGGCGACGAGTTCATGGTCGTGATCGGCCACGCACGGCCGAAGGCGATCGCGCACGAGACCGCGCAGCGGATCACCGCTGCGCTCGGCGCGCCGATCCGCGTCGAGAACCAGCGGCTGTCGGTCACGTCGTCGATCGGCATCGCGGTCTACCCCGACCATGGACGCGCGCCCGAGGCGTTGATCCGCAGTGCCGATCTCGCGATGTATCGCGCGAAAGAGACCGGCAAGAACCGTTTCGAGTTCTTCTCGGCGCTGCTGGCGCAGCGCAGCGAACGTCGCAGCGCAGTCAAGGGCGCCCTGAGTCGCGCGTTGAAGAAGGACGCGCTGCGCCTGTACTTCCAGCCGCGCGTACGGATCAGCGACAACCGCATCGTCGGCGCCGAAGCCCTGCTGCGCTGGACCGACCCGCGTCTGGGCGTCGTGTCGCCGAAGGAGTTCATCGTCATCGCGGAAGAGTCGGGGCTGATCCACGAACTCGGGCTCTACGTGTTCCGCACCGCATGCCGTCAGCTGCGCGATTGGCAGATCCGCGGCGTGCCGCTCGGCGTGCTGTCGGTCAATTTCTCCGCGCATCAGCTGCTCGTCGCGACCTTCATCGACGAGGTCGATCAGGTCATCGAGGAAACCGGCGTCGACCCGCGCCGCATCGAGGTCGAGATCACCGAGACCAGCATGCTGTTCGATCTCGACGTGACGAAGAACGTCATCGCCGACCTCAAGCATCGCGGGATGCGCATCGCGATCGACGACTTCGGCACCGGCTTCTCGAGCCTGTCGCACCTGCAGCAGCTCGACGTCGACACGCTGAAGATCGACCAGAGCTTCATCCGCGACATGCTGCACGACAGCGGCGACGCGGCAATCACGACGTCGGTGATCAGCCTCGCTCGGGGACTGAAGCTGTCGACCACAGCCGAAGGGGTCGAGAACGCGCAGCAGTTGCGCGCGCTGCGCAACGCGGGTTGCGACTGTTACCAGGGCTTCCTGTTCTCGCCGGCCATCGTCGTCGAGGACATCGAGGCGCTGTTGCAGAATCAGGGGCCGGCGGACGGAATTCAGCTGCCGGACTGACGACCCTTGCGCTGGCGTACCTGCTCGAAGAAGCAGATGGCCGCCGAGGCCGCGACGTTGAGCGACTCGCCATGTCCGGGCTGAGGAATGCGGACCGTCGAGGCGACATCGACGAACGCCGCGTCCAGCCCCTGCCCTTCGTGGCCGAAGACCCAGGCGACGTCACCGCGCAGATCGGCGTCGTACAGCGAAGCGTCGGCATGCGGGCTGGTGGCGATCCATGGGACGTCGGCGCGATTTTTGAGCGCCGTCAGATCGCAGTCCTCGAAGATCCGCAGATGGAAGTGCGCGCCCATGCCGCCGCGCAGGACCTTGGTCGACCATCCGCCGGCACATTCGCGCGACAGGTAGACGTCGACGATGCCGGCGGCGGCGGCGCTGCGCAGGATCGATCCGACGTTGCCCGGATCCTGGACGCGATCGAGCACCACCGAGTCGCGCACGATGCGCAGCGGCGCGCTTGGCGTCGGCCGGTCGACGATCGTCAGCAACCGGACACCCTGTGCGAGCTGGCTCAACGACGCGAACAGCGCATCGTCGAGCGCGTAGTGGACCGGTGGCGGCTCGCAGCGCGCTGCGCGGGCCAGCAGGTCGACGACCTCCGGATGATCGAGGGCCGACTGGCCGGTAACGATCTCGCGCGCCATGCCGCCGCTGGCCAGCCACGCGTCCGCGAGATGGATGCCTTCGAGGATCGCGATACGGGCGGTGCGGCGCGCGGCCGTGTCCACGGACCACAGGCGCAGTGTCTTGAAGCTCGGGTTGTCACGCGACGAGATGCGCTTCATCGGGTGTCGCCGTCGCTCCAGGCGCTCAGCGCGTCGACCGGCAGCGGTCGTCCCGCGAGATGTGCCTCGATCGCCGCGCGGACCGGTGCGAAGCTGCGTCGATGGATCACCGACGCGCCGTGCAGCGCGAGCGACGCGAGGTGCTGCGGCGTGCCATAGCCGACGTGGCGATCGAAGCCGTACTGCGGATGATCGTCGTGCAGCACGCGCATCAGCGCGTCGCGCGCGGTCTTCGCGAGGATCGATGCGGCCGAGATTGCCGAGATCTTCGAGTCGCCCCGGAC
Organism: Burkholderiaceae bacterium; assembly: GCA_039936235.1. Classification (GTDB taxonomy): domain Bacteria; phylum Pseudomonadota; class Gammaproteobacteria; order Burkholderiales; family Burkholderiaceae_D; genus CAHJXF01. The sequence goes on along the minus strand of JBDTIS010000143.1, from coordinate 6,391 downwards.
GATCGCTTCGCAGGTGCAGCCCAGCCTCGGCAACTGATTGCCGTCGATAAGAGCGTGCTCCGGCGCGATCGCCAGGCCTTCCACCGCGCGGCGCATCGCGAGCAGGCTGGCCTGCAGGATGTTGATCGTGTCGATCTCCTCGACCGATGCCGACGCGATCGACCACGCCATCGCCTTCTCGCGGATGCGGTCGGCGAGCCGCTCGCGCGTCTCCGAAGGCAACAGCTTCGAATCGCGGAGGCCGCGGATCGGGCGGCCCGGGTCGAGGATCACGGCCGCCGCATAGACCGGTCCGGCCAGCGGTCCGCGCCCTGCTTCGTCCACCCCGCAGACCCGCGTCGCCGAAGTGAACAGGCTCAGCGACAGCGTGCGGTTACGCGGCGTCGGTCGCTTCGTCATGCGTTCGCCATCGCGTCGGCGATCACCGCAGCGGCGCGCTCGCCGGTATTGCGGCGCAGGGTCTCGTGCATCGCGGCGAAGCGTTCACCGAGCCGCCTGCGATTCGCGTCGTCGTCGAGCTGGAACGCGAGCGCGTCGGCCAGCGCCTCGGGAGTCGCGGCTTCCTGCAGGAACTCGGGGACGACGAATTCACGTGCCAGGATGTTCGGCAGGCCGACCCACGGCAGGTAGCCCATCCGCCGCATCACTATCGCAGTGAACGCAGCCATCTTGTACGCGATCACCATCGGTCGCTTGAACAGCGCGGTCTCGAGCGTCGCGGTGCCGCTCGCGACCAGCACCGCGTCGGCGGCGGCGAGCACCGCATGCGACTGTCCGTCGACGATCTGCAGCGAAAGGTCCGGATGACGCTCAGTGGCGATCGCATCGAACGCGGCGCGGGCCGCGGGACCGGCCATCGGGACGACGAAGCGCAGCGCCGGATCGCGACGACGGAGCAGCGCAGCCGCGTCGATGAACGTCGCGGCCATGTAGCCGATCTCCGACAGCCGACTGCCGGGCATCAACGCGACCACGCGCGCGTCGTCCGGCAGGCCGAGCGTACGCCGCGCCGCCGCGCGATCGGGTGCAATCGGAATCACGTCGGCGAGCGGATGCCCGACATAGGTCGCGACGATGCCGGCCTCGCGATAGATCTCTTCCTCGAACGGAAACACGACCAGGATGTGGTCGACGGCGCGGGCGATCTTTTCGATGCGCTTGCCGCGCCATGCCCAGATCGACGGGCCGATGAAGTGGATCACTGGCCGCCGCTGTCCGCGCCATGCCTCGCGCAGCCGCACCTCGAGATCGAGATTGAAGTCCGGCGCATCGATGCCGATGAATGCCGCGGGTGGTTGCGCCAGCAGACGCCGCGTCAGCTCCTTGCGGATGCCCGAGATCTCGGAGTAGTGCCGCAGCACCTCGACGTAACCGCGCACGGCGAGCTTGTCGATCGGCCAGTCGACACGAAACCCTTCGGCCGCCATCCGCGGTCCGCCGATCCCGTAGGCCGCTAGGCCGGGCACGCGGTCACGCAGCGGCGCCAGCAACGACGCGGCCAGCAGGTCACCGGAGGCTTCGCCGGCGACCATCGCGACCGGTACGTTCATCGCCTGACGATCAGCGGACGATGCCGCGCGTGGCCGTGCCGAGAAAGCCGTGCAGCGTGCGCAACGCGTCGCTCGCGGGGCCGGGCTCGCCGGCCTGCACGTCGATCGCGGCACGCGCCTCGTCGAGCGTCATGCCACTGCGGTACAGCGCCTTGTAGGCCGCCTTGAGCGCGGCGATCGTCGCCGGGTCGAAGCCGCGGCGCTTGAGCCCTTCGACGTTGATGCCGTGCGGCGCCGCCGGGTCACCGCTGACCATCGTGAACGGCGGCACGTCCTGCCGCAGCATCGTGCCGATGCCGGTGATCGCGTGGTCGCCGATGCGGACGAACTGATGGACACCGGTGTCGCCGCCGAGAATGGCCCAGTCACCCACTTCCGCGTGTCCGGCGATCTGCGCCTTGTTCGCGAAGATCGTGTGGCTGCCGACGATACAGTCGTGCGCGACATGGACGTAGGCCATGATCCAGTTGTCGTCGCCGATGCGCGTGACGCCGCCGCCCTGCACCGTGCCAATGTTGAACGTGCCGAACTCGCGGATCAGGTTGTCGTCGCCGATCTCGAGCCGCGTCGGTTCGCCGGCGTATTTCTTGTCCTGCGGGTCGCCGCCGATCGCGTTGTAAGCCGCGATGCGGTTGCGCGCGCCGATCGTCGTGCGTCCCTCGATCACGACGTGCGATGCGATCACGGTCGCGGCGCCGATCGTGACGTGCGGTCCGACGACGCTGTAGGCGCCGACGGCGACGTCGGCAGCGAGTTCGGCCCTCGGGTCGACCAGTGCGGTCGGATGGATGCGGGAATCGGCCTGCGCCATCGCCTCAGGCGTCGGGGACGACGATCTTGTAGCTGCACATCAGGTCGGCCTCTGCGCACAGGGCGCCGTCGACACGCGCGACCGCGGCGTACTTCCACATGCCGCGCATCGAACGCGTCAGCGAGACCTCGAGGATCATCTGGTCGCCCGGCAGCACCGGTTTCTTGAAGCGCGCGTTGTCGATGCCGACGAAGTAATACATCGACTGGTCGTTCGGCTTCGTGTCCATCGTGACGAACGACAGGATGGCCGCGGCCTGGGCGAGCGCCTCGATCACGAGGACGCCGGGCATCACCGGGCTGTGCGGATAATGGCCCGGGAAGAACGGCTCGTTGATCGTGACGTTCTTCAACGCCTTGATGGATTTGCCCGCTTCGCACTCGAGCACGCGATCGACGAGCAGCATCGGGTAGCGGTGCGGGAGGTGCTCGAGGATCTGATGGATGTCGAGGGAAATCATGCAGGCCTTTCGGGCTCCGAGGTGTCGCGGGCCGCTTCGTCGGTGGTGTTGCCTGTCGCGGCGCCGGTTGTTGCACGTGCGTCGGCTTCGAGTCTGCGGACGCGTTCGCGCAGTCCGTCGAGGCGTTTGAGTACGGCGGCGCTCTTCTCGAAGGCCGCGTGTTCGGCCATCGGATAGTAGCCGGTGTACTGGCCGGGCTTCGAGATCGAACGACTGACGAAAGTCTGGGTCGAGACCACGATGTCGTCGGCGATGGTGATGTGTCCCATGATCCGCGCGGCGCCGCCGATCTGGCAGCGCTTGCCGATGGTGGCGCTGCCGGCCACGCCGACGAACGCGGCCATGATCGTGTGGTCGCCGACCGTCACGTTGTGGCCGATCTGGATCTGGTTGTCGAGCTTGACGCCGTTGCCGATCCGCGTGTCGTCGAGCGCACCACGATCGATCGTCGTGTTCGCACCGATCTCGACGTCGTCACCTAGCACGACGCCGCCGACCTGCGGGATCCTGACCCATTGCGCGCCGTCCTTCGCGAAGCCGAAACCGTCGGCGCCAATCACGGCACCGGCATGGACGATGCAGCGCTTGCCGATCGTGCAGCCCGAATAGATCACGACGCCCGGATGGATCAGGGTGCCTTCGCCGATCGACGAATCGTCGCCGACCTGGCTACCCGCGCCGATCACGACGCCGGCATGGATCGACGCACGCGCGCCGATGACGGAGAGCGGTCCGATCGTCGCCGACGGATCGACCCGCGAATCGCCGGCGACGACGGCCGTCGCATCGGTACCGGCCTTGCGCGGCGGGCGGTTGAGCGTTTCGAAGTGCTGGGCGATGCGGGCGAACAGCAGATAAGGATCGCGGCAGACCCACAGGCGGTCCGCGACCGGCGCCAGCAGCGCCGCGTCGTTCTCGGTGACGAGCACCGCCGATGCCTTGCTGGTCGCGACCGCCGCGCGGTAACGCGGGGCAGTGACGAACGCGAGTTGTTCGGAGGTCGCGTCCGCCAGCGACGCGAAGCCGACGACATAACGGCCGGCATCACCGCCGCAGGCACCGCCGAACAGCGCCACCAGTTCGTGCAGCGCGATCCGCGCGGTGCTGGTCGTCATGCGCCGATGACCCGGCGACCGCGCGGCACCACTTACTTCGTCGGCGCGGTAGTGGCGTTCAGGGACTTCAACACCTTCTCGGTGATGTCGATCTTCGGGTTCACGTAGACGGCGTCCTGGAAGACGATATCGAACTTCTCGCTCTCGGCGATCGAGCGGATCACCTTGTTGGCGCGATCGACGACGGCGGCGAGTTCTTCGTTCTTCCGCTGATTGATGTCTTCGTTGAACTCGCGTTGACGGCGCTGGAAGTCCTTGTCCATGTCGGCCAGTTCGCGCTGGCGCCGCTGGCGTTCACTGTCCGACAGCACCGGCGAGTCCTTGTCGAACTTGTCGGCCGTCGCCTTCAGCCGGCCACCGGTGTCCTGCAGATCCTTTTGGCGCTTCGAGAATTCGGTCTCGAGCTTGGTCTGTGCCGCCTTGGCAGGGACCGAATCACGCAGGATGCGATCGAGGCTGACGAAGCCGATCTTGGACGCTTCGGCCGCGGTGGTCTGAGCCGATGCGGACTGCGCAGCGACCAGCAGCACGGCGGCCGCGAACGCGGGGACGAAGCTTTGGGCGAATCGTCGGGTGAATCGCATTTCCATGACTGAAAGCCTTTGACTGAGAGAGGAGTTTGCCGAGATCGCGGCCTGTCGCATCGTCGTGACGATGCCCGGCCTGGCCGCCGTCAGAAACCGTTGCCGATGTTGAATTGCAGCCGCTGCAGCTTGTCCTCCGGATCCGCGCGCAACGGGATCGCATAGCTCAGCCGCAACGCACCGAGCGGCGACAGCCAGTTGATGCCGAAACCGACCGAATACTTGATGCCGTCCGCAAAGGTCACGTTGCCTTTCGCGTCGATGCCTCTGCGACTGCCTGCCGTGATCTTCTGACCCTCCGCGTAGACACCGCCGGTGTCGGCGAAGACGAAGCCGCGGAAGGCGCGATCCTTGCCGGTGCCGGGCAGCGGGAACAGCAGCTCGACGTTGCCGTTGAAACGCTTGGCGCCGCCGATCGGATCGCCGTTGATGTCGCGCGGCCCGATGGAACTGGTGTCGTAACCCCGTACGGAGCCGATACCCCCCGCATAGAAGTTCTTGAACACCGGCAGTGGACGGCCGCCGTAACCGCGACCGTAATCGACCTCGCCGTTGAACGACAACGTGTAGTTGGTGCTGATCGGATAGTAGTAGGTGTGCTGATAGCTGGCGCGGTAATACTTCAGGCTGCCGATCGGCGTCGCGGTCTCGAGATTGGCGCGTTGGTAGCGGCCGCGGGTCGGCGTGATGCCGCTGTCGCGGCTGTCGCGCTGCCAGCCGATGGTGCCGATGTAGGCGTTGGTCGACGAGCCGAATTGATTCACGTAGTCGATGTAGACCTGAGGACTCGTGTCGAAGATCTGGATGCCGGTGTGCTCGTAACGCGCGCCGAAGAATACCGTGTCGTACTCGGTGAACGGGACGCCGAAGGTGAGGCCCGCGCCGGCGGTGCGCAGCGAGTAGTCGCCCAGGCTGATCGTCGACGGGTTGGTCGTGCGATAGAACACGTCGACGGTCCGCGACACGCCGTTGTCGGTGAAGTACGGATCGGTGGCCGACAGCGCCGCGGTCCGGTTCAGCTTGCTGGTGTCGACCGACAGCCCGACGTTCTGGCCGCTGCCGAACAGATTCGACTGCTGGACCGACGTGGTCAGGATGACCTTGTCGGCCTGCGAATAACCGGCGCCGACGTTGAACGATCCGGTCGGCTTCTCGACGACGGCGATGTTGACGTCGACCTGATCGTTCGTACCCGATACCTGCGGCGTCTCGGCGGTGACTTCCTTGAAGTACGACAGACGCTCGAGTCTTTCCTTCGACAGCTTGATCGCGTCGACGTCGTACCAGCCGCCTTCGGCCTGACGCAGTTCACGGCGCACGACTTCGTCGCGGGTCTTGGTGTTGCCGGTCACGTTGATGCGGCGCACGTACACGCGCCGGCCCGGGTCGACGAAGATCGTGAACGCGACCGTGTGTGCGGCGCGGTTCAGCTCCGGCTGCGCGTTGGCGTTCGCGAACGCATAACCCAGCGCGCCCAGGCGATCCTGGATCGCCTTCGTCGATGCGGTGAGCTTCTCGCCGGAATAAGTTTCGCCGGCCTTCAGGAACAGCAGCTTGCGCAGCTCTTCCTCGGTGACCAGCGCCTCACCGGCGATCTTCATGTCCGAGACGGTGTACTTCTCGCCTTCGCTGACGTTGATCGTGATGTAGATATCCTTCTTGTCCGGCGTGATCGACACCTGCGTGGACTCGACGTTGAACTCGAGATAACCGCGATTCAGGTAGAACGACCGCAGTGACTCGAGGTCTCCGTTGAGCTTCTGCTTCGAATACTGGTCGCTCTTCGTGTACCAGCTCAGCCAGCCCGGTGTCGACAGCGCGACTTCGTCGAGCAGCTGCTTCTCCGTGAAGGTCTTGTTGCCGACGATGTG
>JBDTIS010000142.1:0-6887 GCA_039936235.1 Burkholderiaceae bacterium | reverse complement strand
AACCTTCGATCGTTTCCGGGTCCCGCCGCATGAAGTTCATCTCCGACTTCTTCTCGCTGCTGCTGTTCTTCGTCGTCTACCTGCTCGGCGAGCAGTTCCCCGAAGTCGCGAAGCGCTACGCGAGCCTACTGCTCGGCGGCATCACGCGCGACGGTGTGATCCCCGACGACCAGGCGTCGATCCTGCTGGCCATCGCTGTCGCGATCATCGTCTTCACGATCCAGATCGCGTGGCTGCTCGGCACGCGTCGCAAGGTCAGCGTGGTCCAGTGGATGAGTTTCGGCGTCCTCGTCGTGTTCGGCGGCGCGAGCATCTACTTCCACAGCGACACGTTTATCAAGTGGAAGGTGACGGTGCTCTACTGGGCGTTCGCGGTGGCGCTGTGGGCCGGCATCGCCTTCTTCCGAAAGAATCTGATCCGCGCGCTGATGGAGCCCGGTGGCGTCGAGCTGCCCGACAACGTATGGAACCGCATGAACCAGTCGTGGATCGTGTTCTTCGTGTTGCTCGGCGGCCTCAATCTGCTGGTCGCGTTCAATTTCTCGCGGACCACCTGGGTCACGTTCAAGTCCTTCGGCCTGACGGTGCTGACGCTGCTCTTCGCGCTCGGCCAGGGCTATCTGATCTCGCGGACGCTCGATCGCATCGAGGCCGAAGACGACGAGCCGAAGAGGGATGGCGTGGTGCCGGCGGTGCCGGCCGAAGAGCGCGCGCGATGAGCGCCTCCACGATCGCCGAGATCGAAAGCCGTCTGCGCGCGTGCCTGCAACCGGACGAGATCACCGTGGTCGACGACAGCGCGCGGCATGCCGGCCACGCCGGCGCTGCGAGCGGCGGCGGCCACTACAACCTGCGCATCGTGTCGGCCCGCTTCGCCGGATTGACGCGGGTCGCCCGACATCGGCTCGTGTATGATCCGCTGTCCGATTTGATGCGCAACGCCATCCATGCGCTCGCGATCGAAGCGCTGACGCCCGATGAAGCTTCGGCAGCGTCCTCTTCGCAGACGGACATCCCGCACTGAGTCCCTGCACTGAACCGATTGCCGGCGGCGACCCACGGTCGTTCCGCGCGACACGATCCGGTCGGACCTAATCATCGCCACCCATCCTGCCCACGACCCGCTCGCCCCAGAAGGATCATTCATGAATCCCTTGCGTTCCCGTTTCCGTTCCCGTTCCCGTTCCACGACCGGCGCCGTCGCGATCGCCGCGCTGTTTGCCGCTTTCCTCGCGCTCGGTCCCACCATCGCCACCGCCCAGAACGTCGCGGTCGTTAACAACAAGGCGATTCCGAAGGCCAAGGCCGATGCCGTCATCGCGCAGCTCGTCAAGCAGGGTCAGCAAGATTCGCCCGAGCTGCAGACCGCGGTGCGCGAAGACCTCGTCCGCCGCGAGATCCTGATGCAGGAAGCCGACAAGAAGGGCCTCGCAGCGGACCCCGACGTGCAGGCGCAACTCGAGCGCGCACGTCAGCAGGTGCTGATCGGTGCTCTTGCACAGGACTACTTCAAGGCCAATCCGCCGACCGACGCCGACATCCGCGCGCAGTACGACGTCCTCGTCAAGGAAACCGGCGGCAAGGAATACAAGGCGCGTCACATCCTGGTCGAGAAGGAAGCCGACGCGAAGGCGATCATCGCCAAGCTGAAGGCCGGCGCGAAATTCGAAGACCTGGCGAAGCAGTCGAAGGATCCGGGCTCGGCGGCGAATGGCGGCGAGCTCGACTGGGCGCCGGCATCGACCTACGTCAAGGAATTCGGGGACGCGCTGGCGAAGCTGCCGAAGGGGCAGACCACCCAGGTGCCGGTGAAGACGAACTTCGGCTATCACGTCATCCGCCTCGACGACGTCCGCGACGCCAAGGTCCCGACATTCGAGGAAGCCAAGCCGCAGATCGCCAGCGCGATGATGGCCAACCAGCAGTGGCAGCAGGGCCGCTTCGAGCAGATGATGAAAGACCTGCGCGACAAGGCGAAGGTCGAGTAATCGACGCCTGCGGTTCGACGACAAGGCGCCTGCGGGCGCCTTTTTACTTTGGACGGCTAGTCAGCGCCGACATGACCCCCGAAGTCAGCGGGACCTTGCTGGCGCGGGCTGGTCGGGCGGCGAAGGGTCTCCGAGCGCAAGCGACGTAAGCGCGTCGGCGCGACTGTTCCATACTCCCGATCGCTTGCGTGGTAGGACCTTCCGGGACGTGGTCCACGTTCACAGGCCGTCATGTCGATCGAAGCTGCCGCCCCTGCCCTGATCTCCGCCGCGCTGTTCGGTGCGACGACGCCGATCGCGAAGCTGCTCGGCGTGCAGATTCCGCCGCTGATGCTGGCCGGTCTGCTGTATCTGGGCAGCGGCGTCGGCCTCGCAGTGCTGATCGCGATCCGAGGGCTGCGGCGGCGAGGCCGGCACGTGGTTCGGCTTCGCATTCCGAAGGACGAGTGGCCATGGCTGTTCGGGGCGATCGCGACCGGTGGCGTGATCGGACCAGTCCTCCTGATGACCGGGCTGCAGACCGTCGACGGGGCGTCCGCTTCGCTGCTGCTGAACTGCGAAGGCGTACTGACCGCGCTGATCGCCTGGTGGGTGTTCCGCGAGAACGCGGACGCGTCCATCGTCGCCGGGATGGGGCTGATCCTGCTCGGTGGCGTGCTGCTGGCCTGGCAGCCGGGACGCCTCGCCCTGTCGTCCGGTGCGCTGCTGATCGTCGGCGCGTGCCTGGCGTGGGCGATCGACAACAACCTGACCCGCAAGCTGTCGTCCAACGACGCGATGTCGATCGCATGCGTCAAGGGATTGGCCGCAGGGCTCTGCAATGCGACTATCGCGCTGGCCCAAGGCGTGTCGTGGCCGGGCCTAAGCCTCGTCGCGACGACGCTCGCGGTCGGCTTCGCGGGTTACGGGTTCAGCCTGGTGCTGTTCGTGATCGCGCTGCGCACGCTCGGCACCGCGCGCACCGGTGCCTACTTTTCGGTGGCGCCGCTGTTCGGCGTCGTCGTCGCGCTGCTCGTCTGGCCTGCTGTGCCGCATGCGACATTCTGGATCGCGGCGTCGCTGATGGCCGTCGGCGTGTGGCTGCACCTGCGCGAGCGGCATACGCATCCGCACACGCACGAGCAGGCCGAGCATGCGCACCCCCACGTCCACGATATGCATCATCGCCATGACCACGGGTTCGACTGGGACGACGACGACGGTCACACGCACGTCCACAGCCACGCGCGATTGACGCACGCCCATCCGCACTACCCCGACGCGCAGCACCGACACACGCACTGACTGGAGCGTCGACCCACCAGCGGCTGCGATAGACTCGGGCCGATGGAATCAGGCCATCCCACCCTCGTCGCATCGCCCCCGAAAAACCAGTCCGTCAATCGCGCCGGCGGCATCGCGCTGGCGTTCGCGCAGGTCGTCCTGTGGGGCTTCAACAAGCACTACCGCCTGTTTCGCGAAATCACGCAGCAGGCCAAACAGCGTTTCGAAAACGCGCAATGGCAGGAGGCCCAGGAGGCGTCGCGCGAGCGGCTCCAGTTCTACGACAGGCGCGTCGCCGAGACAGTCGAGCGGCTCGAGCGCGAGTTCAGGACCGAGACGGTGAGCCAGGACTTCTGGCCACAGGTCAAGTTCCAGTACATCAATCTGCTGCTCGATCACCTGCAGCCCGAATGCGCGGAGACCTTCTTCAACTCGGTCTGCTGCCGCATCCTGCATCGCAACTACTACAACAACGCGTTCATCTTCGTGCGGCCGACCATCTCGACCGAACACCTCGATGCCGATCCGCCGGCGTTCCACGCCTACTACCCGGCGGGCGGAGGACTTCTGCCGGCGCTGCACGAAGCGTTCGCGGCCTTCGATCTCGCGACGCCGTTCCAGGATCTCGACCGCGACCTGCGGCTCGTCGTCGATGCCGCAGCACGCCACATGCCGCAGTCGTTCGAGGCGGTGCCGAATCACCAGATCCGCCTGCTGTCGTCGCTGTTCTTCCGTAACAAGGGCGCCTACGCGATCGGCAAGATCATCAACGGCAACTTCAACCTGCCGTTCGCGATCCCGATCCTGCACACGGCCGACGGCGAGCTGGCGATCGACGCCGTGCTGTTCGACATGGTCGACCTGCTGGGCCTGTTCAGCTTCTCGCGCGCCTACTTCATGGTCGACACGCCGGTGCCCGCGGCCTACGTGCAGTTCATCCACGAGATGCTGCCGGCACGGCCGAAGTTCGAGCTATACAACATGATCGGGCTGCAGAAGCACGGCAAGGCGCTGTTCTATCGTGACTTCCTCCATCACCTCGCGCATTCGACCGACGCCTTCGTGCCGGCGGCCGGGATCAAGGGTCTCGTGATGACGGTCTTCACGCTGCCGTCGTTTCCGTTCGTCTTCAAGGTCATCAACGATCACATCCCGCGGCCGAAGGAAGTCGATCGCGCCGGCGTCATGGCGAAGTACTGGCTGGTCAAGCTGCATGACCGCGTGGGCCGCATGGCCGACACGATGGAGTATTCGGACGTGGCGTTCCCGCGCGACCGCTTCTCGCCCGAGCTGCTGGAAGAACTCAAGCGCAAGGCGCCGACGATGGTGGCCGAGGAAGCCGACACGATCGTCATCAATCACTGCTATATCGAGCGCCGCATGACGCCTCTGAACATGTATCTGCAGACCGCGCGACCGGACGACGCGCGACGGGCACTCGGCGAGTACGGCCTGGCGATCAAGCAGCTCGCCGCCGCCAACATCTTTCCAGGCGACATGCTCTACAAGAACTTCGGCGTGACACGCAACGGTCGCGTGGTGTTCTACGACTACGACGAGATCGAGTACATGACGTCGTGCAACTTCCGCACGGTGCCGCAGCCACGCAACGAAGAGGACGAGATGGCGAGCGAGCCGTGGTATCCGGTCGGGAAGCACGACGTTTTCCCAGAAGAATGGAAGACCTTCCTGCTCGGCGACCCCACGATCCGCGCGACGATGCTGGCCTTGCATCCGGAAATTTTCGAGGCCGCTTACTGGCAGGGCCTGAAGGAACGCATCGAGCGTGGTTACATCGAGGACGTGTTCCCCTACCCGGCCGAGGCGCGATTCGATCCGACACGATTGACGTCCTGCACGTCACGAGAATAACGAGGACGATCGCCTCCCACTTCCCAGACCGGTGGCCCCTTCGACGGGCTCACGCTTCCCTCCCATGGGACGCATGATGTCGAAGACGCAGAGAATGGATCTCGAATGGGTCAGGAGACTCGCGGCGCTTGCCGTCGTCCTGCTCCATTGACGCGAGATCGGCTGGGGCGGGCTCAGGGAATATTGGCGGCTTCGACATGCATGTTTTTTGCTCGTCGACAGACGCGCCGTCCGCTGGCTGAAGATGCGAGCCTCCTAGCCACCGGCGATTGCGCTCAAAGGCTCGGTTCAGCGCTCTCGCGCCGATCGCAGCGGCTCCACCGGTTGTCGACAAACTTTACGTCGGAGCGATCGAATGACTTCGGCGCAGCGCGGCATCTGAATTGAATCAGTGATCGAGCCCACACGGTACGAAAGTTGCAGGCGCCTGATCGCGCGTGTTCCTGACAACGAGCCGGGGAAGCCAGTCCATCAAGGAGTTTCTGTTCGGGTGCCTGTTGGTCGGTCAATCGCTGCTGGCAACCGAGGCGTCCGCCGGCCCCTGCGTGAGCGACTCGCTGCTGGCTTATACGACCCTCGGCGCGGGCGGCTGCACGATCGGCGCCTTCACGTTCACGAGTTTCACGCGCCAGGGCCTGTCGGAGGGTGCGACCGCCATCGACGGCATCTCGGTGACGCCGGTCAGCGGGGGCGGACTGTTCGGACTCGACTTCACGCTCAACCAGGGCGCAGTGGAGTCCTTCGTCGGCATTGAAAGCGTCTCCGCGCCGCCCACGACGGTTCTCGAGAGCCGGATTTCCTTTCAACTCACCGGAACGCCCACGGCGAGACTGAACGCGTCGACCATCACGCTCAACGGGGCAGGGACCACGGGCGACGGCAATGTCTCGGCCATCCAGAATCTCTGTGTCGGCGGCCGGTTCATCGATCCATACACCCCGGGGGCATGCAGCGCGGGAGGCACGCCGGATGCCCAGAACGTGGTCTTCATCACCGGCATCCCCGAACTGACCAGCTCGACGCTGGCGTTCCTGCCGACCATGATGCTGGCCGTGATGAACGACATCGTGGTCGACGGCGGGACCGCCGGGTCGGCGACTCTGGATTCGGTCTCGAATCGCTTCACGGCTGCAGCAGCAGCAGTGCCAGAACCCGCGCCGCTGCTGCTGATCGGCGCCGGGCTGATCTCGTTGTTCCTTCGCCGCCGCAGGTCCCGCTAAAGGAGCACCACATGTTCCGAAGGATTGTCAGTTGCGTCTCGATTGCCGTCGCGTGCGCGATCAGCTTGCCGGCCGCTGCGTCCAGCCACCGCGAAGCCCCGATCGTCGCGCTGGACCAGAAGGCGGATATCACCGACGTCTATGCATTCAGGAGTTTCGACGCCGGCGTTGCGAAGGTCACGCTGATCATGTGCGTCGACCCCTTCCTCGAGCCCGGCAACGGACCGAAGTGGTTCCCGTTCGATCCGGACATACTCTACGAAACGTGAAGGTGTTCGCAGGTACCACCGACGACCCTTTCTGGATCGACCTCGGCGCGGCGTTCGACACGTTGAACCTGCGCAGCGCGGTCAACGGCGGGGTGCTGACCGCGGGCCAGGACGCGTCGTTGACCAACATCAGCAGCGACACGCTCTCCGGCTATGCGGTGAATTCGATCGCGATCGAGCTTCCGGTGGCGATGCTGACCCGCACCGGTGCAGTCGAGCCGGCCACTTCGACCGCCGCGACCATCGGTGTCTGGGCGACGACGTCTCGTCCGCGC
>JBDTIS010000141.1:0-79443 GCA_039936235.1 Burkholderiaceae bacterium | reverse complement strand
GCTCGTACCGAGGCGATCGCGCCGATGCCGCCTGTCACGAAGGTGGCGAGCAGCCAGCCTGCAAGGCCGAAGCCCTGCTTCTGCAGAGAGAGATGAGTCATCGGCAGGACCCTGGAAACAGGCGGTGATCGCGTCGAACTACCGGGTGCGTCCAGCCCGGGGCGACCGCGTCAGCGGTCCGCTCGAAGAAATGGTCAGGCCTCGGCGATCGCCGCAATGGATACCTTGAGACCGGGGATGCGCACTGGAAGTTTCGCGCCTTGTCGAGCAGGCGGATCGACCGGAAACCACTTGGTGTACTCCTCGTTCATTCCCGCGAAGTCGTCTTCGTCGGCGAGCACGATCGTGACGCTGACGATCTTGTCCATCGAACTGCCCGCCTCTTAGAGGATCGCCGCGATGTTTGTCAGGCACCGGCGGGTCTGCTCCTGCACGGTCGCTCCTGCGATGATCCCGGTGGATGGGTCGATCGGGGCGGTAGCGGAAACAAACACCAACCCCGCGGCCTTGACGGCCTGGCTGTAGACGGCAGGTGGCTTGGCTGCCTTCGCCGTGAACACGATCTCGCGTGGCATCTGGTTCCCTGGTTAGTTTCAGAAGTGCATGAACGAATCGGAGCAATGCCGAGGCCAGAAGTTTGGCATCAGTACGCTGTAAGCGGCCGGCCGCTCGATGCCAGGGTCATGCGACGCTTGCCGGAACGATATCGAGCACCTCGAATACGCTCAAGACGACGCGCATCGATTCCGACGGCTCTCGACCGATGCGCCTGCATTCGCGCGAGAAGAACGCCCAGTGCGCCTCGCGCCAAGACGCGAGGGAACCGTTACCCTCACCTTCGATCATCGCGTACTCGGCGGTGACATCCTGGTATGGAACGACGTGAACCCGGGTGATGCGCGTGATCAGTGCCGGCTCGTTCCCGTGATCGACGACGATCTCAATCTGGCCCACCTCGGGCAGCGTCTCGCCAGCTGCTTCGATACTCCAAAGCAAACTTGTTCCTGCCCGCTTGCGACCTTGACGAATGAGCGCAATCAGCGAGGCCGACAGTTCGGGCGAGTCCCCATAGCCGTCGACCCGAACAGTCCCGGGTGGTACCTCGATTCCGCGTGCAGACAGTCTGGACAGCAGGACGGGCACGGAGGGGAGTGCAGTCATCCGCACGGCTCCATGTGGTCATGTTCTCGAGCGGCCGGCGGTAGGGAACCGTCTCGAACGCAGGGTGAGGCCTCATTCGCGGCTGAAACTCGCGCCGATTTCATTGGCCCGGCGGCGGTTGCCACAATTCGACCTTGTTTCCTTCGGGATCGATGACCCATGCGAACTTCCCATATTCGGAATCGTCGATCCTTTCGAGGACGTTGCATCCTTCTTCTTTGAGAAGGTCGACAAGAAGGTAAAGGTCTTCGACACGGTAGTTGACCATGAAGGATGCCTTGCCTGGCGCGAACTGGTCGCTTTCGGTAGAACTGATGGACCAGACGGTCGTCCCGGCAGAGGGCGTTCCGTCCGCACCGGTCCAGGTGAACGCGGTGCCTCCCCACTCCTGAACGTCGATGCCGAGGTGACGCTTGTACCAGGCCTGCAAGGCCGGCGCGTCTTTGGCTTTGAAGAAGATACCGCCGATGCCCGTCACGCGCTTCATTTCGACCTCTTGTGCAGGAGTGGTTGGAATAGAAGTGCCTTCTGTGGCCTGACGAACCGGTTCGTCAGCCGCTGCTCGCCCCGCGTTGGCTGGCGGACACACCCGTGGAGATGCGCCACCGAGGAGACGCAATCCATGTTGCCTTACGAATCCGTTCAGCGGCAGCGAAGCCGTCCGCTGGAACGACGGGTCAGGCCGCGTCCGCCCGCTCCTTTCCCCGTATTCGACGCCTGGTCTCTCTCGTCGTTGGATCAATTGCAAACTTCGTCTTTCGATCGTCCTTGCGAAGTTCGATTTCCCAGAACCGGTCATCGAATTCAACTTCATTGATCACTGGCGGCTCACGGGATTCAACGGACTGAATGATTTCCTCATCAAGGGGTCATTCGACCGGCTGATTGGATAGACCGCAGAAAAAGCAACAGGCCGGAACGACAGGTCAGGTGGCGCATCGACCAAAGAAGCACGCATGCTCGTCTTTTTCCACGATAGCGAAAAAGCCCTCTAGTGCCGGCACGGTCGGAACCGACTTGCAAACATGCCATTCGAAATGACGGATCCACCTCATGCCGAAGGTCGGGCGGCGGCCTGTGTCGCTCGACGAATTGCAAGGTCATCTTCGCGTAGCGTCTGGTCTCGAATGCGCTGATTGTCATGGCCGGGGCGTCTGAAGTTCAACATGCGCGGCAGCCGTAAGCCGCGAGGTTGGCTGGCGCATGTCCCCTTGCGGGACTGCTCAAGTGCCGTGCGCTCGACCGATGCGTGGGACGACACCGCCCGTGCGTCGCATGTAGGCCTCGTACTGTGGACCGAATGAGCGGAGCAACATCGCTTCCTCCTGTGGAACCCGGACGGTGTAGAGCAGGATAACGGCTACCAATGCGGCCCAGCCTGCGATCCAGTTTGCGAGCAGAAAACCCTGTGCCATCGACATGAGGAAAAACGATGCATACATTGGATGCCGTATGCGGCTGTAGACGCCTCGTGTGACCAGTACATGACTCTCGCGCATCTCCAGGGTCACGGACCACGACGGCCCGAGGTCTGCATGCGATCTCCAGAATAGCCACAGCCCGACGAACAGACAGAGGGCCCCGAGCACATTCACGACCATCGGCAGCAGGTAGTTCCCTGCGTTCAGCCAGCGAGAGAATACGTATTGCGCAGGAAGGACGATCTGCCCGACGACGACCAGAACGATCAATAACTTGTCGCCTGCGCTGCTCTCGTTGATAGAAGTCTTCCGCCCACGCACCCGATGTTGGAAGTAGTTCCGAATGCCAAGGTACACGGCGATGCCGACCATGAACAGGAGATTTGGCGCCTGCAGGTTCATCGGTGACGGCATTTATCGGATCCGAGGCCATCGCAATGCCGCGTTCAATGATCCAGACATCGAGTCTTACCAATTCTTCAGCTGAAGCAATGCATGGGCAACTTTCGAAAAGATTAACAGAGAAGCGGGCGCAGGCTCATCCGGGAAGCGGCCTTGGAGGCTTCGCCTCGATGGGAGCGTCAGCTCACAGCCACCGACGCACGCTGGCCTTGTACGACGCGTACTCGCTGCCGAAGAGTTTCGAGAGAGCACGCTCTTCCGGCGCGATCTGGAAGCGGCTGATGTACAGCACGAAGCCTGCCGCTCCCAGCAGGGCCCAGGCCGAAGACAGAAACACCGCCCACGCAACCAGGATCGCCAAGAGGCCGAGATACATGGGATTTCTGGTGAACCGGTAGATACCCGTGCTGACCAGAGAGGAGGCTTCCTCCGGCCTGGTCGGATGGACCGTCGTCCGAACACGGTGAAACGACAGGACGCCCGCAGCAGCGAGAGCAGCGCCGACCATGACGAGGGCGAGACACACCGCCAAGCGGATTTCCGAAGGCAATGCGACACGCGGGGCAAACCGCGCGATGCCCCAGATGACGACCGCACTCGCGAACGCGACCGCCGGGGGCGGGACTTTGGTGTCGAGGGACATCAATACAGAGTAGCCCGCTGGCGCTCGGGCAACTCCCGGTCGTACTGGGCGCCATCGAATTCGGACTGAGTCAGCGCAGCAAGCATCGCACCGGCGGTTGGCACGTCCCCAGGCCTTGCTGCATTCCGATAGTCCCAAAGCCTGGATCTCTGCATTGCGCGCCCGCACTGGAAGAACACGGTATCCACCGATATTTCCACGATGCACTTCGGCGGCACGTTCGCGATCGCCAAGCCTGACAATAACTCCGGCGCAACAGATATCCGGGCTCGCCCGTTGACGCGCAGTGTTTCGCCTGTTCCAGGGATGAGGAACAGGAGTGCTACTCGCGGATCGGACAGGATGTTCCGCAAACTGTCGATCCGGTTGTTTCCGCGCCGCTCGGGCAACAGGATCGTGCGTTCGTCTGGAATCGTCACGATCGGGGCAGGATCTCCCCGAGGCGATGCGTCGAGCCCGTCGGGGCCGACGGTTGCCAGGACGACAAACGGGGATGCGTCGATCCACTGACGATAGACGGGATGAAGGTACGAAGCCTCCTTACGAATCGATGCTTCGCCCGGTGCGCCAAAAAGGGACTCGAGCGCTGCAAGATCCTTGATGAATTCGTTATCGACAGTCATGGAAGTGAGCCTTTGAAGGCCGATGACATCTGACGTGAGCGGCGGACCAAGGTACACGACGCGGCAATTGGACCGTCCGTTATAACAAACGGTCAGGCGATGCTCTCTGCCCCAACCCGAGGGCGGCGGAGTACGACCAGGTCCGTAGGCCGCGTCGTGACCCGCTCGACGAGAAGCTGGGACCGTCTTCACATTGACCGCGACGGGCCCTTCAGCTCGATTGTGTTTCCATCCGGGTCCTGGAAGTACAACGAGGGGCCTTCGCCTTCTGCACCGAAGTTGTTCGAAGCCGGACCGCGAGGAGCCAGTCCAAAGCTATGCAGATGCTCGACAAGAGCCGCTTCATCGAACGGCTCGATCCTCAGGCAAAGGTGGTCCACGTTCCGACCTTCCGACCCAGCGGCGCCGCCGCCTTCCAGCCCGAGCTTCCCATCGACGCTGATCAAGTCGATCATGGAAGCTCCAACCCGAAGATGTACCAATCCAAGGTCGTCCCGTCTCTTGACCGCGGAACATCCGAGAACAGAAAGATAGAACGTCTCGCTTCGTTTCAAATCGTTCACTCTCAGAACGATGTGATCGATTCGCTCGACTGAGAAAGGAAATTCCGTCATGGGAGTAGGAAGGAAGGTCAATTCGGAGCCTGATGATTCAGCGGTGCCGGCACTCGAGCGCACGGGCGCCTAACGTCAGGCGCCCGCATACTCAGGCGGATTCGCGAGGAACTATTGCATGATGCTGGGCATCTGTGGTGCGAAGGATCCGGGAGGGACAGGTTGAGGATGCCTGCCAGCGTACCGCATCGATTCTCGAAGTCGTGCGTGACGCTGCCCGGAACGAGCACGGAGGATCCTTTGGTGGGATCAGTCCATGCATCACCCACGAGAACGCTCATGGTGCCTTCGATGACATAGGAGATGTCATCTTCGGCGTGCGCGCGGGCACCGGGGCCTCGCGTGTGCGGTTCAAGCCACCATTCCGAGATCGCGTAACGCGATTCGGTTTCCGGCCCATCGGGTATGCGCGACCTTCGCCCGGTGCGAGGACCACGGCCTTTCTTGGCGATGCGTTGGCTGCGGTCAAGCAAACTCCACGCGGGGATGATTTGTCCGAGGGACTTGACGGGTGCGTTTTACGGGCGTGACGATTCAATTCAGCCGTGGCGCAGCCGCCCGCTGGGGCGGTACGTTTGCCCGTGATCACGCGTAGTCATTTGGTGGCGGAAAGTCCATTTATCTTCACAGCGGCCTAATAGACCGGTTACGCCTTCCTGTGCCGATAGATGAGCCGCAATCGAGCAGGACGCCTATCCGTGCCCACACAGAGACCTCGACCCGCGCGAACACGAAGTCTCGTCGTCGCTCGACCTCGGGCTCATCTCCGAGATCCCGGCGCTCACTGCGAAAACGATCACACCCATCGCGCTCGTCTACGAATTTTCGTACATCCGGCAGCAGCACGACGTCGCGCGCAAACGCGCCACCAAGTCGGCCGCATTCACGCACGGACATAGCGCAGGTGTGTGGCATCTGGAGTATTGAGCACCTTGTCGATTCGAAAACGCGGCACGGGCTCTTGCAGGTTTTCGAACAGGCGCCTTCCACTGCCGAATAGCACTGGAGCCAACGCAATTTCTAGCTCGTCGATGGCGCCCATGTTCAAGTACTGCTGGATCACATCCGCTCCGCCCGAGATACGAATGTCACGACCGCCGGCAGATTCCCGGGCTTTCTCGAGGGCACTCGTTGACCCATCGTTGACGAAATAGAACGCCGTTCCGCCCGGCCGGACCCATGGTTCGCGCATCTCGTGTGTGAGCACATAGACAGGCGAGTGAAACGGAGCTTCCTCTGGCCAACTTCGTTCGCCTGCATCGAACATGCGTTTGCCCATGATGTTGTCACCGGAACGCTCCATCGTGTTACGGAGCATCTCGTTGACCGGACCGGTCTCTCCTCCGGAACCGAACTTGAGGTTCTCGCGGAAGTATCGCTGCTTGAGGACCCAGCTCATCAGCGCACCCCAATTAGCGCCCCAGTTCTTGTGCTCGGGCCTCTCCCAATTCTCGATGTCCATCCCTTCCGGCGCCATGTAGCCGTCGAGACTCAGTCCGATGTTCACGAATACCTTGCTCATGATTTCTTTCTCACGATGCTGGATGTCCGTCTGACGTCTGTCTTGAACAGCCAGCTCGAAAACGCTTCGTCCATAATCACTCGAGTGAAGTTTCTCAAGAGCCTTCACTTCGCCAATGGTAGGGCGGCTATGGCTCGCGTGCTCGGTAGCCGGTGCGTGTAGAGCTTCGCAAGGTCAGCGGCAACGCAAACGTGCTCGAAGTGTTGGCGCTTTAAGGCCAAGAAGTCGACTTTCTTTATTGGATTATGCCTCACCTCACCAACCTCGATTGCTTTCTATGCGCTTATCCAATACCACGATCGCCCAGGAGAAGTTTCATCGACATAGGCGTACTAGACCGAGATTCTGAACAAGCGCTCGAATGCTACCGATCTCCGTAGTTCCGATTCGAGTTCCAGCGTGTAGACGCCGCCCGAATACTTGTAGTTTTTGACATCGATTGATGTCAGGCCAAGTCCGCTCGATGGAAGGGTTAGACGACACTCGATAGACCCAAGGCGACCGCTATGAGCAAAAGCAACACCGTCGGATAGAACGTAAGTGCAAAGCCGAATGCTCTGAAAGGCGCCCCCTTGGCATAGCCTATGAAAAACAGGATGCGTCCAACTACGAACATGGCTGCAGCGGCCGGAACAAGAGCTAACAATCGATTGGAACCGAGTAGCGAGACCGCAGCGTAGACAGGCAAAGCAACACTTCCCTGCTCAAGCGTGTTCTGAAGCAAGGACTGCAAAATCTGAGCTTTTCTCGTGCCCGACGATTCGGCACTTCCTTGAATATCTTCTGGAGTGAAGAACCTATGCCTCGCCAGTCTTGCAATGCATGCGAACAGCGTCAATGTCGGCAGAAGCGACGATAGCGCAGCAACCTTCATACGAAACCAGAGGTCAGGCGCTTCACTGTTGAAGAACGTAACCTGGCGGGCCACGAGGAAAACCGCGACAGCGACAGCGAGGGCCGACCCCATTCCACGCGCGACCCCGTGTTGTGTCTTGTCCAAGCGCATAGCGCGACCCGTCTTGTGTTGTCCGACATTTGAGCTGAGCGGCGGCCGCCGGCTGGCCGCGCGGAGCCGAGAATAGCAAGTCAGTCGAGCGCGGCCAGTCGGTGGGGGCCCGCTCGAGCGAGGGTTAGGCAGCGCGGCGTCTCTCGATGCTATGCAGTAAGCTTCCATTCACTCGGACCAAAGTATCGGTGGGTCAGAGTGGGCCGAGAACCCGACGCCGAACTAAACGAACAAGATGGGTGGGCAGTCATGAGCAAGCGCTTCCTGAGGTGGGCCGAGACATGGATCGAGGAAAACATCCCTCCCGGCGCCAATCCCGACATTGAGAGCCACGAAGCGAGGGCGAAGCGGCTGTTCGAGAAACTGTTCGCCGAGGGGACCGCGGCCGGCTTCACGCGCTTCGAGACCGAGGAGGAGCGGGAGCGTGTTCAGCCTCTGGTGCTGACCGCCGTCTCGGACAGTACCGACTTCGACATCGATGCGTATCAACTCAAGTCGCAACTTGCGCAGGAGAATGAGGATGGCGACTGAGTCCCGAATGCAAAACCGCTTTTGTGATGCCTGACGATTCAGTTCAGCGGCGGTGAAGTCGTCCGCTGGAAAGACGGGTCAGGCTTGTGCCGCCCGTCATGAGGCACCACATCACTTAATTGAGCTGCGTTCCACTTTGGTATTCTCCTCTACGCATCAATTTCTCTGGCCGCCATGGATTGCATATCAACCAAATAAATATGTTCCGTAAACTGCCGAACCGAACTTGAATACCGCCCAAAAATCCGGAAGCTGCCCGAGCTTAAACGTTTCCCCAGTACCAAGGCCAAGTCCGGCGAAACCACCAAACGCTAGCAGTGCGTAAAGTGAGCGTGTTATGGGATGCGTGGAATTGGGCTTTTCGACTTGATGCATCACTTAGCTTTCCTCGCGATTCGCGTAAGACCTTTTAGATGCTTGACGAATCAGGTCAGCGGCGGCGAAGTCGTCCGCTGGAACGTCGGGTCAGGAATGGACTTCAACGTGCTCGACGGTCGAGGTCGGCTTCGGAATGGCTAGACCATCCTGCTCAGGCCCTCGACGTGAAACTCGATAGCCGCTTGTATCGACGTGGGCACCTCGGCCCTCGTCGCCGCGACGGCGACGCAACCAGCGAGGTCCGGCACGTAAGCGCCGAAGCTCGTAGGGCCCTCTTCAATGATGACGAGATACGGCACGGCGATCTCAATTTTTCAGTCCGGCCTGCTAGAGGATGCTGCTCAGCGTACCCGGCGGGATCTCGATGCTGTCCTTGCCGGACACGGTCACTGTGCCACTCTTCCGTTCGTGGCGGTATTGCCGATGGATTCCTTTCTGGCGGACCTGTCGCCGGCCATCCGCCTCGATCATCGCGATCACCTCTTCGACCTCGGCTGGCACGAGTCTGCGATCTCGACGCTCGCCCTGCGATGCGAAACTACCCCCGCTGCGCACGATCCTTCCGGTTCTGCACCTCGATGCGGTCTCGCGCGTCTTTCCACTGTTCCTCGGTCCACTCACGCAAGCCGTAGAAATTGCCACCGGTGGCCAGCGCGTTGCCACCGTCCATCATGATCGTCTCGCCATTGAGCCACTGGCAGCCATCGCTCATCAGGAAGGTCGCGAGATTCTGCAGCTCGTCCATCTTGCCGGTGCGCGCCATCGGATTGGTCCGCGCACTGCGGGCGCCGGGCTCCTCGCCGGGATTCAGGCGCTTCGACATCCCCTCGGTCGGGATCTCTCCCGGACCCACCGCGTTCAGCCGCACGCCGTACTGCGCCCACTCGGTCGCGAGCGACTTCGTCATCGCGTCGATGGCGGCCTTGCTCATCGCACTCGGCACCACGTACGGTCCGCCGTTCTTCACCCAGGTCACGACGATCGACATCACGCTGCGATAAGGATCGTCCTGCGTCCACACGCCCTTGCGCGCCATGTCGACCCAGCGCTTGCCGACCGCATGCGTGACGTAGAACGTGCCGTGCATGACGATGTTGGCGACCGCGTCGAAGCCGCGCGTCGACAGCATCGCGGTCGGCGAGATGAAGTTACCCGCCGCGTTGTTGACGAGGTTGGTCAGCGGGCCTTCGTCGAAGATCGACTCCACCATCGATTCGACCGCTGCGGCGTCGCGGATGTCGAGGCCGTACGCCTTGACGCTGCCGCCGTACTGTTTCGTCAGTGCCAGTGCGGTCTCCTCGACGACGCTCTGGCGACGTCCGCAGATGAAGCAGCTCGCGCCGAGCTCGAGGAAGCGCTCGGTCATCGCGCGGCCCAGCCCCGTGCCACCACCGGTGACGAGGATCCGCTTGCCCTTCAGAAGGTCGGGCCGGAACATGCCCGGCGAAGCGAGTGCGGGCCATTGCAGGGATGTGTCGCCGTGGGTTTCGCTCATGAGAGTCTCTGTTCTGTCGAAGGTGTGCCGTCGATCGAAGGATACCGGCACCGACGCCGGCGAGGCGCATCCGTGAAGCAGACGAAAAAACGGCGACCATCGGGTCGCCGTCCATGCACGCTTCGCACAGCCGTCGGAAGCTGCGCGGTCCTTATGCAAGACCCTTGCGGCGACGCATCGCCACGACGCCCGCGATGCCGAGACCGATCAGGGCGATCGAGCCGGGCTCGGGCACTGCCGATGCCCGGACCAACGGCGCTGCATAGACGAAATTGTCGACGAAGACCCAGTCGCTGGACGACGTCGTCAGCGTCGCGTACTTGATGCCGGCGTCGGCGAGTCCGATGTAGTCACCGGCGTTCGAGCCGTTCGTGATCGGCGCCCGGACGGATTCGAGCACGTGGCCGGACGCGTCGAACGCAGTCAGCGTCCAGACGTTGTCGGAGGCGCCGAAATTGAACGCGAACGCATTCACGATCGAAGCGAAGTCGAAGCGGAATCCGTTGGTGTCGCCCTGGTCGTTGTCGAGATACGCGGCGCCACGACCGTTGTACTGGCCCGGATAGTCGTTCGCGACGCGAATCGATCCGCCGATACCGGAGATCGTCACGGCACCGCTGGTCAGCGACGACCTGGTGGCGAGCGCGGTGCTGTCGAAGTTCACGATGCCGGTCTGGCCGGCGATCGTCGGCGTGCCCATGCCGTCCGTACCGGACACCGGCGTGGCGACGGCATTGCCGGCGAGTAGTGCCAGCGCGACTGCGCCGATGATGAGCTTCATGGTGATGGCCTTGACGATAGTGGAGTGGATACGCTGCTTCCACTACCCATTGCAAGGAGCGGGCCCGAGACACTAAACCTGCAGGATCAAAGACTTGCGGAGTGCGCAACGCGATCCCGATCGGGACCATGCTGCCATTCCTGCGCTGCAGGTAGCGCATCGCGGCACAAAGCGACCACCTGTGGGGCGATCGGCCTGTCCGGTCGTTTACACCACGACCGCGGACGAAGCCCCATCGGTCGTGATGTTGGCTCCAGACAGATAACGACCACGCTCCGACGCCGCGAAGACGACGATGGCGGCGATCTCGTCGGCCTCGGCGAAGCGACCGAACCCGAGTCCCGCACTCGCACGCGTGCGCGCTTCGTCCTCGGTGATACCTGCCCGCGCCGCCTCGACCTGCAACCCTTCGATCGCCCGCTCGGTGCTGATCGCCCCTGGATTCACGCCGACGACACGGACGCCCTGTGACGCATAGGCATGGGCCAGGCCCGTCGTGGCCAGCATCAACGCGGCGTTCGCAGACCCGCCGGCAAGATGCACCGGCGAGGCGATCTTGCCGCCGACGCCGATCACGTTGACGATGACACCGGCGCCGCGCGCCGCCATCCGCTTGATCATCGGGTCGATCACGTTGATATAGGTGAAATACTTGGCGTCCATCGCCGCACGCCAGTGGGCCGGCGCGAGATCTCCGGCGGCGGTCCGCCGTGCCGCGCCGGCGCTGTTGACGAGGACGTCGATGGCTCCGAATTCGCGTTCGACGCGCTCGATCATCGAGGCGGCCGCCTGCGCGTCGACGAGATCGGCCGACGCGGTATGGACCTCGCCGAGCATGGAACGCGCGCGATCGAGATTGAGCTGCGAACGAGACACCAGCGCGACGCGCGCGCCTTCGGCCATGAAGAGCCGTGCGCAGGCGAGGCCGACGCCCTTGCTGCCGCCGGTGATGAGCACGTTCTTGTCACGCAGCTGCAGGTCCATGCCGGGCATTCCTTCGTCGAGACCCAATTCGATTCAATCGAGACTGCGCGCGTCTTCGATCACCTTGCCGTCGTTGGCCAGCGATCCGGGCGCGACGAAGGCCGCCTCGCCGCGCAGGCGGATCACGTCGCGAATCGTCGCGACGATCGCCTCTTCGTACGCGCCATCGTTCGTCGTGCCGGTCGCCTCCGGCGCCAGTTCGCAGTGCAGGACCATGCGGTCGTCGCCGGTCTTGCCGGAGACGACCAGCCGCGCCTTCGCGATTCGCGGATGTCGCTTCAGGATCGTGGCGACCTGCGCCGGATGCACGAACATCCCGCGGACTTTGGTGGTCTGGTCCGCACGACCCATCCAGCCCTTGATCCGCAAATTCGTGCGGCCGCAGGGGGACGCGCCGGTCAGCACGGCCGACAGATCGCCGGTGCCCAAGCGCACCAGTGGATAGTCGTGATTGAAAAGGGTGACGACGATCTCGCCGACCTCGCCATCGGCGACCGGCATGCCTGTGCCGGGCCTGACGATCTCGACGATCACGTCCTCGTCGATCACGAAGCCTGGGGTGACCACGCCGTCCGCCTGCGTTTCGTAGCCGACGCAGCCGAGGTCGGCGGTACCGTAGAGCTGCAGCACGACCGGCACGCCGTTTTCGACGAGCCACGCGCGGAGCGACGGCGGCAATGGCTCGGCACTGACCAGCGCGCGTCGCAGGCTGCCGATGTCGGCGCCGGTCTCCAGCGCCTTCTCGACGATCAGCTTGAGGAAAGACGGCGTGCCGGCGTACATCGCCGGCTTGAGCGCGGCGATCGACTGCAACTGCATGTCGAGGTTGCCGACGCCGGCCGGGATGACCGGGCAACCGATCCGGCGCGCGCCGCCCTCGACCATGAACGCGGCCGGCGTGAAGTGATACGAGAACGCGTTGTGGACGATGTCGCCGGGACGCAGCCCGGCCGACCACATCGGTCGCGCGAAGCGCCACCAGTCGTCGCCGCGGCCCTCGGGATCGAACACCGGACCGGGCGACATGAACAGCCGCGACAG
Source organism: Burkholderiaceae bacterium (assembly GCA_039936235.1). GTDB lineage: Bacteria > Pseudomonadota > Gammaproteobacteria > Burkholderiales > Burkholderiaceae_D > CAHJXF01. The sequence continues at coordinate 66,841 of JBDTIS010000141.1, read as the reverse complement.
CCGCGACGTGTCGGTCGCTGTCAGGCCGCCCCACGGCGGCGCCGCATCCTGCAAAGCTTTCAGGTCGCTCTTCCGGGTGACCGGCAACGCGGCCAGCGCCGCACGGTCGGTCACCGCGTCCGGATCGACGCCTGCGAGGATCCGGGCGAAGCCGGCGGCCTGCTTCGCGCGTGCGATCTGCGCCGGAAGACGGGTCATCAGGTCGGCTTCGCGCTGCTGCGGATCGCGGCCTTCGCGCGCGTCGAGGTGACTGTCGTGTGATCCTGCACCCAGCGACTGCGTGGTCATCGTGTTCCTTCGTTGGCGCGGGAGGCCCTCATCGCCTGGTGCCGTCCGCGATGGCCTTCTGCATCTTCTTCGTCAGCTTGCCCATCACGACGTGATGCGCCTCGCTGAGCAGCATCTTCGCTTCGGTATCGGTCAGCCGCTGCACGCCTTCGACCCTGACCCACTTCGCCTTCGCGAGATACGGCGCCGGGCTGAAGCCCTCGCGATCGGTCAGCTCGAGGAAGCGCACGTCGTCGACCTTGAACATCAGCTGGTCGACGAGCTTGCCGTGCTCCTGCGTGAACATTGCGAACATCTTGGCGCCGACGGAGAACACCGGATGCACGCTGTCCACGGTCGCGAACTTCAGGTCACGGGTCGCACCGGGCAGCTTCGCGCAGTAATCGTGGGCCTTCGTGATGTCCATGGTCCGTTCGTTGTTCGTCTGACGCGATGCCGCGTCCGCGTTGAGCCGTCAGTCGTCGACCAGCTTCGTCGCGCGACGCTTCGCGTCGTCGACGAACTTGCGCTGTTCCGGCGACGTGTCGACCGGGTAGCGGTCGAAGCCGGTCCCGGAGAGCTTGCGCAGGTCCGCGTGCAGCCGGCCTTCGGTCTCGTGGAAGTGGACGAAGGCCTGGCCGACCAGATGGAACGTGCCAGGCGTCTTCTCGCGCAGTTGCGGGATCGCGCGCAACTGGCGGATCGTCTCCTGCAACCTGGCTAGCGCCTCGGGTCCGGCGTGAGCCATGATCAGGACAACCAGCGCTTGCGGCGCCGGTAGAATTTCGTGTCGCGAAAACTCTTGCGCGTGCCGCCGGCCGCGTCGCCCGCGACGCCCAGATAGAACTCCTTGACGTCCTCGTTGGCCGCCAGCGCGGCCGCGTCGCCGTCCATCACGACGCGCCCGTTCTCGAGGATGTAGCCGTAGTCGGCGTTCGACAACGCGACCGTGGTGTTCTGTTCGGCCAGCAGGAACGACACGCCTTCCTTCTGGTTCAGGTCGCCGACGATCGTGAATATCTCCTCGACGATCTGCGGCGCGAGACCCATCGACGGCTCGTCGAGCAGGATCATGGTCGGACGCGCCATCAGCGCGCGACCGATCGCGGTCATCTGCTGCTCACCGCCGGACGTATAGCCGGACTGGCTGGTGCGACGGACCTTGAGCCGCGGGAAGTAGGCGTAGACGCGTTCGAGCTGTTCGGCGAGCGCGGCGCGTCCGATGCGTTGCGTGTAGGCGCCGGTCAGCAGGTTCTCCTCGATCGTCAGATGGGCGAAGCAGTGACGGCCTTCCATGACCTGGATCACGCCGCGCCGGACGAGGTCGTTCGGCGTGAGGCGGTCGACGCGGTCGCCTTCGAACGTGATCGAGCCTTTCGTGACGTCGCCGCGCTCGGCGCGCAGCAGGTTGGAGATCGCCTTCAGCGTGGTGGTCTTGCCGGCGCCGTTGGCGCCCAGCAGCGCGACGATCTTTCCTTTCGGCACCGTCAGCGAGACGCCCTTCAGCACGAGGATCACGTGGTCGTAGATGACCTCGATGTTATTCACCGCGAGGAGCGGCGCGGGGATGGGGGCGGTTTGCAGGGGCAGTGCGGCCATCTTGTGATGTCACCCGGCGAAGGCCGGGGCCCGATTGCTACTCTGTTGATCAGCTGCCGGCCTGCGCCGGGATGACATGAATGGCGGGGCTTCGCCCGCTGGAGACGCTCAGGATTCCTTCGCGCAGTCTCTCGGCGTGATTCCCTTGCTCTTGCCATATTCGATCGCCGACTGCTCCAGCAGCGGCCGCACCAGCGCGCGGTTGCCTTCGATCCAGTCCGAGACCAGGTTCCATTTCGTGCCGTCCCACTGCTGGATCTTGATCTTTCCCGAGCCTTCATGGTCCATGCAACTGGTCTTCATCGTCGGCATCAGTCCGGTCGCGTTGAGCTGCTTCAACCGCGCATCGGACAGGTCGAGATGTTCGAGCGCCCAACGAATCTGCTCACCGTCCATGACCTTCTTGCCGTACTTCGCCTGCGCGACCCGGATCGCCTCGACCGTGAGAATGCCGATGACGACCCCGCGGTTGTAGTTGATGCCGCCGATCTTCGAGCGGTCCTGCATGTTGCCGGTCGGGTTGGCACCGTACAGCGTCTTCTCGATGTCGAGGATCAGCGGGGTCTTGCCGGAGACGTTCATCGCGGCCGACATGTAGCCCTTCGCGGCATCGCCGGCCGGGACCGTGTCCTCCTCGGACCCCGCCCACCAGCTACCGATGATCTTGTCCCGCGGATAGCCGATCTTCTGCGCGGCCCGCATCGCGGCGGCATTCATCACGCCGAAGCCCCAGAAGATCACGTAGTCGGCCTGACTCTGGCGGATCTGCTGCCACTGCGCACCCTGCTCGGTGCCCGGCGACGTGACCGGAATGGTCGTCAGCTCGAAGCCGTTGACCTTGGCCTCGGCCTGCAGGTAGGTGATCGGCTCCTTGCCGTACGCGGAATCGAGATACAGATACGCGATCTTCTTGCCACGCAGGTTGCCCTTCTCCTTCTGCGACAGGTACTTCACGATCGCGGTGGCCTGCATCGGATAGGTCGTGATCAGCGGGAAGGCCCACGGGAAGTAGCGGCCGTCGATCGTATCGGTGCGACCGTAGCCGGTCTGTACCAGCGGCACCTTGTCGGCGGCCGTCTTGTCGAGCAGCGCGTACGAGATCGGCGTCGACACCGGATTGATCAACGTGCCCTTGGTAGGGCTCTTGGTCTTCAGGCGCTCGTAGCACTCGACGCCGCGCGCGGCCTGGTATTCGGTCTCGCACTCCTCCCAGGACAGCTTGACGCCACCGACGCCGCCTTCCTTGGCGTTGATGTACGTCATGTAGTCGATGAAGCCCCCGAAGATGCCGACGCCGGCAGGACCGTAAGGGCCTACGCGGAACGACAGCACGCTGATGAACTGGTCGTTCGCCTGCGCGAACGTCGGCGCGCTGGTGACGAGTGCCGCGATGCCGAGCGCCGCGGCGCACAGCGCCTTCACGCCTTGGACTCTCTTGCTGTCGAACATGTCTGTCTCCTGATGAATGATCCGACCGTTCGCTCGAGGCCGGAATGGTGTTCTGGCGAAACCAGTCAGTGCGGGAACGGCCAGATGCGCAGCTTCTCCTTGCCGATCTGCCACAGCCGTGCGAGTCCGTGCGGCTCGACGATCAGGAAGAAGATGATCAGCGCACCGAAGATCATGTACTCGATGTAGGTCAGCGACGCGCGCTGGAACGACAGGTTCAGCAGCCCGGCGGTCCAGGGGATCAGGATCGAAAGGAAGATCGGCAGCACCGTGAAGAAGGTCGCCCCGATGAATCCGCCCATGATCGTGCCCATGCCGCCGACGATGATCATGAACAGCACGCGAAACGACATGTCGAGGCTGAACGCTTCCGGCTCCACGGTGCCGATGTAGCAATACGCGTACAGCGCGCCGGCCACGCCGCAGTAGAACGAGCTGATCGCGAACGCCTGCAGCTTGGTATGCATCAGCGGGATGCCGATGACCTCGGCGGCCACGTCCATGTCGCGCACCGCCATCCACTTGCGGCCGGTGTTCGAGCGCGCCATGTTCTTCGCCAGCAGCGCGAGAACCGTGACCACGCCCAGCACGAACACATAGTTGCGCACCGGCGAATCGATCGGGATGCCGAAGAAGACGACCGGCTGTGCGCTGATGACCCCCGACGCGCTGTCGTTCGTGAACCACGGAAATTTCTGAAGCGCCCAGATCACGAAGAACTGTGCGGCCAGCGTGGCGACCGCGAGATAGAACCCCTTGATGCGGACCGACGGCAGCCCGAACGCGAGCCCCACCAACGCCGCGCAGACCCCGGCCAGCAGGAACGACACGATCTGCGGCAGCCACGGCATGCGCAGCACGAAGTTGTACGCCGCGAACGCGCCGACCGCCATGAATGCGGCCGACCCGAGCGACAGCTGGCCCGCGTAACCGGTCAGGATGTTCAGGCCGATCGCCGCGAGCGAGAAGATCAGGATCGGGATCAGCAGCGCCGTGAACCAGTAGTCGGATACGAACAGCGGAACGACGAGGAACACGACGGCGAGCAGCGCGAAGAACGCGATGCGATCCTGGCGGATCGGCAGCAGTTGCTGATCGGCGGCATAGGTGGTCTTGAACTGACCGGCTTCGCGGTAGAGCATCAGCAGCCCGGACTCATGTTTGGAAACGTCGTTCCCGCGTACGCGGGAACGTGGGCATCGAGGAAGCGCGTGCTCAATCGCATCGTCACACCCGATCGATATGCCGCTCGCCGAACAGCCCTTCCGGGCGGACCAGCAGGAACGCCAGCGCGAGCACGTAAGGGAACCAGCTTTCCAGCCCGCCACCGACCATCGGCCCGATGTACACCTCCGCGAGCTTCTCGGTGCTGCCGATGATCAGCCCGCCGACGATCGCGCCGGGTACCGACGTGAAGCCGCCGAGGATCAGCACCGGCAGCGCCTTGAGGACCACCGACACCAGTGCGAGCTGCACGCCGTTGCGTGCACCCCATAGCAGTCCGGCGACCAGCGCGACGAAACCGGCGACGCCCCACACGATCATCCAGATCACCTGCAGCGGGATGCCGATCGACAGCGCGGCCTGATGATCGTCGGCGACCGCGCGCAGCGCGCGACCGATCTTGGTCTTCTGGAAGAACAGCGCGAGGCCCGCGACGAGCGCGCCGGCGATGGCGGCCGCAGCGAGGTCGAAGGTGGAGATCGCGATGTTGTAGCGGTCGAGGAAGAACGGCAGCGGCTCGTCGGGGATGCCGAGCTTGATCTCGTGGCTCTCGTTGCCCCACAGGAAGGGCCCGAGGCCTTCGAGGAAGAACGCGAGGCCGATGGTCGCCATGAACAGCGAGATCGGCGGCTGGTTGACCAGCGGCCGCAGCACGAAGCGTTCGGTGACGATGCCGAAGACGATCATGATCGCCAGCGCGAGGATCAGCGCGACGCCGAACGGCACGCCCTTCGCGAGGATGCCGACGAACGACAGCGCGGCGAAGTAGACCATCGCGCCCTGCGCGAAATTGAATACGCCGGACGCCTTGTAGATCAGCACGAAGCCGAGCGCGACAAGCGAGTACATCACGCCCGACAGCAGGCCGCCGATCAGGACTTCGATGAAGAACTGCATCTCTTTATGAATCCTTCCGCCAGAGGCGGAAGGCTGTCGTCCCCCTCCCCTTCGAGGGGAGGGTCGAGGAGGGGATGGGTCCGGCGGTCGCTCCCGGCACCGTGAAGGGGAGCGAGCGCGACCGAGCGGGTGCGCCGAGCATCGCGTCCATCAATGCACCACCCCCAGGTAGGCATCGATCACATCCTGATTCCGCCTCACCTCGTCGGGCGTCCCGTCCCCGATCTTCTTCCCGTAGTCCAGCACCACCACCCGATCCGAGATGTCCATCACCACGCTCATGTCGTGCTCGATCAGCACGATCGTGGTTCCGAACTGGTCGTTGACGTCGAGGATGAAGCGACACATGTCCTGCTTCTCTTCGACGTTCATCCCCGCCATCGGCTCGTCGAGCAGCAGCATCTTCGGCTCGGCCGCCAGCGCGCGTGCGAGCTCGACGCGCTTCTGCAACCCGTAAGGCAGGCGTCCCACCGACGTCTTGCGGATGTGCTGGATCTCGAGGAAGTCGATGACCTGCTCGACATGCCGACGATGCCGCAACTCTTCGTTGCGCGAGAAGCCCAGGTGCAGCGCGTCGAGGATGAAGTTGCCGCGCATCAGCGTATTGCGGCCGGTCATGATGTTGTCGAGCACGCTCATGCCCTTGAACAGCGCGATGTTCTGGAACGTGCGGGCGATGCCTTCGCGCGCGGCCTCGTGCGGCTTGATATTTTTGCGCTCGCTGCCGTGGAAGATGATGCGACCCTTCTGCGGGTGATACACGCCATTGATCACGTTGAGCATCGAGCTCTTGCCGGCGCCGTTCGGCCCGATGATCGCGCGGATCTCGTGATCGCGGACGTCGAACGAGATGTCGGTCAACGCCTTCACGCCCCCGAACGAAAGCGAGATCGATTCGAGCGCGAGGATCACGTCGCCGATGCGTCGACCACCGGTCGGCAGCAGCCCGCCGCCCGCGCCGCCCCCCATCCGGTCGACCTCCCGCTGCAGGCGGTCAGGCTGCATGCGCCATAGTCCCGAATGTCTTCGCGTCGCGGATCTTCAGGTCGGCCTCGACGCGACCACGCCGGCCGTCCTCGAACTTGACCTCGGTCGAGATGAACTGGGACGTCTTGCCGGCATACAGCGCGTCGACCAGGACGCCGTACTTCTCGGCGATGAATCCGCGCCGGACCTTGCGCGTGCGCGTCAGTTCGTCGTCGTCGGGATCGAGCTCCTTGTGCAGGATCAGGAAGCGCCGGATCTGCGAGCCCGCCAGCGCGCTGTCCTGCGACAGCGTGACGTTCGCCTCCTCGATGCATTGCTGGATCAGCAGGTAGACCTCGTCCTTCTGCGCCAGATCGGTGTAGCCGGCGTACGGCAGGTTGCGGCGCTCGGCCCAGTTGCCGACGGCCGTCACGTCGATGTTGATGAACGCGCAGCACATGTCGCGGCCGTTGCCGAACGCGACGGCCTCCTTGATGTAAGGGAAGAACTTCAGCTTGTTCTCGATGTACTGCGGCGCGAACAGCGCGCCGTCGTACGCGCCGCCCGCGAGGCGACCCACGTCCGTCGCGCGATCGATGATCCTCAGCTCGCCGCGATCGTCGACGAAGCCGGCGTCGCCGGTCATGAACCAGCCGTCCTCGGTCACTGCCCCGGCGGTCGCTTCCGGACGCCGGTGGTACTCCTTGAGCATCCCGGGAGACCGGATCTGCACCTCGCCGTTGTCCGCGATCCGCAGCGACACGCCGGCCATCGGCTTGCCGACCGTGTCGAGGCGGACCTCGCCGTCCTTCTGCTTGCAGACGTACGCGCAGGTCTCGGTCTGACCGTAGAACTGCTTGATGTTGATGCCGATCGATCGATAGAAACCGAACAGGTCCGGGCCGATCGCCGCCCCGCCGGTGTAGGCGACGCGCAGCCGGCTCATGCCGAGCACGTTGCGCAGCGGACCGTAGATGACGAGATTGCCGATCGCGTACAACACGCGATCGCCGAGGCCCACCGGCCGGCCGTCCATCAGGTCCGCGCCGCAGCGCTTCGCGACGCCCATGAAAAACTTGAACAGCCCGCGCTTGATCGCACCGGCGTCGTCCATGCGAATCGTGACCTGCGTCAGCAGGTTCTCGAACACCCGCGGCGGTGCGAAGTAGTAGGTGGGACCGATCTCGCGCAGGTCGGTCATCACGGTATCGCCGGACTCGGGACAGTTGACGCAGTAGCCGGCCGCCATCGCCTCGGCATACGAGAACAGGTGGTCGCCGACCCACGCCATCGGCAGGTAGCTCAACACCTCGTCGCGCTCGTTGAAGCCGTCGAACGCGACCGCGCCGCGCGCGACCGCGACGAACGAGCGGTGCGTCAGGCACACGCCCTTCGGCTTGCTGGTGGTGCCCGACGTGTACAGCATCACCGCGATGTCGTCGGGCTTGCCGACTGCGACCTCGCGCGCGAAGAACGCCGGATCCTTCGCGAGCAGCGCGCGACCGTCGCGCTGCACGTCGTCGAAGGACACGAGCTGCGGCGCGTCGTAATGTCGCAGACCACGCGCGTCGTCGTACACGATGGTCTCGAGGTGCGGCAGTCGCGGCAGCATCTCGAGCAGCTTGTCGACCTGCTCCTGGTCTTCGGCAAACGCGACGCGCACCTCGGCATCTTCCAGCACGAACTGCATCTCGCTGGTGATCGCGTCCTGGTACAGCGGCACCGGCACGGCGCCGAGCGCCTGTGCCGCGGTCATCGACCAGTAGAGCCGCGGCCGGTTGTCACCGACGATGGCCAGATGGTCACCGCGTCGGAGACCGAGCAGCGACAGGCCGGCGGTCAGCGCCTCGACCTCGGACAGCACCTGCGACCACGTCCAGGTCTGCCAGATACCGAGGTCCTTCTCGCGGATCGACGCGCGGTTGCCACGGACCCGCGCATGCTCGACGAGCAGTCGCGGTATCGTCGCTACGTCGTCGGCGATCGCGCTGGTGGTTGCTGTGCCTTCAGTCATGGTGACCCACGCTCCGTGTCGCCGTGTCTGCCGATGCGTTCATCGAAGGGATCGATCGGACGCCGGTCGGACTTTCGCATCGCCTTTGCAACTGGCAATTTTCGCATCCGGCCCTGCAAGTTGCGTTAGGGTCTAACCCTGCCGCGCGCCTGTGAAACGCGGTCGCGACGCAGGGTATCGTGACCCCGATCGGCGTCGCTTGTCCGCTTGATCACGATCGACCGGTCCAGCCGGCCGCCTCAGACGCCGAGATAGCGCTGCAGGATCTCGGGCCGGGCCTTGAGTTCGCTGGCCAGGCCTTCGTGGACGATGTGGCCGTTGTTGACGATGTAGATGCGATGCGCGAGCGCCAGCGTGGCTGCCAGGTTCTGCTCGACGAGCACGATGGTCTGGCCGGCCGCCGCAAGCGCCCTGCACGCTTTCATCAAGTCCTGCACGATCACCGGCGCCAGACCCTCGAACGGTTCGTCGAGAAGGATCAGCTTCGGATCGCGCACCAGCGCGCGCGCGATCGCGAGCATCTGCTGCTCGCCGCCGGACAGGTCGGTCCCGCGGCTGCCGCGCCGTTCCTTGAGCCGCGGGAACATCTCGTAGATGCGGTCGAGCGGCCAGCGCGCCGGCGCGGTCAGTCCGGCGAGGATGATGTTCTCCTCGACGTTGAGGCTGCCGAAGATACGACGGTCCTCGTGAACCAGCTGCATGCCGGCCCTGGCGATCGCGTGACTCTTCTTGCCGGCGACGTCATGGCCGTCGAAGACCACCGAGCCGCTTCGCGGGGTGACGACGCCCATCAGGCTCTTCAGCGTCGTGCTCTTGCCGGCGCCGTTGCGGCCGATCAGCGCGACGACCTCGTTCGGCTCCACGCGCAGCGAAACGTCGAACAGGATGTGCGAATCGCCGTAGTAGCTGTTGAGACCCTGGACCTCGAGAAGGCTCATTCGAGGACTCCGCCGAGATAGGCTTCCTGCACCCGTGCGTTACCCTTGATCTCGTCGGGCGTCCCCTCCACCAGCACCCGGCCTTCCTGCAGGACCGTGACCTTCTCGGCCAGTTCGAAGAGCGCGTCCATGTCGTGGTCGATGATGATCATCGTGCGGCCCGCGCTGATCGACTTGCGCAGGCGGACGGTCGACACGCGTTCCTGCGGACTCATGCCGGCGAGCGGTTCGTCGAGCAGCAGCAGGCTGGGCGACGTGGCGAGCGCGAGGCCGATCTCCAGGCGTCGCTTCTCGCCGTATGCGAGCGACGCGACCGGCGTGTCGGCGCGGCGCGACAGGTTGACGAGACCGAGCACGTGGTCGACCTGATCGGACAGTCCCGGAATCTTCGACGGCGTGCGCAGCACGTCCATGCGGAACTTCCCGCGCAGGTCGGCCAGCGCCGCGACCGTCAGGTTCTCGCGTGCGGTCAGGTGCGTGAAGAGCTGGTTGACCTGGTAGCTCTTGGTGAGGCCGAGCTGGCAGACGTCGGTGACGCTCATGCCGGTGATGTCCCTGCCTTCGAAGACGATCTTGCCCGAGGTCGGCGCCACCTCGCAGGTCAGCATCTTGAAGAACGTGGATTTGCCGGCGCCGTTCGGACCGATGATGCCGCGCAGCTCGCCGTGCTCGACCGTGAAGTCGATATCGCTGTTCGCCATCAACCCGCCGTAGCGCTTGGAGAGCCCGGTCGCCTGCAGGATCGGACCGGACGTCCGGTCGATGTCGCGGTGACGCGCGGGCATCGCCGCCGCGACGGGCGTGTCCTCGATCTCCGCCATCTCGCCGTCGGGCTCCTCACCGTCGGTCGTGGCGCTGCCGCGATGGGCGATCCAGGCACGCAGGCTGACGAAGCCGCCGATCACGCCACGGCGCAGGAAGAACACGAGCAGCACGAAGATCGCACCGAGCACGAGCTTCCACGCCGCGCCGAGATGGAGTGCGTCCTGGAGGAAGTCGCGCAGGTAGAGCCAGATCGCGGCCCCCACGAGCGGCCCGTACAGGGTGCCCAGTCCACCGATCACGCTCTGCATGACGAGCTGCCCGGACGTATCGAACGTGAACGCGTCGGGCGGCATGTAGCCCTGCAGCACGCCGAGCAGCCCACCGGCGAGGCCGCCATAGGCGGCCGCGATCACGAACACCAGGAGCTTGTAGCGATGTACGTCGTGACCGACCGCCTGCGCCCGCAGCGGGTTGTCGCGAATCGCGACGAGGATGCGGCCGACCGGCGACTGGACGATGCGGCGCGCGAACACGATGCCGATGAAGTAGCACACGGCCAGGAAGCCGTACATGCTCCAGCCGCTCGTGATCGGGAGGGTCGTGAAGCCGAGGTAGAACGTCGGCGCGGGCACGCCGGGCAGCCCGTTCTCGCCGCCGGTGTAGGCGGACATCGGCGAGTTCTCCACGAAGAAGAACACCTCGGCGATCGCGACGGTGATCATCGCGAAGTAGATGCCGGTACGCCTGAGCGCGATCAGGCCGACGACATAGCCGGTCGCTGCGGCGACTGCCGTGCCGATCAGCAACGCGAGCGTGACGCTAGGAAAGCCGGTCCGTGTCAGCAGGTAGGCGGCCACGAACCCGCCGGTCCCGAAGAAGGCCGACTGGCCGAACGAGAGCTGGCCGGTGTAGCCGAACAGCAGGTCGAAGCCGATGCCGAACAGGCCCAGCACCAGGATGCGGTTCATCGTGTCGGTCGCGAAGCCGAAGTACGGCAGCACGAACGGCGCCAGGATCAGCCCGATGGCCGTCAGGATCTCGGCGCGTCCGTAACGACGCGCTGGGGAAATGCGGGCCATCGGTCAGCTCCGTGTCTGGCTGCCGAGCAACCCGTGAGGCCGGTAGACCAGCACCAGCGTCATCGCGACGAACAGCATGAGATACGCGTAGCCGGGATTGATCATCGACGTGATGCTGAGGATCTCGCCGGCAATGATGCCTCCGAGAATGGCGCCGGGGAACGAACCGACGCCGCCGATCACGATCACCACGAAGGTCTGGATGAGGATCGCTTCGCCGCTATCGGGTGTGATCGGGGCGACCGGCAGGTTCACGGCACCGGCGAAGCCCGCCGCCATCGCGCCGATGCCGAACACGATCATGAAGATCCGATACACGTTGATGCCGAGCGAGTCGACCATCACCGCGTCCTCGATGCCCGCGCGCACGATCATGCCGAGCCGCGTGCGGTACAGGACGATGTAGAGCGCGAGCAGCGCGACCGCCACGATGCCCACCACTGCGAGCCGGTAGGTCGGATAGAACACGAAACCGAGCGACGTGATCCCGGTGGCCCACGACGGCGACGGCATCGACCGCGACAGGCTGCCGAAGAAGTAGCGGATGACCTCGACGAAACAGATGCCGAGGCCGAACGTCACCAGGATCTGGTCTTCGTCCGGCCGGCTGTAGAAATGGCGGATGACGACCCGTTCCATCAACACGCCGACCACCATCACGAACAGCGAACCGGCGATCACGGCCACGACGTACGAATCGGTGTACGTATACGCGACGTAGCCCGCGTAGCCGCCGATCATGAACATCGCGCCGTGTGCCAGATTCAGAACGCCGAGCGTCCCGTAGATGATGGTCAGGCCGGAGCTGATGAGCGCGAGCAGCGCTCCCAGCACCAGGCCGTTGAACATCTGCGAAACCAGGTTGGCCCAACTGAACATCGACGCCCTTTCTAAGGCCGGTTAACCGCAGACGGTCAGGTGTAGCTGCCGAGCTTGCAGCCGAAGGCGTCGGGCGCCTGCATCAGCGGGCCGCCGTCGACGATGTCCACGACGTCGTAGTAGTCGTCCGCCGCCTTCATCGCCGACTTCTTCTTGCCCTTGACGATGATGACCGGGCGCACCAGTTGATGATCCTCGGGACGGAAGTGGACGTCCCCGACGGTCGACTGGACCACCTTGCCCGCTTCGTAGGCCTTGATGACGTCGGGCGGATTGAAGGTCTTGGCGCGCTCGCAGGCGTCGGCCCACATCGCGATCTGCAGGTAGGCCGCATTCGCGCCCCACTCGGGGTTGTAGTTGTACTTCTTCTTGAAGGACGCGTTGAACATCTTCGCCAGCGGATACTTGTCTTCGATCGTCCACCAGTAGTCCGTGCCGGCGTAGACGCCTTCCATCGCTTCCTCGCCGACTTCCTTCGCGACGAACGGCGTGTTGTACGGCAGCACCAGCGTCATCTTCTGCAGGATGCCGAAGCTGCTCGCCTGCTTGATCGAGAGGACCGCGTCACGACCGAAGTTGATGTTGACGACGACGTCCGCGCCGCTGTTGGCGACGTTGAGCAGGTACGACGAGAAGTCGGTCGTGCCGAGCGGCGAGACCTGGTTCGTCGCGACCGTCCAGTCGCCCTTGGCCTTGAGCACGTCCTCCATCGACTGGCGCACCGTATGGCCATAGGTGTAGTCGGGCGTCAGGAACGCGATCTTCTTGCCGCGTCCGATGTTCTTGATCAGCACCGGGGCGATCGCCTGCGCCGCGGTCTGTGCGTAGAAGCACTCGCGGAACGAATAGCGGACGCAGTCCTTGCCTGTGGTGTCGTTCGAGCCGCTGATGCACGGCAGGTAGATGACCTTCTCGCGATCGGCGAGCTTGTTGAGCGCCACCGCGACCGCGCTCGAGACCGAGCCGGTGAACATGATGGCCTTGTTCTCGGAGATGAATCGCGACGCGGCCTGCACCGCCGTATTGGGTTTCGCTTCGCTGTCCGAGATGCCGTACTTCACTTCCTTGCCGAGGACGCCCTTCTTCGTGTTCGGCGAGATCTTGCGGATCAACTCGTCGCCCGCATTCAGGTGCTCGATCGCCAGCTCGTAGCCCTTGATCTCATCCTCGCCCTGCGCCGCGTAGGTCCCGGTGCGCGGCGTGCAGATGCCGACGAAGACGGATGAGCCAGACGTGCCCGCCGGGTAGGTGCCCACGGTCGCATCGGCCGCAAGGGCCTGCTGGATCAGGCTCGGAACGAGAAGACCGCCGGCGAGGCCGGCGCCGGCCTGCAGGAAGCCGCGTCGCGACAGGCCGTCCTTCGAATTGCTGGAATCGTCTTGAGACATATATTTTCCTTGTCGTGTTGTGTTCGAGTCCCCGTGCACGTCGGTGCATTCGCGAACGGTCTCCCACCGAACCCTCCAAGATTCGTGCGCATATGGCGCGGGACCGATGCATGACGGCCTGCGAGTGTGCCTTGCCCGGCCGCGATCGACCAGCCGGGTTAATCCCGAGTAAAGAGTCGTCAGCGCGGCAACTTCGAGCAGCCCGGCGCTCACCGCGACCATGGGCGCCCCGTGCCTCGTCTTCATACCTGCGATGTTGATCGGTTCCGCCGCGCGAGCAGGCGCCCGTCGCCAGCGATTACGACGTATTCGTCGATCCGCCGACCGCTTCGCGTTCATCGAGCTGCCGGACGGCTGGAAGTTCATCGGCAAGCTCGACGCGGACCAGCTGGCCCATCTGCCGTCCGACGACGATGCGCCGAAGCAGCCCGGGCCGCCGTCACGACGAAGAGGAAATCGAAGGGCTGATCCGTACAACGCCTTGTCAGATGCGGAACGCCGGTGCACGATCCGTCGCCGGTACGAAGGACAACGACGAGGAGAAGCAATGATCAAGGTCAGCGTGATGTATCCGAACACCCCTGGTGCCCGATTCGACCACGACTACTACCGCGACAAGCACATGCCGCTCGTGAAGGCGCGGATGGGGGACAGTTGCGTGAAGTACACGATCGACAGGGGCCTGGGCGGCGGCGCGCCGGATACGCCGGCGACCTATGTCGGGATGTGCCACATCTACAGCGAGTCGGCCGATGCATTCGGCGCGGGCTTCGGTCCGCACGCCCAGGAGATCATGGCCGACATCAAGAACTACACCGACCTGGCACCGGTGATCCAGATGAGCGAAGTCGTGGTCGGCTGAAGGCGCATTCCGGGCGAGGTCAGACGGTCGCGGGTGCCAGCTCCACGAGCACGTCCCCGCGATCTACCGTCGCGCCGATCGCGACGCGGATGTGCGCGATCACGCCGTCACGCGGCGCGACCAGCGTGTGGAACAGCTTCATCGCCTCGACGACGATCACCGGGGTACCCGCGGCGACCGGCTGGTCGACGTCGACCAGTACCTGCGTCACGACGCCCGGCAGATCCGCCGCGATGCAGTCCCCGCCTCCGCCTGTGCGATCGTCGGCCTGGCGCGCCGCCACGGCGGGCCCGACTGCGAATCGCTTCCAGGTGCCCTCGGTCCACAGCGCGACCTGCGCGTCGTCGATCGATGCGCGATAACGACGGGTCGCCGAAACGACGGCACCGGTCTCGCCATCGAATGGCCAGGTGTCGCCGTCGAGATGGCAGGCGACCCTGAGCGCAGTCAGCGACTCGACGACGACGATTCGGTCCGCGGCGTCGTCCGAGACGAGGAATGTCGCCATCGCGCGTCGGCCGGCCGGCGCGGTCAGCCGAAAGCCGGTCAGCGCAGCTAGCGGACGATCGGACGAGTGCCGCTCGACCGCAGCGAAATACCGGGCCGCCGCGGCCGCGCAGACGCGTTCGTCGACCGCCATGGCAGCGACACGGTATCCATCGGGGAACGCGTCGGGCAGGAAGCGCGTCGTCAGCACGGCATCGAACGCCGGCGATGCGACGACCGCGGCGAGCAAGCGCTGGTTGGTCTGGATGCCTTCGATGCGCAGGCGCCGCAGTCCGTCCAGCAGTCGATCGCGTGCGACCGCGCGCGTCGCAGCCGATGCGATGACCTTCGCGAGCATCGCGTCGTAATGCGGCGTGATCGTGCTGCGCGCGTCGATGCCGCTGTCGAACCGCAGCCCGTGGACGACCGGTTCTTCGTAGCCGGTGATCGGACCGAACGACGCACCGAAGTCCTGCTCCGGTACCTCGGCGTTGATGCGCGCCTCGATCGCCCAACCGTGCCTGCGGATATCCGGTTGCGCGAACACGAGGCGTTCGCCGAGCGCGCTGAGGATCTGCTGCTCGACCAGATCGATCGACATGCCGTCGGCCGTCACGGTCATCTCGGTTACCGGATGCTCGACCTGCAACCGCGTGTTCATCTCGAGGAAACAAGGCGTGTCGCCGGCGTCGGCGTCGAGGACGAATTCGACGGTGCCGGTCGAGTCGTAGCCGATCGCGCGACCGAGCATCAGCGCGGCGTCGAACAGCTTCGTACGGATTGCGTCGCCGAGGTGATTGGCCGGCGCCTCCTCGATCAGCTTCTGATAGTTGCGCTGGATCGAGCACTCGCGTTCGAAGAGATGCACGAGGCCGCCGTGCCGGTCGCCGAGCAGTTGAACCTCGAGATGGCGCGGTCGCTGGATGTAGCGTTCCAGCAGTACGCGATCGTCGGCGAACGACGCGAGTGCCTCGCCGCGCGCCGCATGCAGTCGTGCGGCGAATGCAGCGGCGTCGTCGACGCGCTTCATGCCTTTGCCGCCGCCGCCGGCGCTGGCCTTGATCAGCAGCGGGAAGCCGATCCGCTGCGCTTCGTCGTGCAGCCGCGCATCGGTCTGGTCGTCGCCGTCGTAGCCCGGCACGCAGGGGACGCCGGCGGCGCGCGCGATCCGCTTGCTCTCGATCTTCGAGCCCATCAGCGCGATCGCATCGCGGTGGGGGCCGATGAACGTGATGCCCGTGGCGGCGCAGGCATCGATCAGCTCGAGCTTCTCGGACAGGAAGCCGTAGCCGGGATGGATGGCCTGCGCACCGCTGTCGATCGCCGCTTGCAAGATGACGTGCGCGTCGAGGTAGGACGCGCGCGCCGGCGCGGGACCGATGCGGATCGCGGCGTCGGCCTCGCGAACGTGACGTGCGTTCGCGTCCGCGTCGGAGAACACGGCGATCGTGCGGATGCCGATGCGGCGGCAGGTGCGGATGACGCGGCAGGCGATCTCGCCGCGGTTGGCGATGAGGAGGGCGTCAAACATCGGTACGTCCCCTCCGCTTGGAGAGCGTGCCCCGGGCTTGACCCAGGGTGCGGGTCGGGGAGGGGAGAGGGCCGGCATTTGTCAGGCGATGCGTCGAAACCCATCCCCCTACCAGCCTCCCCCTCGAAGGGGGAGGGGCAAACCGCGGCAGTGTTGCGTGCATTCCCATCACATCCGATAAACCGGACTCTGTCCTTCGAAGCGCGGCGTGCTCGCGTCCGCGAGCTGCAGGCAGATCCCCAGTACATCCCGCGTCTGCGACGGCTCGATCAAACCGTCGTCCCACAGCCGCCCGGTCGCGTAGTACGGATCGCTCTGTTCCTCGAACTGCCGCCGCGTCCCGGTCTCCAGCGCCTGCAGGGACTCGGCATCGCCGTCGCCCTTCAACGAACTCCGACGCAGCGCCACCAGTACCGTGCTCGCGACCTCGGGACTCATCGTCGCGATGCGGCTGTTCGGCCATGCGAACAGGAAACGCGGGGCGAAGCCGCGTCCGCACATGCCGTAGTTGCCGGCGCCGTAGCTGCCGCCGATCAGCACCGTGAAGCGCGGCACACGCGCGGTCGCGACCGCGTAGACCAGCTTCGCCGAATGCTTCGCGATACCACCGCGCTCGGCCTCGGTGCCGACCATGAAGCCGGTGATGTTCTGCAGGAACAGCAACGGGATGCGGCGCTGGTTGCACAGCTCGATGAAATGCGCGCCCTTCATCGACGACTCCGAGAACAGCACACCGTTGTTCGCGACGATGCCGACCGGATAACCGTGCAGATGCGCGAACGTGCAGACCAGCGTGGAACCGTACTCGGGCTTGAACTCCTGCATGCCGTTGCCATCCCGGCTCGCATCGACCAATCGCATGATCACCTCGCGGACGTCGAACGGCTGCTTGAGATCGGTCCCGACGATGCCTTCGATCTGTGCCGGATCGTGCAGCGGCGGCCGCACCGGCAATCGCGTCGCATGGGTCGCAACCGGCCAGTTCAGATGCGCCACGATGTCGCGCAGCTTCTGCAGCGCCTCGTGTTCGGTCATCGCGAGATAGTCGGTGACGCCGGACACACGCGCATGCATCGCGGCGCCGCCGAGCGTCTCGCCGTCGACGATCTCGCCGATCGCGGCCTTCACGATCGGCGGGCCGCCGAGATGGATGCGGCCGGTGCCTTCGACCATCACCGACTCGTCGGACAGCGCGGGGATGTAGGCACCGCCGGCCGTGCAGCCCCCGAACACCGCGGACAGTTGCGGCAGCCCGTCGGCGCTCATCCGGCACTGGTGATAGAAGCTCGTGCCGAAGTGGCCGTAGTCGGGGAACACGCGATCCTGCTCGGGCAGGAAGGCGCCGCCGCAGTCGACCAGGTACAGGCACGGCAGCCGGTTCTCCCACGCGATCTCCTGGGCGCGCAGATGCTTGCGGACGGTCTCTGCGAAGAAGCTGCCGCCCTTCACCGTCGCGTCGTTGGCGATGATCATGCAGGCCACGCCGGACACGTTGCCGACCCCGGTGATCACGCCGGCCGCGGGCACCTGGTTGTCGTAGAGCCCCCAGCCGGCCAGCGCCGACAGTTCGAGGAACGCGCTGCCGGAGTCGAGCAGCAGTTCGATGCGGTCGCGCACCGGAATCTTGCCGCGCTCGAGATGACGCGCGCGCAGCTTCTCGCCGCCGCCGGCCAGCGACCACCGAACGCGGTCGCGCAGCCGATCGGTCAGTTCGGCATAACGCGCAACGCTGCGACGGAAGACTTCGGAAGTCGGATCGATGCGCGTCTTCATGGCTTTCGCCCCACGACCGGAAAACGCGTGTTCAGCCCGTCGAGGAACAGTTCGGTCAGTTCGTGCGCAAGCTGCTCGACAGTCGAGCGGCCGTCGGTGAACCATTCGAGCGACCCGTTCAGCGCATTGATCAGGAACAGGCGTGTCAGGCCGATCTTGCGACGCTTATCCCAGCCGCCGCTCCGCGCACAGCGCCGCAACAACTTGGTCCAGAAGCGCTCGTAGGCGTCGCGCGTCGCGATGTGCGCGTCGCGGACCGCCGTCGGCACCTGGCCGAAGATCCGTACGTTGGCCGATGTGTAGTCGTGCAGCTCGAGCAGCGCCGACAGGTGGGCACGGACGGCGGTATGCAGCAGCGTCCGCGCGTCGGCGTCGGGCGGCAGCGCGAGCACCGACTGCCGCACGTGGTCCGCTACGCGCTCGACACCGATCCGCAGTACCTCGGCGATGATCGCGTCCTTCGATGCGAAGTGGTAGTAGAGGCTCCCGGCCTTCATCCCGCATTCGGCGGCGATGTCGCGTAGCGACGTCGCGGCGTAGCCTTCCTCGCGAAACAGACGCGCCGCGGTGTCGAGGATCAGCCCGCGACCGTCGCCGGGTTCGGCACCGGTCGCGGCCGGTTCGACGGTGGAGGATGGTCGCTGTCTGGTCAGCATGATGGATTGAGTCATAGGTGAGCCAGCAGTCTACCTAACGTTTGTTAGGTAACTAGTATACTTCGGCTCGAATGAGATCCCTGCCGAACACGGAGCACAGTTTGCCGATCTCGAAAAACGACGTTGCCATTTTGACGCTGGAAGACTGGGAGACCAGCGCCGGCCCCAGGAGCCCCGACCACTGGACCGACGGGCGCAGTGCGAAGGAAGCCGCGCGTGCATGGCTCGAAGGCGATGCCGTCGATCCGCCGAAGGAGCTGATGGCCGCGCTGAAACGCCACGAGGCGTTCGGTAGGCTGACGACGTGGTGGGCCGAACCGGATGCGAGGCTGCCGTTCGATGGGTTCGGCGGCGAGCCGTGCAACGCCGATCTCGTGGTGCATGCCGAGGATGCCCACGGCACCTACCTGATCACTGTCGAGGCGAAGTCCGACGAGCCGTTCAGCAACACCGTCGGCGACACGCTTGGAGAGGCCGTCGATCGCCTGCTCGAGAACGAGCGTTCGCACGGTATTGCGCGCATCACGCAGCTCGCCGCCGCGCTGCTCGGACCGCGCGTGGGCGACGACCCGCCACTGAAGGATCTTCGTTACCAGCTGCTGACGGCATCCGCCGGCTGCCTCGCCGAGGCCGAGCGTCGCGGCCATACCCGGGCGCTGCTGCTGATCCAGGAGTTCGTCACCGATCGCACCGTCGACAAGAAGCTGCTGCTGAACGCGATCGATCTGGGCCGCTTCGTCAAGCGGCTGTCGCACGGCGCGTTCAAGGCCGTGAACCCGGGCGACATCGTCGGGCCGTTTCGTGTTCCCGGCGCGCCGCTACTGGCGGGTGGAATCGACTTCTACATCGGCAAGATCTCCCGCAACCTTCGCTCGCGACGCGGCTGATACGCGCCGACCCGCTCCCTGAAAGGCACCATGCACGCTCCCCTCCACATGCCCGGCAACACGAGTCCGTCGCCTTACTTCACTGCGGAACACGAGATGCTGCGCACGACGATCCGGCGCTTCATCGCCGACCGCGTGCTGCCGTACGCAGACCAGTGGGAAGAAGACGGATACACACCGCGCGCCGTGCTGCAGGAGATGGGCGCGCTCGGCTTGCTGGGCATTCGCTACGACGATCGCCACGGCGGCAGCGAGCTCGACACGCTGGCGACCGTCGTGCTTGCCGAAGAGCTCGGCCGTTCCGGCTACGGCGGCTTCGCGATCACGGTGCTGGTCCACACCGACATGGCCAGCCCGCACCTGTTCCATGGCGGAACGCCCGAGCAGCTGGACCGCTACATGCCGGACATCGTCGCGGGCAAGTGCATCGCGGCGGTCGCGATGACCGAGGCCGATGCCGGCTCGGACCTCGCAGGCATGCGCACGACTGCCGTGCGCGACGGTGACGAATGGGTCCTGAACGGCGCGAAGATGTTCATCACGAACGGCGTCCACGGCGACGTGTACTTCGTCGCCGCGAAGACCGGTGGCCAGCCGGGTCGTAACCGCATGGTCTCGATGTTCATCGTCGAGAAGGGCACGCCGGGTTTCACCGTCGCGCGACCGCTCAAAAAGACCGGCTGGTTGTCGAGCGACACGGCCGAACTGGTGTTCGACGACTGCCGCATCCCGTCCGCCAACCTGCTCGGCGAGGAGAACAAGGGCTTCTACGCACTGATGAAGAACCTCCAGAACGAACGGATCGTGCTGGGCGCGCAATCGATGGGCGAAGCGTCGCGCGCGATCGAGCTTGCGGTCGAATGGACCACGCAGCGCAACGTGTTCGGGACCGCGCTGTGGGACAAGCAGACGGTGCGCCAGCGGCTCGCGATGCGCGCGTCTCAGGTCGAGGCCGCGAAGGCGCTGGTCTACAACACCGCGTGGCGCGACGCGCAGGGCCAGAGCGTGACGAAGGAAGTGTCGATGATCAAGGCGCTGTGCGGCACGCTCGTCAACGAGGTGATGTACGACTGCCTGCAGTTCCACGGTGGCATGGGCTTCATCCGCGAAACGGCGATCGAGCGGATGGCGCGCGACGCACGCGTGCAGGCGATCGGTGGCGGCGCCACCGAAGTGATGCTCGAGGAGGTCGCGAAGCGGATGATCTGACGATGATCGGCCGATTCGTCAGGCCGGTCCCGTGCACGTGCTCGCTGGCGTGCGGAGTCAGGTGGTGCGTCTTTCGAGCGTCAGCAGGATCACGCTGCCGACGATCACCGCCGTCGCGATGCCCTCCTTCGTGGTCAGTACTTCGCCGCCGAACACGACGCCGAGCAGGACGGCGATCATCGGATTGACGTAGGCATAGCTGATCGCGATGGTCGACGAGACCTTCGACAGCAGGTACATGTACGCCGAGAAAGCAGCCAGCGAACCGGCGAACACCAGATAGACGAACGCGCCGATCGCGACCGGCGTCGGCGGCCATGCGGCGCCCAGTCGCGGCGCTTCGCCATGCAGGAGGCCGACGATCAGCATCACGGCGCCGCCGGCCAGCATCTCGGTCGCGAAGCCCATCGCGCCTGGCGCGAGCGACAGCTTGCGCTGGGCCAGCACCGAACCGAGCGTCCAGCAGACGACCGAAGTGACCAGTCCGATCAGCCCGATCGGATGCGCCGACAGCTGCGCGCCGCCGGCCAGCATCAGCACGCCGACGAAGCCGATCACGATGCCGACCCACTGGGCGCGCTGCGGCCAGAAACCGAACAGCCCCGACCACAGGGCCGCCGCCAGCGGACCGGCGCCGATGAAGATCGCTGCGACGCTCGACGAGACGTACTGCTCTGCGAACACGACGCCGCCGTTGCCGCAGGTGAGCAGCAGCACGCCGACGATCGCGCCGTCGCGCCATTGCCGCAGCGTCGGCATCGGCCGGCCGCGCACTGCGAGGAACACGAACAGGAGGGTGCCTGCCACGAGAAATCGCGCACCGCCCTGCAGGAACGGCGGAAGCGACTCGAGCGTGAGGCGGATCGCGAAGTAGGTCGATCCCCAGACGACGTAGACCGTAAGCAGCGCGACCAGGACCGCGGTGCTCAGGCCGAGGAAGACGGGCTGGTCGGACGGTGCGGCGTCCACGGTGATCGGCATCGCGATCGTCGATTTAGTAGTGGGTTGCATGCGTTGAGCTGGGGCGACGGGTCGCCATGATGCCGCGTTGCAGGGCGGCAGACCCGGCGACCTGGGTTGCCCTCGTTCGCGGAAAGGACTGTCCGGACAGGCTGCGGACCGGCCTGCTCTGTCTTCCGAACGCATATCGGCAACCTCTGCCGCGATGCATGGGCTCGCAGCGCATGCCTGGAAGGCAAGGTCCCCCTTCGTCGGGACGACGGTAGCCCGGATGTCGTTCCAACGCCTGTGAGGCGCTTCTACCTCACGCGGCCGATCGGCGCGACCTCAACCCCGTCCGACATACGGCATCCGCGTCGCCATCACCGTCATGCACAGCACGTTGGCCGACAGCGGCAAGCCGGCCATGTACAGCACGGCATCGGCCACGGCGGCGACGTCCATCCTCGGTTCGGCGGCGAGCTGGCCGTTCGGCTGCAGGACGCCGCTTTCCATCGGCGTCGTCATGTCGGTCGCCGCGTTGCCGATGTCGATCTGGCCCACCGCGATGTCGAAGCCGCGGCCGTCGAGCGCTCCGGACTTCGTCAGCCCGGTCACCGCATGTTTGGTCGACGTGTACGGCGCCGACAGCGGTCGCGGCGTGTGGGCCGAGATCGAGCCGTTGTTGATGATCCGGCCGCCGCGCGGCGTTTGTGCCTTCATGATCCGGAACGCCTGCTGCATGCACAGGAAGGTCCCGGTGAAGTTCGTGTCGACGACCGTCTTCCATTGGTCGAAGCGCAACTCTTCGAACGGAACCGACGGCGCCCCGCCGCCCGCGTTGTTGAACAGCAGATCGAGACGGCCGAAGCGACCGACGACCGCATCGAAGAACGCGCGCACGGATAGCGGATCGCCGACGTCCATCGACTGGGCGAAGAGGCACGATGGGTCATCGCCTTTTGCTGCGGTCGCCGCGAGCTTGTCGAGGCTGCGCCCCGCCAGCGCCACACGATAGCCGTCAGCGAGCAATGCGAGTGCGACCGCGCGACCGATCCCGCTGCCGGCACCGGTCACGACAGCGACGCGATCATGACGCCCCCCGCTCATGCGTCGGCCAGGCAGTAGACCTCGATCGAATAGCCGTCCGGGTCTGCGCAACGGAACGACGTGACGGCCGGCAAGTCACGCAGCGGCTTCATCGGCAGCCCGGCCGCGACCAGTTCGACATGCTTCGCGCGCACCGCGTCGGGTGTCGCCATGCGCATCCCGAAATGGAACCACGATGGCAAGGGCGCGGGCTCCGCATCGTCCATCAGCGCCAGCAGGAAATCGCGGTCGCCGCGCATGAACGTGATTTCGTCACCGCGCGTCTTCGTCGCGAGGCCGAACCAGCGTCGATAGAAGTCTTCCGACTTCGCGCGGTCGCGGGTATGCAGGTGCAGGTGCGTGATGTCCATGGGTGCCGTTTTCGTCGGATTCGTACGGGCGACGATGATAGCCAAAGCGGGATGCGAACGGGCATCATCCGGCTCCGAACGTCCGATCTCGAAGGAAGTGCGTGCCCATCGAACCGCTGCCGCCAGACGCGGCCCTCGTCGAACGTCCGCCCCGCGTCCCCACCGCCACGCTGACCACGGTCCTTCTGAAGAAGGGACTGCGCCACGTGTGGATCGGCGGACCGCTGCCGCAGCGACCCGGCCAGTCGCGGCTCTTCGGCCGAACGTTCATGCCGCGCTTCGTGCCGGCCCGCGAAGACCGCGCGACGCCGGGCTCGTGGGGCGCGCCGATCTCGACCCGGGCCGGCATCGAGGCGATCCGTGCCGGGGCTGTATCCGGCCAACGACGAGACGAAGCCGCGCTGCGATGCATGTACTGAGACTGGCCGCCTTCTCGCACGGCGTCAGCGGCGGCAACCCGGCCGGCGTCGTGCTCGTCGACACGCTGCCGACGCCCGATGCGATGCAGCGGATCGCGGCCGAGGTCGGCTATTCGGAGACCGCGTTCGCGATGCCGCAAGGCGACGGCTGGCGCGTGCGCTACTTCTCGCCGGAGGCCGAAGTGCCGTTCTGCGGCCACGCGACCATCGCGCTCGGCGCGGCGCTAGCGATGCGACAGGGTGACGGCGCGTTCGCGCTGGCGCTGAACGACATCCGGATCAG
Source organism: Burkholderiaceae bacterium (assembly GCA_039936235.1). Taxonomy (GTDB): domain Bacteria; phylum Pseudomonadota; class Gammaproteobacteria; order Burkholderiales; family Burkholderiaceae_D; genus CAHJXF01. The sequence goes on along the minus strand of JBDTIS010000141.1, from coordinate 42,871 downwards.
CGTCGAAGGCACGAGCGAGTCTGCCGCGCTGCAGTCGCCGCCGACGCACAGCGCACCGTGCGGGGGCGCCCGGATCGAAGCGGCACTCGGCCTCTTCGGGCTTGCGCACGGCGACCTCGACCTGCGGATCCCGCCTGCGACCATCCACGCTGGCGCCGATCATCTCGTGCTGATGCTGAAGGATCGCGCCACGCTCGCGGCGATGGCCTACGACTTCGAGCGTGGGCGCCGGTTGATGCGCGCCGAAGGATGGATCACCGTGTTGCTCGGCTGGTCGGAAGCACCGCAGCGCTTCGTGACCCGCAACGCATTCGCGTACGGCGGCGTCTACGAAGACCCGGCGACCGGTGCATCGACCGCGGCCCTCGCCGGCTACCTGCGTGACCTCGCGTGGCCGCACGACGGATCGGTCGTCGTCAGCCAGGGAGACGACATGGGCGTACCGTCGCGGATCCGTGCCGACATCCCGTCGCGACCCGGCAGTGCGATCCGCGTATCCGGCTCGGTACGAACGATCGACGTGTGAGCGGAGCGAAACGATGCTGAAACTGCTGGGACGATCGACTTCCATCAACGTCCGCAAGGTCCTGTGGACGCTGGACGAGCTCGGCGTCGCGTTCGATCACACGGAGAGCGGCGGCGCAGACCTGAAGACGGCGGCGTTCCTCGCGCTCAACCCGAACGGCAGGGTGCCGGTGATCGAGGACGGCGAATTCGTCCTGTGGGAGTCCAACGCGATCTGCCGCTACCTCGCCGCCCGTGAACGCCGCGACGACCTGCTGCCGACGCAGCCGGTCGCACGGGCGGTCGTCGAGCAGTGGATGGACTGGCAGATCACCGAGCTCGACAACGCTTGGCGCTACGCGTTCCTGTCGCTGGTGCGCAAGGACCCGGCCTGTCAGGATGCATCGGCCGTCGCCGCGAGCGTCGCGTCTTGGAACCGGCAGATGCGGATCGTCGACGACCGCCTCGCGAAGACCGGCGCTTTCATCGCGGGGCCGACGTTCACGCTGGCCGACGTCGTCATCGGTCTCGCGAGCTATCGATGGACGATGACGCCGATCGAGCGACCGGCGCTGGCCGCGGTCGACGCGTGGATGACGCGGCTCGAACAGCGCGAACCGTACCGGCGGCACGGCGCGAACGGGCGACCATGAGCGTCGTGGAGCCCGTGTCGAGCAGGGACCGGTCGCCGGGCGTGCCGACGCCATTCGCCATCGTCGCGGTCGGCGGTCTCTGCATGGCGACCGCGATGGGGATCGGCCGCTTCGCGTTCACGCCGTTGCTGCCGCTGATGCAGCAGACGCAGGGCCTCAGCCTCGCGAACGGGACGTGGCTGGCGCTGGCGAACTACCTCGGCTACCTGGTCGGCGCCCTCTTCGGCTTCCTCCGGCCGATCCGTCCAGGGCTGTCGACGCGCTGTGGCGTCGCGCTGGTAGCGGTGTCGACGCTGGGCATGGCGGTCAGTGCGGGCATGGCCGCGTGGCTCGCGCTGCGCTTCGTCGCCGGCATCGCGAGCGCGCTGGTGATGGTGGGCGTCGCGGGCTGGGCCCTCACGCAGCTCGCGACCGCGGGGCGCGGCAAGCTCGGCGGCTGGATCTTCGGATGCGTCGGGACCAGCATCGCAGCCGTCGGCGGCGTCGTCTTCGTGGTCGCCACGACCGTCGGCGATCCGCGTGCCGCATGGGCCGCGCTCGGGCTGACCAGTGCGGCGATCTCGGCGTTCACCTGGCGACGCCTGTCGCGCGAACCGGCGACGCATGCCGCGTCGCTCGCGAACGCGCCGCCTCTGGACCGCGATGGCTGGCTGCTGATCGTCTGCTACGGTGTCGCGGGCTTCGGCTACATCGTGCCGGCGACCTTCCTGCCCGCGGTCGCGCGCGCGCTCGTCAACGACCCCGCGGTGTTCGGATGGATCTGGCCCGCCTTCGGCATCGCGGCCGCGATCAGCACGATCGGCGTGTCGACCTTCCTGTCGCACATCGCACCGCGCACCGTCTGCGCGCTCGGCATGATCGTGATGGCCGTCGGCACCGTCGTGCCGGTGCTGCAGATGAGCATCGCGGCGCTGGTCGTCTCGGCGATCTGCGTCGGCGGCACGTTCATCGTCGTCACGCTGGCGGGACTGCAGGAGGCGCGCCGCATCGCGCACGCATCGCCGGCGCGTGCGGTGGCCGGCCTGACCGCGTCGTTCGCCTTGGGTCAGCTGGTCGGCCCGCTGCTCGCGCACGGGGGCGCATCGGCGGTCAGCGCGATGCAGCTGCCGGCGATCGTCGCGACGATCGCGCTCGTGACCAGTGCGTCGGTACTGCTGCTGTGGCGCTCGCCGTGACCGCTCAGCCACGCATCGACAGGATGCGTCCGTCCTGCGGCCGCGCGCGGCCGTCGAGCAATTCCCGGTAGACGCGCTCGACCGCGTCCGCACCGCGCTCGTCGAAGATCGTCATCCACGGCCTCGCCGGATCGACGACGCGCGCGACGAACGCATGCCAGGCGGCCGCGAAGCGCTGGCCGAAGCCGTCGGCGCCCCACTCCGCGCTGCGCTTCTTGATCTGCGCCGGCGCGAAGAAGAAGGTCGGCTTCGCACCAGGCAATGCCTCGCCGTCGCCGCTCTCCCGTTCGGCATCCCAGTGCGAAGACCCCACCGCGCTGCTGTGACGCATCGCGTCGCCGAAATGGCGATGCAGGTTCGCGCGCAGCACGCGGTCGCCGGCGAAGTCCACGTAGATCACCGGCAGGTCCGGGGGTAGCGACGCGATCGCTTCGTAGGTCACGACGCGGTCGTAGCAGCCGAGGCCCGCGACGAACGCCACGTTGCCCGGCGACGTCAGAGCGATGACTTCGGGGCCATCGGGCCTGCGCAGCGACAGCTGCCAGGCGAGTCCGTAGGCGGTCTTGCTCGACGCGCTCGACAGGATCACCGCATGTGCGCCGAAAAAATCGCTGTCGGCGAGGAAGTCGTCGATCACGAACGACGTGATGAACAGAGGCCGCAGCAGCATCTGCAACTCTTCGCGCGCCGCGTCGTACAGCGGATCGGTGGCGTTGCGCGTGTACTGGTTGTAGAGCGGATGCAGCTTCTGGCGATGCGCGCTGCCGTCGACGAAGCCGCTTTCCCTGACGCGCACGGGTCGCACCAGCAGGTCCGAAGACATCGGAAAGTAGCCGTAGAAGCGTTCGCCCCGCACGATCCCGTCACAGCGCGAGTCCACCACCGTGCCGAAGCCCCACACCGGCACCCGGCCCCATCCGTCCTCCGTCACCGGGAAGAAGTCCCAGTACGACATGGCGTCGCCGAACGCGGCGTAGGTCACGTTGTTGGCCGTCAACGCGAAGCGGTCGACCGTCATCAGCACGTCGCCTTCGTCGAGCATCCCGGGCAGTGGCGTGTCGCGAACGGCGGTCGCGTGCAGATCGTCGCGGCGGACGAGGAAGTCGCTGCGGGTCTGGGTCATCGTCGGGCTCCGATCTGCGGGGTTGGTGAGAATACCCTCGCGTTCCAGCGTTGTCCTATCGAAGCGTCGTGACGGCTGTGCCACGCTCGCCGCTCGCATCGCATCCGTATGGAGAACCGTCCCCGATGAACAAGACCGTTGCGTTACCGACCGGCGAACGGGTCCCCGCGCTGGGACTCGGCACGTGGCAGATGGGCGAGTCGCCGGCGAGCCGCGATGCCGAGGTGGCCGCGGTGCGCTTCGCGATCGAATGCGGCTATCGCCTGTTCGACACCGCCGAGATGTACGGCGAGGGGGGCGCCGAGACCGTGCTCGGCAGCGCGCTCGCCGATGCGCTGCGCACCAACGCGGTTCGCCGCGACGAGGTCTTCATCGTCAGCAAGGTCTATCCGCACAACGCGGACCGCGCCGGCGTGCCCGGGGCGTGCGACCGCAGCCGCAAGCGTCTCGGCCTCGACGCGATCGATCTCTATCTGCTGCACTGGCGCGGGGCGGTGCCGCTCGCCGAGACCGTCGACGCGTTCGAGGCGCTGAAGGCCGGCGGCGCGATCCGCGAATGGGGCGTGAGCAACTTCGACCTCGACGACCTGATCGAGCTCGAGGCGATCCACAAACCGACATTGACGGCGAAGCCCGGCAAGCTGCGTTGCGCGACGAACCAGATCTACTACGCGCTCGACGAACGCGGCGCGGAGTTCAGCCTGCTGACCTATCAGCAGACGCTGCACATGCCGACGATGGCGTATTGCCCGCTCGGGCGCGGCTCGCTCGCGACGGACGCGGCGCTGCAGTCGATCGCTTCGGCACGAGGCGCGAGCGCGGCGCAGGTCGCGCTCGCATGGGTCATGCGCCACGGCGACGTGATCGCGATCCCGAAGGCGGTGAACCACGACCACCTGGAAGACAACCTCGGCGCCGTCGATCTCGTGCTGACCGACGTCGAACTGAAGGCCATCGACGCGGCCTTCACTCCGCCCGACCGGAAGATGCCGCTGGCGATGGTGTAGCACAGGGTTTCACGACGGTCATGCCGGCCGCTACCGGCACCCAGTCGGACATCGGCGCGCAGCGGCCGTCGACGCACAGGCGATAGTCCTGCACGAAGTCCGATCGCGCGAGATCGAGTTCGCGGAACCAGCGCAGCGCGGGCCGATAGACATAAACGGCACCCACACGCTGCGCGTCGTCGGGCGGCTCCATCCCCGCACCGGTGCCGCGGATGCGCGCGCCCGACAGATAGAGCCAATCTCCGGCGACGACGTAGTCCTCCTCCCAGTCGATCTTCTCGATCGAATGCTGCCACACCAGCGTGAAGCGATCGGCCGGCAGACGCGCCGCGTAGCCGGGCGCCGCCAGGCACAGCAGCGCGGCCGCGATCAGCGCGGCCGGCATCGCACGCCTTTACGCGGGCAGCGCACGCGCCTTCGACGACCGCATCAGGTGCCACACCACCATCAACGCGGTCAGCACGAAGCCGATCACATCGGTCCAGGAGCCCGCACTGACCAGGAAGCACGCGGCGACGAACACGAACACCCGTTCGAACACGTTCAGCGGCGTGATCCAGAAGCCGATCGCCGCGCCGCCCCACAGGAAGATCGCGACGATCGTCTTGAACACGACATAGGTCACCGCAGCGATGCCGCCGCCCTGCAGCATCAGCGCCGGATCGTAGACGGCCATGAACGGGATGATGAACCCGGCGACCGCGATGCGCATGGCCTGGAAGCCGATCTTCATCCCCGACTCGCGCGCGATCGGCGCTGCGGCGAAGGCCGCGAGCGCGACCGGCGGCGTCAGGTCCGCCATGATCCCGAAGTAGAAGACGAACATGTGCGACACGATCAGCGGCACCCCGAGCTTGAGCAGCGCCGGCGCCGCGAGCGAACTCGTGATGATGTAGTTCGGGATCGTGGGGATGCCCATGCCGAGGACCAGGCACACGAGCATCGTCAGCACCAGGCTCGCGAAGATGCTTTGCTGGCCGAGCTGGATGATGAAGCCGGCGAACGTGGTCGCCGCGCCGGTGAGCGTCAGCGTGCCGATGATGATGCCGACCAGCGCGCAGGCGATTCCGACCGGCAGCGCGTGCTTCGCGCCGTCCGCGAGCGCGATGATGGAGATGCGCAGCGTCTCGCGGCCGCCGCGCATGACGAACAGCGGCAGCGCGAGCAGCAGCGCGACGACGATGACGGCGACGACCCCGAACTTGAAGAAGGTCGCACATGCGAGGCCCACCGCGATCCAGAACAGCACCCGCATGCCGACCGGCCCGATGCCGGCCATGATGCCGAAGCCGAAGATCACGATCACCGTGAGCGCGAGACCGACCATCCCCGAGAACAGCGGCGTGTAGCCGGCGAACAGCAGGTAGACCAGCATCCCGAGCGGGATCAGCAGGTACCAGCGCTCCTTGAGCGCCGCCCACGGATTCGGACACTGGTCCTTCGGCATGCCGAGCAGCTTCGCGCGGCCGGCCTCGAGATGGACCATCAGGAAGGCCGTGAAGAAATACAGGATGGCCGGGATCGTGGCGGCCTTGCAGATTTCCGCGTACGGCACGTTGATGGTCTCGGCCATGATGAACGCGACTGCGCCCATCACCGGCGGCATGATCTGGCCACCCATCGACGCCGTGGCCTCCACCCCGCCCGCGAAAGCGGCGTTGTAGCCGAAGCGCTTCATCAGCGGGATCGTGAACTGGCCCACCGTGACCACGTTGGCCACGCCCGATCCGCTGATCGTGCCCATGAAACCCGACGAGATCACCGCGACCTTGGCGGGTCCGCCGCGTGAACTTCCGAAGAGGCCGAGCGCGACGTCGGTGAACAGCTTGATCATCCCGGCCTGCTCGAGGAAAGCCCCGAACAGGATGAACAGGAAGATGTACGACGACGACACGTAGGTCGGCGTGCCATAGATCCCTTCGGTGCCGAAGCTCAGCTGCCCGACGATCTGGGCCAGGTCGAAGCCGCGGTGGCCGAGCGCGCCGGGCACGTACTGCCCGAGGAACCCGTAGGCCAGGAACGCCCCGCAGATCAGCGGCAGCGCGAAGCCGAGTACGCGGCGCGCCGCCTCGAAGGTCAGCACGATCAGCGTGATGCCGACGACGAGGTCCGTCTGCGTCAGTTCACCGGCGCGCTGGATCAGGTCGCCCTCGAAGACCCAGTGATAGACGCCGATCGCGAAGCCGACGAGGCCGACGGCCCATCCCAGCGGTTTCGAACGCAGCGGCGGATAGAGCGCGAAGACCAGCAGCATCAGGAAGCCGACGTGCACCGCGCGGACGACCTGCGACGACAGCGGGCTGAATGCCGCCGTGACGATCTGGAACACCGAGAACACGATCGCTACGTAGAACAGCAGGCCCGAGAACGGCGGTCCGGCATGCGCCTCGATCTGCGGATCGACCTTGCCGGATTCCGAGGCGATGGGGGTTCCCGGTGGCGGAGCCTGGAGGTCGGCCTGGTGCGATTCGGTCATGCGGACTCGATCTGAAAACGGGGCGGGAAGCAGGCAGGAAGCGGCGCTTGCAGTTTAGGGGGAAGGGACGACGATCACCCTCGACGACTTACTTCAGGACGCCGATCTCGCGAAAGTACTTCTCCGCGCCCGGGTGCAGCGGCACGGGCGGATTCTTCGCCGCGTTTTCCTTCGAGATGGCCTTGGCCGCGTTGTGCGCGGCCACCAGCACGTCGAGATGCTCGAAGGTCGCCTTGGTCAGCGCGTAGACCATGTCGGTGGGCACGCTCTCGCTGGTGACGAGATAGTTCTCGATCGCGACGGTCGGCACCGCGGTGGTCTGCCCCCCGTAGGTGTTGGCGGGGATCATCACCGCCTGGTAGGCTGCATCGCCGACCTTCGCGACCACGTCGGCCGGGACCGCGACGACGACGATCGGCACCGACGTCGCCAGGTCGCGGATCGACGCGACGCCGAGGCCGGCCGACTGCAGCGTCGCGTCGAGCTGGCGGTTCTTCATCAATTCGACCGATTCGCCGAACGCGAGATACTCGACCTTCGAGAAGTCGCTGTACGACAGGCCGGCAGCTTTCAGCACGGCCCGGGCGTTCAGCTCGGTGCCGGACTTCGGCGCACCGACCGAGATGCGCTTGCCCTTGAGGTCGGCGAGCGTCTTGATGCCCGATTCGGCGGTCGCGACGATCTGGATGTAGTTCGGGTAGATCGCGCCCATGACGCGCAGCTTCTTGAGCGGCGTCTTGAAGCCGGCTTCCTCGTTGCCCTTGTAGGCATCCGACAATGCGTCGCCGAGCGAGAACGCGACCTCGCCCTTGCCCGCCTGCACGAGGTTGAGGTTCTCGGCCGAAGCCTTGGTCGCCTGTGCACTGGTCCGCACGTCGGGCAGGGCCTTCGCATAGATCTGGCTCAACGCGACGCCGAGCGGGTAGTAGACGCCGCTCTGGCCACCGGTCAGGACGTTGACGAATTTCTGCTGCGCGAACGCGGGGGCGGCGGACACCGCGGCCGCACACGCGGCGACGCCGATGCACGAACGGACGAACGAGGCGGCGCGTCGTCCAGCGCCACCGGAAGATTGGTTGAACATGATGTCTCCGTTGTGAAGCGCCCTGCCCCAGCGAACGTGGGACGCGGGGACGCCGGGGGTACGGCCAGCGGGCATCGTGCGATCCGTCGCGCCCGAGAAGCGACGCATCCTAGCCTACCGTCCCGGTCGTGGACATCGGGAATTTCCATGCTGCCAGCCACCGCGCGCGGCCCGAAAGCGCCGCTCGCGCGCGTTCGCCGGGGAACCTTTGCAGCCGCAGGACGCCGGACCGCTTCGCGCCGGACCGACGGACCAGCGACGAACGATCACGCACACAGGGAGAATATCGATGAACCGTCTCATGGCAATGCTCGACCGGATCGACTGGTCGCGCTGGGAAGGCCCCATCAAGTCGGGGATCCGCATCGTCCTGATCCTGATCCTCGCCTGGGCCGCGATCGCCGTCCTGCAACGGCTGGTCCGCGCGGTTCGCATCCGCATCACGGCACGTATGGGCGGCGTGGAGTCGGTGAAGCGGGCCGAGACGCTCGGCCGCGTCACCCGCTATCTGATCGCGCTGGTCGTCGGCGTCATCGCGTTCATGCTGGTCCTGGCCGAAGTGGGCATCTCGCTCGCTCCGATCCTCGGCGCGGCGGGGGTGGTCGGCGTGGCCGTCGGCTTCGGCGCGCAGAGCCTGGTAAAGGACTATTTCGCGGGCTTCTTCCTGCTGCTGGAGGACCAGATCCGCACCGGCGACGTGGTCGACATTGCCGGCATCAGCGGCCTCGTCGAGGACCTGACGCTGCGTCACGTACGGCTGCGCGACTACGACGGCCACGTGCATTTCGTCCCCAACGGACTGATCACGACCGTCACCAACAAGGCCCGCGGCTTCGCCTACTCGGTGATGGACATCGGCGTCGCCTACCGCGAGAACGCCGACGACTGCCTGGCCGTGATGGCCGAGGTGGCCGCCCAACTGCGGGACGACGCGCCGTTCAAGGATCTCATCCTCGATCCGTTCGAGGTCGTCGGTGTGGAACGCTGGGACGACAGCGCGGTGATCCTGCGCGGACGCTTCCGGGTTGCGCCGCTCGCGCAGTGGATGGTGCGGCGCGAGTACCTGCGACGTCTGAAAGCCGTGTTCGACGAGAAGAACATCGAGATCCCGTTCCCGCACGTCACGCTCTATCCGGGTGTCGACCGCAAGGGCATGGGCCCGTCGCTGCAGGTAGCGATCGCCGCGACCGATTCGAAGGCGGCTATACCCGGCGCGACCTGACGCGCGCCGCGAAAGGTCCGACCCGCTGTGCGAGACTCCGCGCGATTCAGGTGCAGCGCGACGGAGCCCGCATGAGCAGCGAGGAGATCCGCACTCCGATGAGTGCGACCGTGGTGGAGATCGTGGCCGGCCCCGGCCGACGGGTCCGCGACGGCGAGGTGGTCGCCATCGTCGAGGCGATGAAGATGGAGCACGAGTTGCGCGCGCGATGCGACGGCATCGTCGTCGAGGTGCTCGTCGTCGCCGGCGACCTGGTCCAGAACGACGATGTGCTGATGCGGATCGAGGCGGCGGGCGCATCCACCGGCCCGGATAGCGCCGCGCCGCATGCCGTGCACGCGATATTCGACGGCTTGCGCCACGAGCTGGCCGCCCACTTCGAGCGTCACGCCCTCACGCTCGACACCGCGCGGCCGCGCGCCATCGACAAGCGTCACGCCCTCGGCCTGCGCAGCGCGCGCGAGAACGTCGCCGACCTGTGCGACCCCGGCAGCTTCGTCGAATACGGCGCACTCGCCGTCGCCGCGCAGAGCGGGCGACGCGACGCCGACGACCTGATCCGCAACACGCCGGCCGACGGCATGGTCACCGGCATCGGCACGATCGGCGGAACGCGTTGCGTCGTGATGGCGTACGACGCGACGGTGCTGGCCGGCACGCAGGGCCATCGAAACCATCAGAAGACCGATCGCATGCTCGCCATCGCGGACGTCGAGAAGCTGCCGGTCGTACTGTTCGCCGAAGGCGGCGGCGGGCGGCCCGGCGACGTCGACATGCCGATCGTGGCCGGCCTGCACGTGCCGACGTTCGCGAGCTATGCACGGCTGTCGGGTCGCGTGCCGGTCGTCGCGATCGTCGCGGGCCGCTGCTTCGCCGGCAACGCGGCGCTGGCCGGCTGCAGCGACCTCATCATCGCGACCCGCGGCAGCAACCTCGGCATGGGCGGCCCCGCGATGATCGAAGGCGGCGGCCTCGGCGTGTTCAGGCCCGAGCAGATCGGTCCGGCCGACGTACTCGACGGCAACGGCGTCATCGACGTGCTGTGCGACGACGAGGCGGCGGCCGTGGCGGTCGCGAAGCAGTACCTCGGCTTCCTGCAGGGGCCGTCGAAGTCGTGGACGTCCGGCGACCAGGCTGCGCTGCGCGACGCGCTGCCGCTCAGTCGCGTCCGCGCCTACGACGTGCGGACCATCGTGAAGACGCTGGTCGACGACGAGGCGCTGCTCGAACTGCGGCCGCGCTTCGGACCGGCGATCCTGACCTTCCTCGCGCGCATCGAGGGTCGCTCCGTCGGCATGCTGGTGAGCCAGTCGTCCGAAGGCGGCGGGGCGATCGACGGCGACGCCGCCGACAAGGCCGCGCAGTTCATCGCGCTGTGCGACCGCGGCGAACTGCCGATCGTGTCGCTGATCGACACACCGGGCTTCATGGTCGGACCCGACACCGAGGCGCGCGGACAGGTCCGGCACGCGGGCCGGCTGTTCATCGCCAACGCGCAACTGCGCGTGCCGCTGGTCGCGGTCGTGCTGCGCAAGGCCTATGGGCTGGGCGCGATGGCGCTGACCGGAGGCGGCTTCCACGCGGCTTCCGCGATCGTGTCGTGGCCGACCGGCGAGTTCGGTGCGATGGGGCTCGAGGGCGCGGTCCGGCTCGGTTATCGCAAGGAGCTCGAGGCGGCCGCCGCCGGGCCTGAACGCGACGCGCTGTACCGGCGCCTGGTCGCATCGCAATACGAACGCGGCAGCGCGCTGAACATGGCGGCGACACTCGAGATCGACGCAGTGATCGATCCGGCCGACACGCGCTCGTGGATCGCGCGCCGTCTGGGCTTCATGTAGCGAGCGTTACATCGTCACGACACGCCCGCCCCGACGGAAGGGGAAGAACCGCCTGGACAGGAGGTGTGGACGGATGCGTCGCGGAAGAAGCCCTTCGCATGCGTCGCGAACGACCTAGCAGCGACGGTCGCCGGGCCGGCGTCTCGACACGCGTTTCGCGAAAGCGAGTTCGCGGAACCGGAAGGTGACGGTCCGGCGTGAGATCGGCCATCGGGGAAGTCCAGTTGTAACGAGAACGCCATTCGGACGCCGCTGCGACACACGCGATAATCGACCCCATCGTCCCGACCGATGGCGGCCGCGGACCAGACGAGGAGCGACGATGGCAGCCCTTTATGCACCCGGTCCGAGCCGTGCGGAACTCGATGTGATGCCTGGGGCGGTGGTGGTCCAGTTCGGCACCGACCGGTGCGACTGGTGCCAGGCTGCGGAGCCCCTGATCGCGAATGCGCTCGCGGACTTTCCGAACGTCGCACTCATCCGCATCGAGGACGGCAGGGGGCGGCCCACCGGACGCTCGTTCGGCGTGAAGCTGTGGCCGACCATGATCTTCCTCGTCGGCGGCCACGAAGTCGCGCGCGTCACGCGGCCTGCGGATGCGAGGGTCATCAGTCAGGCGCTGGCCGAGATGACCGATTCGGCTCAGAGCGACGGCTGATGGACGTCGACCACCCTCGCCGCAGCGGTTGCCGGGAGATCGTTCATGAGCGCGGCTGAAGAGAAGGACGCCGATCCGAACGGCCCCGACCTGGAATCGGCGGTCGAACTGACCGCCGACGAAGAGACGCACATCCGCGACCAGATGCCGCACCGGGCGCCGGTGCTGTTCGAGATCATCCGCCGCAACGGCCAGGAAGAGCTCGAACGGCCTCTGCAGTCGCTATGGTGGTCCGGGATGGTCGCGGGCCTCAGCATCGGCTTCTCGGTGCTCACGCCGGCGATGCTGCAGCGGTATCTGCCGCAGGGCGGCTGGTCGCCGATCATCTCGATGCTCGGCTACAGCGTCGGCTTCGTGATCGTCATCCTGAGCCGCCAGCAGCTCTTCACCGAGAACGTCATCACGGCCGTCGTGCCGGTGATGGCGAAGTCGCACCTGCGCAACCTGCTGCTGATGTTGCGGCTGTGGGCCGTGGTGCTGATCGCCAACGTCGTCGGCGCCGCGCTGTTCGCGGTGTTCCTGCGCCACAGCGGCGCGATCGAGCCCGAACTGGCGAAGGCGATCCACGAGGTCTGCGCACATCTCGCCGACTCCGTGCCGATGGAGACGATGCCGCGCGCGATGGTGTCGGGATTCCTGATCGCGTCGCTGGTGTGGATCCTGGCCGGCATCGAAGGCTCCGGGCTCGCCATCATCGTGCTGATGACCTACCTGATCGCGCTCGGCGGCTTCGACCACGTCGTCGCCGGCACCGTCGAAGCCGCATACCTGGTGCTCGACGGATCGATGCGCTTCGGCGACGCGGTGACGCGCTTCTTCCTCCCGACACTGGTCGGCAACGTGGTCGGCGGCACAGTCGTCTTCACGCTGCTGGCGTACGGACAGATCCGTGGCGAACTGAAGGGAGCCGAGCGCGAGATGCCGACACCGGACGACGACAGCAGCAAGGCATCGCCGCGCACGAAGGCCGGGGCCGCTCCGGCCAGGCCTCGCAACCGCTGATCGTCGCCGCTCAGCCGACGCGATAGCGATCCCGGCAGGCGCGGGCGAGATCCTTGCGCGCGATCAGACCGCGCCGCATGCCGAGTGTCTGCAGCAGCATCGCCGCGACGCTCGACAGCAGAACGACCCATCGCTGCGCCGTCCCGTAGCGCGACCCGGCTTCTATATCGGTGGCGCCCGCGTCGTTCCGTCAGGATCGGCCGCCTTGCCGATCAGGACCCGTTTCTGCGAACGACTGTCGATTCTGCGGTGACTCGTTCGACGAGGTGGCAGGCTGGCTAGACCGGGCCGTCGCCGCCTTCCGCCGATTCAGGAGACCCGCCGATTCCAGTATTCGGGAAGATCACGTCCTTCCTCCGGTTCCACGCCGACGAAACTCACGGCCTCCCCCACCGTCTCGTCACCACCCGCGCAGTCGATCGACGGATCGCTATCCCACATCATTTTTTCAGGAGAAACCGCGATGTCCGCTACTCCCGTCAAGGCAATCCCCGAAGGCATGCACTCGCTGACGCCGCATCTGGTCTGCGCCGGCGCCGCGAACGCGATCGACTTCTACACCGCCGCGTTCGGCGCCGTCGAACTGTCCCGGCTCGTGATGCCGACCGGCAAAATCATGCATGCCGGTATGCGCATCGGCGACTCGGTGCTGATGCTGGTCGACGAGATGCCGGAGTGGGATGCCCTCGGTCCGCTGGCGCTCAAGGGTAGCTCCGTCACGATCCACGTCTACGTCGAGGATGTCGACGCCGCGTTCGCGAAAGCCGTCGCGGCCGGTGCGACCGTCGTGATGCCGGTCGCCGACATGTTCTGGGGCGATCGCTACGGCATGCTGGTCGATCCGTTCGGGCACAAGTGGTCGATGGCCACGCACCAGCACGACTTCACCCCCGAGCAGCTGATCGAGGGCATGCAGAAGATGGGCGGGTGACCGCAGATGGCGCTGCTGCTGTATGCCCATCCGTTCTCGTCGTACTGCCAGAAGGCGCTGATCGCGCTCTACGAGAACGCCACGCCGTTCGAGTTCCGGATGCTGTCTCCCGACATGCCGGATATCGGGGCGGCGTTCGCGGCGCTGTGGCCGCTACGGCGCTTCCCGATCCTCGTCGACGAAGGTCGCCTTGTGTTCGAGGCGACCATCGTCATCGAGCATCTCGCACTGCATCATCCGGGGACGGTGCGGCTGATTCCCGACGACGCGGCTGCCGCGCTCGACGTGCGGATGATGGATCGCTTCTTCGACAACTACGTCTCGACGCCGCAGCAGAGGATCGTGTTCGACCACATCCGCCCTCCCGAATCGCGCGATCCCTTCGGCGTCGATGACGCGCGACAGATGCTGGACACGGCCTATCGATGGCTGGACGGCAGGATGGCCGACCGCGAATGGGCGTCGGGGAACAGCTTCAGCCTCGCCGACTGCGCAGCCGCGCCCGCGTTGTTCTATGCGGACTGGACGCATCCGATCGCCACGTCATGGACGAACGTGCACGCCTATCGACGGCGCCTGCTGGCGCGGCCGTCGTACGCGCGTGCGGTCGACGAGGCGAGGCCGTATCGTCCGCTGTTCCCGCTGGGTGCGCCGGATCGCGACTGACGCTGCGCAGCCGCGTCATCGTGCGCTCGAACGGGCGATCGTCTTGCCCGGAAACACGACTGCCCCGATCACCTCGGTCGCCAGATCGTCGGCGAGCGCGCGGCGCGACGGAAGCCGAACGCGTCGCCGGTCGTCAGCGATGCGGGGAGATCCCCGATCATGTCGGGCGCCTCTTCGAGAAAAAAAGCCGACCAGCTCGTCGACGAATTCGTCGCCGGGCAGGTCCTTCAGTGCGTCGAAGGTCGCGGCATCGATGGTGGGTTCAGACACGGTCCGCTGCCTTGCGTGAGGGGATCTGCATCAGGTTGTCATCCATGCCGGCATGTGGGAGCGCATGGCGTACTCCGCCGGGCCGCGACCGGATGCACTGATGCGAAACTGATGCATTGATGCTATGGTTCCGCCATGCGCACCACCCTCGCTCTCGACGATGACGTGTTCGCCTATGCGAAGGCGCACGCGCAGCGCGAACGCATCTCGATCGGCGAAGCCGTCTCGCGGCTGGCGCGGCAGGGCATCGTCGCGCAGGGACGGCCGCGCGCGATGCTGGCAGAGCCCGCGTCCCGATACGCACTGTTGCCGGCCCGCCCTGAGACGATCACTCCCGAGCACGTCCGGTCGCTGATGGACCAGGAAGGCTTCTAGGTCGTGCGCCACCTGCTGGACGTCAACGTCTGGGTGGCGCTGCTGGACGAGGCCCATGTCTTCCACCCGCAGGCGCTGGCCTTCATCGAGCGCCGCAAGCTCCGGATCGCCACCTGCCCGCTAGTGGAGAACGGCGTCGTCCGCGTCCTGAACCTGCCGGGCTACAGCCGCCTCGGCCCCGTCGGCTTCCAGGTCGTCGCGCGAAAACTCCACGAGATCTGCGTCGGGCTGGACCATGCCTTCTGGCCCGACAACGTCTCGTTGCGAACGCCGGGCATGGTCGACTGGTCCCGCGTGCTGGGTCACAACCAGATCACCGACCTCTACCTGCTCGCGTTGGCCGTCGCCAACGGCGGCTGTCTCGTCACGCTGGACCATCGGGTCGCGATGAGCACCGTCGTCGGTGCGACCCCGAACAATCTCCTGCTGCTGTAACGAGCCGCAGGGATTGGCGCGAAGAAGCGCCTGCGGTTTCGGCGCTCACGCCGCGCTCGTCTTTCGCGACGGCACGTTGCGTCGTCACGGCGTCGCCGCATCAGGCCACCTGACGCAACAGGCGCTCGAATTCTTCCACCGGCTGGCCACCCTGGATCAGGTGTCGGTCGTCGACGATGACCGACGGCACCGACTGGATGCCGAGCGCCTGGTAGAAACGCTCGCGCTCGCGCACCTCGGCTGCATGGCGATCGGACTCGAGGATGGCCTTCGCGACCGACGGATCGAGGCCGACCTCGCCTGCCACGCGGATCAGGACCGCGTGATTGCTCGGATCCTCGCCGTCGGTGAAATAGGCTTTCAGCAGCGCGTGCTTCAACGCGCGCTGGCTTCCCTCGATGCCCACCCAGAACAGCAGCCGATGCGCATCGAACGTGTTGTAGGTGCGGCGGCGCTTGCCCTGTCCGAAGACGAATCCGACCGACGCGCCGCGCAGACGGATCGCTTCGCTGTTGCGCTCCACGTCTGCCGCCGTCAGGCCGTACTTGCGCGTCAGATGTTCGACGATCTCTTCCCCTTCGGGCGGCATCTGCGGATTGAGTTCGAACGGCTGGAAGCGGATGTCGGCCTGCACGGTGCCGTCGAGTCGCGCAAGGGCCTGTTCGAGGGCGTTAAGTCCGATGGCGCACCACGGGCACGTCACGTCCGAGACGAAATCGATTTTCATCGGCAGATTCTAGCAACCGAATTCGGGCCGTCGCCGACATCACCAGCGACGCCGAGGCATCGCTTCGACGACGCCTCGCGCACGATCAGGTCACGCATCCTCGGGCATCCACCGCCCACACGGTTTCGACCGCACCACCCTCCAGTCCGCCGCGTACCCCGACGCAGCGGTCGTGCAGGTTCACGGTCGGATCGCAATGTCCCGGTACCAGCCACACCGTCTCGCCGAGCGCCGGTACTGCATCACCGCGCGCATGGACGATGCCGTGTTCGTCGCCGCCGTTCGTGAACGTCAGGTCGTGCCCCCATACGGTCGGCAATCCCGAATCGATCGCGTGGCTCTTGTGCCCCGCGTCGACGACCGCGTGCGTGTCGTCGCGGCTGATCACCTGGCTCTTGACGAAGAGCGCGTGCTCGAAAGCCGGTGCGCCAGGCGTCGACTCGTTGTCCGCGTAGTCGCGATCGAGGAAGACGTAACTGCCGCATTGCAGCTCGCCCCACACGCCGCTCGCGGTCTCTAGCGCGAAGGTGCCGCTGCCCGCGCCGGTGACCAGCGGACACGCGATTCCTTCGGCGGCGAGGCTGGCCTGGGCCGTGCGGACCGCGGTGATCGCAGCGGCGATGGCAGCCTTTCGTCGATCGAAGGTCCTCAGGTGTTGCGCGCCGCCGTGATAGGCCTGCAGCCCGGCGAAACGCAGTCCGTGCGACACGATACGGCGAGCGAGTTCGCCTGCCCGTCCAGGAGGCACGCCGCAACGCTCCTGGCCGACGTCGATCTCGACGAACACGTCGATCGTCGCACCGGCCGATCGCATCGCTGCGGCGAGCCGGTCGATGCCGGGCAGCGAGTCGACCGCGATCGCCATCGTCACGCGCTTCGCCAGCGCGGCCACACGGGCGAGCTTGGCGGGGGCGATGACCTCGTTGCTGATGTAGATGTCGTCCACGCCGACGTCGGCGAGCGCTTCGGCTTCCGACGTCTTCTGCACGCAGACGCCGACGGCACCTGCGGCGATCTGCCTGGCGGCGACGAAAGCACTCTTGTGCATCTTCGCGTGCGGCCGCAGGCGAACGCCGTTCGCACGCGCGAATGCGGCCATCGCGGCGATGTTGCGATCCATCGCGTCGAGATCGACCACGAGAGCTGGCGTATCGATCGAGGCGACGGGATCACCGACTTGCGGCAGCGGACGGACGGGAGAGGTGGGCATGGGCGCGATCGGTCAGGTCGGCAGGATCCGGAACGATACGTCACGCTGCACCTGCCTTCGCAACCGGGCCGGATGTGATCGTCGATGATGACCTCCGAAAGCCGACGCGCCGAACCTCTTCTAGGGCGCGATCCGATCCGGCGACACACGCTGCGGGCTAGGATAGATACCTCTCGGCAAACCGCGGCGAACCATGCGCGGCGACGCTGCGGCGAGCCCCGACCCGGCCTTTCCGGATGGTCGGATGCGCGCCGATCCTCCTTGCTCGAAAGGCATTCCGTGGCGAGCACTACGAATCGATTGGTCATCGCGCCCGTCGGCAACGATCTGCCTTTCAAATGGGTTGGCGGATTCGCTGCCTCCTGCTTCGTCGGCGCGCTGTTCACCGACATCGTTTACGCAGAAGCCCCCAACGCGATGTGGGTCACGTTCTCGGTATGGTTGATCACGATCGGATTGATCGTGGCAGGCGTGGCCGCCCTGGTCGGCTTCATCGATCGTGTGGCGCATCACCGGCTCGGGATGCTAGGCAACGTGTGGCCGTACCTGATCGGCTTCGCAGCGGTGGTCGTCGTCTCGATCTTCAACGCCTTCGTCCACAGTCGCGACGCTTACCAGGCCGTGGTGCCCGGAGGGATCACGCTGTCTGCCGTGGCCGTCGCTCTCCTTGTGCTGACCGCGATCGTCGGCCGCGCCCATACCCGTTCCCGCACCCGAAAGACGCCGCTGTGATGCGCTCCTGCTCCTTCCTGTACCGCCGATCGACGATCGCCGTGTCGATGATGATCGCCGTCACGACCGCGGCCTGCGGCGATCGCTCGACCATCGATCCCAAGCTGCAGATCGGCGCCGACCCGCGGCTACCCGAGCCACAGGCGTACCTGGTCCCGCCGATGGATGTGCCTTCGGCCATCGGCTGGAAGCAGGGCGAGGTTCCGCAAGTGCTGGCTGGCCTGCAGGTCGATGCGATCGCGACCGATCTTCTTCATCCGCGTTTCGTCTACGTGCTGCCGAACGGCGATGTGCTGATTGTCGAGACGAACGGCCCTAAGGCACCGATCTTTCGACCGAAGGACAAGATCGCCGGGCTGGTGAAGTCCGCGGGCGGCACGACCGGCAAGGGCGGCAACCGGATCACGCTGGTGCGCTACGGCGCCGACGGCAAGCCGGCGTTGCGCACGATCTTCCTGTCCGATCTGAATTCGCCATACGGCGTGGCGCTGGTCGGCAACGACCTCTATGTCGCGAACACGGATGCCGTGATGCGCTATCCGTACCAGAGCGGGCAGACGACGATCACCGCGCCCGGCACCAGGCTGACCGAGTTGCCGGGCGGACCGATCGACCATCACTGGACGAAGTCGATGGTGGCGAGTGCGGACGGCAGCAAGTTGTATGTCGGCGTGGGATCGAACAGCAACATCACGGAGAACGGCATGCCGGCCGAGTACCTCCGCGCGGCGATCTGGCAGATCGATCGCCAGACCGGCGCGTCACGGATCTTCGCGAGCGGCACGCGCAATCCCACCAGCCTCACGTTCGAGCCGACCACGGGCAAGCTTTGGGCGGTGGTCAACGAGCGCGATGAACTCGGTCCGGATCTGGTACCGGACTACCTGACCAGCGTTACGGAGGGTGCGTTCTACGGCTGGCCGTACAGCTACTACGGTCAGCACCTCGATCCGCGGGTCAAGCCGCAGCGCCCCGACCTCGTCGCGACGGCCATCAAGCCCGACTACGCGCTCGGGTCGCACGTCGCACCGCTCGGCGTCACGTGGTACGACGCAGCCGGCCTGCCCGCGGTGTATCGCGGCGGCATGTTCGTCGGAGAGCACGGCAGTTGGGACCGCTCGCCGGTCTCCGGCTACAAGGTGGTCTTCGTGCCGTTTCGCGATGGCAAACCGTCGGGAACGCCGCAGGACGTCGTGACCGGTTTCCTGACAGCGGACGAGAAGCACGCGCACGGCCGCCCTGTCGGCGTCGCCGTCGACAAGGCCGGTGCGTTGCTGATTGCGGACGACGTCGGCAACACGGTATGGCGTGTTTCCGGGGCGACGAAGGCGGCGACACGCTGATGGCGCCAGCGCCCCATTGCGACGCGCCTCGCGTCAGGGTCCGCGATGTCCGGGAAACGACCAAGGCAGCAGTCGGTGTAGCGTGGCGACTGCCGAGCGCGCATTGACGTGAGCGTTCGGAGGACCACACTCGACGGTCGACGTCAGACTGGCTGCCCGTCCAAACGAAACACCAACGTACAGAGGCCCAATCATGAAGGCATGGATCCCCCCGGTGATCGCCGTAATCGCCCTGGCCGGCTGCGGCAAGAGCGACAACGCGCCCAAGCCGATTCCGGCGCCGATCGAACAGCCAGCGCCGGTTCCCGCACCCGCGCCCCCGCCCCCGGTCGTCGAGCCCGCGGCACCACCGCCGGCCGAACCGCCCGCCGTGACCGCGCCGCCGTCGGCCGCTGCGATGGAAAGGCCCAAGACTGCAGGCCATACGCATGTCGTCGCCAGAGGCGAGACGCTCTACAGGATCGCTCGGGAGAACAAGGTGAAGGTGACAGACCTCGCGAAGTGGAACGACCTGAGCGATCCGAGCCACATCGCCGTCGGTCGGAAATTGCGGCTGCGTGCGCCGGGCACCTGACTGGAAGATCCGGGCGACGCATGGCGGCTCCTCGCAGTCCGTCGCCGGCTACATGCTCCGTCGGTACTGCCCGCCGACTTCGAAAAGCGCGTTCGTGATCTGCCCCAGCGAACAGACCCGTACCGCGTCGATCAGCACCTCGAACACGTTCCTGTTGTCGATCACCGCCTGCTGAAGCTTCGTCAGCATCGCGGGTGACTCGGCTGCATGCGCCGCGTGGAAGTCGGCGAGGCGCTTGAGTTGAGACTGCTTCTCCTCGTCCGTGGATCGCATCAGCTCGACCTTGTCGAGATGCGCGTCGCCGTGCGGGTTGCGGAACGTGTTGACGCCGATGATCGGCAGCTCGCCGGTGTGCTTCAACATCTCGTAGTGCATCGACTCTTCCTGGATCTTTCCGCGCTGGTAGCCGGTCTCCATCGCGCCGAGCACGCCGCCGCGTTCGGCGATGCGCTCGAACTCGACCAGCACCGCTTCTTCGACCAGGTCGGTCAGTTCATCGATGATGAACGCGCCCTGGTTCGGGTTCTCGTTTTTCGCCAGGCCCCATTCGCGATTGATGATCAGCTGGATCGCCATCGCGCGACGCACGCTGTCTTCGGTCGGCGTCGTGATCGCCTCGTCGAATGCGTTCGTGTGCAGGCTGTTGCAATTGTCGTAGACGGCGATCAGCGCCTGCAGCGTCGTGCGGATGTCGTTGAACTGGATCTCCTGCGCGTGCAGCGATCGACCCGAGGTCTGGATGTGGTACTTCAGCTTCTGGCTGCGATCGTTCGCGCCGTACTTGTCGCGCATCGCGATGGCCCAGATGCGGCGCGCGACGCGGCCCATCACGGTGTACTCGGGGTCCATGCCGTTGCTGAAGAAGAACGACAGGTTCTGCGCGAAGTCGTCGATGTGCATCCCGCGCGCCAGAGAGGCTTCGACGAACGTGAAGCCGTTCGACAGCGTGAACGCGAGCTGGCTGATCGGGTTCGCGCCAGCCTCGGCGATGTGATAACCGCTGATCGATACTGAATAGAAGTTGCGGACGCGGTGCTGCACGAAATACTGCGCGATGTCGCCCATCACCTTGAGGCTGAACTCGGTCGAGAAGATGCAGGTGTTCTGTCCCTGGTCTTCCTTCAGGATGTCGGCCTGTACGGTGCCGCGGACGTTCTCCAGAACCCATGCGCGGATCTTCCGGGTTTCGTCGTCCGTGGGTTCCCGTGCATTCTCGGCCCTGAACTTGTCGAGGTTCTGATCGATCGCGGTGTTCATGAACATCGCGAGGATCGACGGCGCGGGGCCGTTGATCGTCATCGACACCGACGTCACCGGGCTCGTCAGGTCGAAGCCCGAATACAGCACCTTCATGTCGTCGAGGGTCGCGATCGACACGCCGGAGTTGCCGACCTTGCCGTAGATGTCGGGTCGCAGGTCCGGCTCGTGGCCGTACAGCGTGACGCTGTCGAACGCGGTCGACAGCCGCTTCGCAGGCATCCCTTCGGACAGGATGCGAAAGCGCTTGTTGGTGCGGAACGGATCGCCTTCGCCGGCGAACATCCGCGTCGGATCCTCGCCTTCGCGCTTGAACGCGAACGTGCCGGCGGTGAACGGGAAGGAGCCCGGCACGTTCTCGCGCAGCAGCCACTTCAGCGTTTCGCCGTGATCCTCGTACTTCGGCAGCGCGACCTTGCGGATCGTGGTGCCGGAGAGGGACTTCGTGGTGAGCGCGATGCGCAGTTCCTTGTCGCGGATCTTCACGACGTACTCGTCGCCGGCGTAGGCCTTCTGCATCGCGGGCCACATCGCCAGGAGCTTCTTCTCGGTGGGGCCCAGGAAGGCATGGCGGTCGTCGGCCAGGGACGTCAACGCGCCGATGTCAGTGCTGTGTGCGGTGGCGCACTCCGCCAACATCATCGCCGCCGCCCGCAACTGCTGCACTTCCCGTGCCACACGGCTCTGGTCGATCGAGCGCGCGAGATATCCGCGCACCGTATCCGCGATCTCCGCGAGATAGCGCGCGCGCGCAGGCGGCACGATCACGTTCGTCGCCGTCGACTGGTGCGTGCCGACCTTCGGCAGCTTGCCGTCGACCGTCTTCAATCCGAACCCGGCGAGTTTCGGCAGCAGTCCCTGGTACAAAGCCGTCACGCCGTCGTCGTTGAACTTCGAAGCCTGCGTGCCGTAGACCGGCATCTCTTCGGGCTTCGTCGTCCACATTTCCTTGTTGCGCTGAACCTGCTTGGCGACGTCGCGCAGCGCGTCGGCGGCGCCCTTGCGGTCGAACTTGTTGATCGCCACGAAATCGGCGAAGTCGAGCATGTCGATCTTCTCGAGCTGGCTGGCGGCGCCGAACTCCGGGGTCATCACGTACAGGCTCACGTCGACCAGCGGCACGATCGCCGCGTCGCCCTGGCCGATGCCGGAGGTCTCGACGACGATCAGGTCGAAGCCTGCGACCTTGCAGGCCGCAATCACGTCGGGCAGCGCGTCGGAGATCTCCTGGCCAGCCTCGCGCGTCGCGAGCGAGCGCATGAAGACCGAGGTCCTGGCCGTACCGTCCGCGCGTCTCCACGGCCCGATCGCGTTCATCCGGATGCGGTCGCCGAGCAGCGCACCGCCGGACTTGCGACGCGACGGGTCGATCGAGATGATCGCGATGTCGAGCGCGTCGTCCTGGTCGAGGCGGATGCGGCGGATCAGTTCGTCTGTCAGCGACGACTTGCCGGCGCCGCCGGTGCCGGTGATGCCGAGGGAAGGGATGGTGGTGGCGTCGGCGCCTCGATACAACTCGGCACGAAGCGCCGTGAAGCGCTGATCCGGGCTCGAGCCGCGACGGTTCTCCAGCGCCGTGATCAGCTGCGCCAACTGACGTCGATCCCCGCCGCGAATACCATCCAGCGTCGTCGGCGCGAACACCGACAGATCCACGTCGCACCGCTCGATCATGTCGCGGATCATCCCGGCGAGCCCCATCCGCTGCCCGTCCTCCGGGCTGTAGATCCGCTCGACCCCGTAGGCCTGCAGTTCGCGGATCTCCGACCCGACGATCACGCCGCCCCCACCCGCGAATACCTTGATGTGCGCGCCGCCGCGCTCCTTCAGCAGGTCGATCATGTACTTGAAGTACTCGACGTGCCCGCCTTGATAGCTCGACATCGCGATGCCCTGCACGTCTTCCTGCAGCGCGCAGGTGACGACCTCGTCGACCGAGCGGTTGTGGCCGAGGTGGATCACTTCGCAGCCGCTGGACTGCAGGATGCGACGCATGATGTTGATCGATGCATCGTGGCCGTCGAACAGCGAGGCGGCCGTGACGAAGCGCACCTTGTTGACGGGACGCCAGGCGGCGTCGCGATCGGCGAGCGTCTTCGGGACGGATAGGTCGGTCATGTCGTGTCTCCTGCGCGGCGACGGTTGGCCCGTCCGTGGGGCTGTGGGGCGTCCGACCATAGACCAATCGACCGGTGAGTTCAACCCGCCCGCGGTCAGAAGCTGTACATGGTCATGTAGTCGAGCAGTGCGGAGCCACCGAACGTGCTCAGCGGCAACAGCAGCGCGCGAAATAGCGGCTGCTGCGTGTAGGGCGCGAAGGCGCCTTTGCGCAACGACCTGATTTCCGCGATCAACGTCTCGATCTGTCCCGACGCGCCGCCGATCCCTTTCACACGGACCAGTTCTTCGGTCAGTCGCCGGAGCACGTCGTCACGGACCGACTCGGCCGACTCGCGTAGCAGGATGGCGCATCCCATGATGATCGCGACGCTGCTCGCGAACACGAGGACGAGTCCGACCGGCATCGTCCAGTTGTCGAACAGCTGGCTGCGTGACAGGACCATCAGCGAGATCGCGATGAACGGAAGGTAGATCAGCTTGGCGACGACCTTCGTGCGCAGCGAGATGAAATCCATCAGCACCCACGCGTCCAGTTGGTACGGATCCTTGATCTCGAACTTCTTCTGGTAATGGGCGACGGTACTGCTCGCCCAGATCGTTCCGCCACCATCGGCGTACCGCTTGTCGATCTCTTTTTTCAGCGCCTTGATGATCTGGTGAGAAAACACCGTCGCATCGACCACGAAGAAAATGATGAACAACATCGAACCGACGCTGAGCAGGAGGACCGCCGCGTTCCAAGCCTTGGACACCTCGCCGCGGTAGGGAGTCCCCGGCACACCGAAGTAGGCGACCACGGCGGACGCGACGATCGCGTACAGCACCACGGCGCCCACGACCCGGATCGACCGCGACAGGCCCATGCCCTTGTAGAGGTACTTCTTCCAGAACCATTGCGCGCGCGGCGTCAGTCCGATCTTCCGTGTCATCGACTTGCCCTGGTACTCCCCGAGTCGGAACGAAAGGATGCCGACGATCCGGTCGCACCACGTCCAGTTGCGCACGTCGGAGCGGACGTCGGCCATCATCCGCTTCTGCGTGGGCCGGAACCTCAGCTCGCGCGCGATTTCGATCAGGTTGCGGTTCAGCAGGACCCAGGCCCAGATCCCGAAAGCCACGGACAGCACGAACGACACGAGGCGAAGAAGTTCGGTCGGCCAGACGCTGATCCCGTCGATGAACGAGATCGGCTCGCCGTCGTCACCCTGTGTCAGGTAACCCGCGAAGCGCTCCCACAACCACTGGCCTGAAAACGTCAGCAGAACGATCGTGACGACGCCGATGGCGAACATCACCAGCGACCACGGCGTTAGTCGGATGAGCCAGTCGGCTACGCAATTGCGCAGCCGCGACGACGGCTTCTGCTGGCCGCTCACCCACCATGAAGGATGCGTGTGCTGCAGCCATCGACCAAAGCGCAGGTCGATCAGCGGCTGGCTGAAGCGGGCTCGCATGATCCAGCTGGCGGGCCCTGCGTTGGCCAGCCAACGACCGCTCGCGATACGGCCGAGGCCCTTGCCCAACCGCACTCGAAGGATGGCCCGACGCAGCCGGACGCCGAGCTTCCAGGCCTTGACGCGACGGCCGACGCCGGTGGTGATGCCGAGGATCACGAGGCCCGCGATCACGAGCAGGATGCCGTTGCGAAAGGCGTTGCCGCGCAGGGACCGGAAGCGACGTGTACCGGGAGGATGGATGCTGTCGCAGGTCGTCCAGTCGTCGACGTCGTCGCAAAGCACTTCGCGGGTCGCGCCGAAGTCGAATGCGAGGTCACGTCCCACTTCGAATACGCGCGGATGCGCGAGCCACTGGTCGAGCGTGTTCTGGCCGATGCAGGGACCACGGCCGTCCAGCGTCGCGTTGCATAGATCGAGTGCGTTGTAGAGCGCGATCTGCGTCGACAGGTAGACCGACGTCTGATAGCTGTCGCGAAACGGCAGGGTGTCGCGCTGCACGGACGGATGCAGTTGCAGGCCGAACGACGACGCGACGACGAGGTTCTTCGCCCAGTCACGTTCCTTCGGATGCAGCATCTCCGCATCGAGATCGGTCGTGAAGAAGATCGCGTTCTGGAACTGGGGTCGCAGCGCCTGCAGGATGAGCATCTTGTCGAACACGTCGGTGCCGAGAACGCCGATCGTCACGATCGAGCCATGGCCTTCGCGCTGCAGCGTTTGGTCGAGCGTGGCCAGGTCCACCGAAAGGCGGCGCAGATAATCGAGCTGGCTTTGCCCTTCCGGCCGCTCGATCTGCCGTTCGCGGTTGCTCTTGTCGGTGGGCCGTCCGGCGTCGCCCGGCGCTGCAGCCGCGGTCGACGACGTCGTTGCCGGAGCAGCGCTCTTGCCGACCGTCGGTAGTTGTCCGTCGAGGCCGCGCATGTAACTGTAACGATGCACGTAGCGACGCACGGCCTTGGCAGAACAGCCTCCATCCCTGAACTGCTCCATCATCAAGTCCGGCAGCGCGCGACCGTAGAACGTGTCCCATTCGGCGATCAGGATGACGTGCTGGACGCCGGCTTCCTTCGCGGGCTCGTTGTAGCAGTTCGCGTGGCGCGCCGGATCGACGCCGCGTTTGATCAGTTCGCCGTGCAGACTCACGGTCAGGTCGCGGTCCTGACCGATGGTGCGAAAGACTTCCAGGCCGTCGCTCCCGAAAAGAATGGGCAGCGTCGTCTTCGCCGTGTCGAAACCCTGGCTCTGGAGAATGCTCGCGTTGTCGGACGTCGCACCGTAAGCGTAGAAGCGCGGCCGCTTCGGCGGCGTCGCTCCGCTCCGCCGTTCCAGGACCGCGGCCTTCAGCATCTCCTGCAACGTCGACGTGTACGAAGGTCCGATGACCACGAAGCGAGGAGTGACGGCGTGCGCCGCGCGACCGGGACCGGCGGCGCACGCCGCGGTGCCGAGCATCTTCGTCAATGCATCGAAGTGGGCGAGCGGTTCCTTTCCGAAGACATCCTCGTCGAGCCACAGCACGAGAGCCTGTGGGCTGCCGGCCTCCTCGACGCCGGAGCGCGCCGGGCTCAGCCATTCGTACGCGATGAACTCGGGCATCGTCATTCCGCCGGTCGCCGTACGTGGGCCCGGCATCAGGTAACCGAGATGCTCGGGATCGTCGGGTGCGTACCCCAGTTCGTTGAACGCCGCGAGCGCTGCGTATCGGTCCCGACGCCTTGACTCGACGAGCCCCGGATAGGAGCCGCCGGGGATCATGATCGGGACGATCAGCGGCGCGACGCCGGACTGGCAGCTTCGATCCCCGATGTCGGCCACCAACGCCTCGGGACCATGTTCCTCCTTCTCCGTGCGCGGAGAAACAGACCCGTCCGACGGCGCGGGTCCCGAAATGCCCGGATACTGTTTGCGGACATCGTCGCGTCCACGCGTGATCGCGCCGAGCGGGTCCTGCCACAGGCGCGCGTCGACGTCCTGGCGTGCGACGTACGGATACGGCTTCGGCTCGCCATCGTTCGGACGCGATCCCTGCCACGGCACCTCGTGCGCGAAGAAGGCACCGGCCGCGAACAGCGCGACCCATATCATTCCGGTCGTCGGGATCGATCCGCTGGAGCCTTTCGAGTCCTTGTCCACGTGCCCTCGACGTCATGTGTCTGCGATGGTCTCCCGACCATGCAGGCCCTGGATACAGCACGGCCGACCGTCAGTGTGGTCATAGCACCGCTTCGCGCACACCCTCCTGTGTCTTGCGCCGGACCGCGCCTTGGCACGGAACGTCAGGTGACCTGCAGCGACGCGTACTGCGGGTCCAACGTCGGATATTGCGGGTTCAGCCTCATCAGCGCATCGCGGACCAGCGTGGCTACCATCAGGTTGCGATGCGGCTTCGCGTCGGACGGCACGATCCACCACGGAGCGATGCGCGTCGACGTCCGCCGGATCGCATCCGTGTAGGCGTCCATGTTGGCGCTCCAGCGCGCCCGCTCGACGAGATCGGCGGGATTGAATTTCCAGTGCTTCGTCGAATCGTCGATCCGCGACTGCAACCGCATCTGCTGTTCGCCGATCGAGATGTGCAGGAAGCACTTGACGACCAGCGTCCCGTGCTCGGCCAGCATCCGTTCGAAGTCGGCGATCTGCCGGTAGCGACGGCGACATTCCTGCCGATCGGCCAGGCCGAGCACGCGCTCGGCGATCACGGCCTCGTAATGACTGCGGTTGAATACCGCGATCATTCCCCTGGCCGGTGTGTGCGCGTGGACGCGCCACAGGAAGTCGTGGGCCGCCTCGTCGCTCGACGGCGCCTTGAACGGCGCCACCAGCACGCCCTGCGGGTGGGTCTTGTCGAAGGTCGCGATCGTCGCGCCGTCCTTGCCGGACGTGTCCATCCCCTGCAGGATCAGCAGCAGGCTGCGGGTCCGCTCGGCGAACAACTTATTCTGCAGCGCCGCGATGTCGACCTGCAAGCCCTTCATCGCGTCGCCGACGTCCTTCGCATCGATCGCCGGAACGGTGGGATCGAACGTCGCGAGATCCAGTTTACGGTCGTCGACGATGCGATAGCGTTTCAGGGGATTGGGCATGGGATCGAGGGAATGACCTGGGTATGCTCATGATAGCGGCGCGGCCGAAAGCGACCTGTCGATGACGCGGTGCGGTCCTGTCGACCGATTCCCGTCACAACAGCCGTCCCGCGATCGTGAGTCGTTGCACGGCTCGCGTCATGGGTAAACGCACGCCGCGAACTTGCCCGGCACGGAATATGCGGGAGTCGTGGACCATCAACGACCAACCCTGGTGGCACGCATGCGTATCTACAAGACGGCCTTCGTCGCTCTGACCCTGGCTCTAGCCGCGGCCGCGGCCATTCCGGCGCACGCGAACCTGCTGATCGACGGCGGCTTCGAGCAGCCCGCCATCGCCGACGGAAGCTTCGCGACGCTGACGGCCATCCCGGGCTGGATCGGCGCGCCCACCATCGAAGTCCAGAACCACGTCGCCGGTACGCCGTACGAAGGCAACCAGTACGTCGAACTCGACACCGATGGCAACAGCAGCATGTATCAGGACTTCGCGACGGCGATCGGCGCCACCTACAGGATCCAGTTCCAGTATTCGCCGCGGCCAGGGGTGAGTGCGGCCTCGAACGGCCTCGCGTTCCTGTGGGACGACTCGCCGTACGCGATGATGGCTCTGAGCGGCATCGATCTCGCCGACACCGTCTGGTCCGGCTACGACATGACCGCCGTGGCGACCTCGTCGCTGTCGCGCGTGTCGTTCACCGCGTTCGGCATCAGCGACAGTCGCGGCGGCTATATAGACAACGTCCGAGTCACCGCCGTGCCTGAGCCCGGTGTGCTGCCATTGTTCGGTCTCGGCCTCGCGATCCTCGCAACGAGGCTGCGCACGAGGCGCAGGACGCCTTTTTCGGCGGTCTGATCCGCGAAAGGAGACGATCGCCGACGACGCTCATCGGGGTCCGAGCACTGGGCTGCATGCGATCATCGGCGGCCAATCAACCACGCTTCTCCGCCGATGCAGGCCCAGGTTCCACCGCCGCGCGCGTTGCGCATGACGCCGGCGATGGTCACGTTGTTCGCGTTCTGTTGTGGCGCGATCGTGGCCAATCTGTACTACGCACAGCCGATCATCGAACTGATCGGACCGGACATCGGCCTGTCGCCGACGGCCGCCAGCCTGACCGTCTCGCTGACGCAGATCGGCTACGCGATCGGGCTCTTCTTCATCGTGCCGCTGGCCGATCTGGTCGAGAACCGGCGGCTGCTGATCGCGACGACGATGCTGTCGGTCGTCAGCCTCGCGATCGCGACGGTCGTCAGTGATCCGGGCATCTTCCTGTTCGTCTCGCTACTGATCGGCTTCGGATCCGTGTCTGTCCAGATTCTCGTACCGCTGGCCGCGCATTTCGCGCCGGACGACGCGCGCGGCCGCGTCGTCGGTAACGTGATGGGCGGCCTGATGCTGGGCATCCTGCTGTCGCGGCCGTTCTCGAGTTTCGTCGCCGACCACTTCGGATGGCACGCCGTGTTCGGGACCGCGACCGTGCTGATGATCGGCATCGCGCTGCTCTTAGCGGTGCTGATGCCGCGCCGCCAGCCCGACCACGAGGCCAGCTACACGGCGCTGCTCGGTTCGCTGTTCACGCTGGTCGCGCGGTTGCCGGCGCTGCGTCGGCGCTCCTTCTATCAGGGCTGCATGTTCGCGTCGTTCAGCCTGTTCTGGACCACGGCGCCGCTCGAACTGTCCCGTCACTTCGACTACAGCCAGAGTCAGATCGCGGTCTTCGCGCTGATCGGCGCACTCGGTGCGATCGCGGCACCGATCGCCGGCCGACTCGCCGACGCGGGCCACACGCGGGCGGGCTCATCGGTCGCGATGACGCTGGCTGCCGTCGGCTTCTGGCCGGTCGCCATGGCGCCGTCGCTCGGGGTGGCGGGGATGATTCTCACCGGCGTGCTGCTCGACTTCTGCGTCCAGATGAACATGGTCCTCGGCCAGCGCGAGATCTATGCGCTCGACGCAGCCAGCCGCGGCCGCCTGAATGCGCTGTACGTGACGAGCGTCTTCATCGGCGGCGCGGTCGGGTCGCTGATCGCGAGTCCGCTGTACGCCCGTTTCAGCTGGACCGGCGTGGTCGTCGTCGGCAGCGTGCTGCCGGTCATCGCGCTCGTGCGTTTCGTTGCAGCGGGGATGCGCTGATAGTGCGGTCCCGCCGCCGCAGGTTGCTGGTGATCGAAAAAAAGAGCGGTTTCGCGACCGCTCCTCCGTTGACCGTCTGCCGACGCTCAGAACAGGTGGCGCACGCCGAACTGGGTCGACCACGGGTTGAAGCCGGCCGGCACGTTGGTCGTCGTGAACAGGCCGGCGTTGCTGTTGTCGGCGATCAGATACTGCGCAGCGCCCTGATTCACGATCTTCGAGTAGACCAGGTACAGGTCGGTGCGCTTCGACAGCGCGTAGTTGCCGCCGAGGCCGAAGAAGTTCGCGTCATTCAGGTGCAGCGTGCTGTTGTTGCCGTCGTACTTGTTGTCGACCCGTGCCACGGTGCCGATAATCTTGAACGCCTGGATGGGCACCGTCACGCCGAACGCGTAGGACTGCTGCTTCGTCGTCGTCGCGTTCTTCGTATGGAAGTACAGCCCGTGCAGCTTGAAGAACTTGAAGTCGTACATCAGCGCGGCGGCCTCGCTGCGCGTGGTGTTGTTGTCGATCGCGTTCTTCGTGCCGATGTAACCGACGCCCGCGTACAGCGGCCCCTGCGCATAGGTCAGCGACGCACTGGTGGAGTTGCCGCCGTTCTTCGTGGCGCCGCTGGCGACCGTGTTGGTCGTCGCCTCGCCCGCGCGGAACTGCGCCTTGAACGCCAGCCCAGAGAAGCTCGGGCTCTCGTAGGTGATCGAGTTGTCGTTGCGCACCACGTTGCCGACCGCGTAATTCGTAGCACGCGACACGGTACCCGCCGCGAACGGATCGGCGGTCGACCATGCCTGGTACAGCGGCGTGTACTCACGACCGATCCGCAGCTCGCCGGCCGAAGGGATGTTGATGCCGACGATCGCGCGACGACCGAACAGGCGGCTGCCGGTCGATGAGGTCGGAGACGTCGGCGTGACGCCGCCGATGTTGCCCTGCGGCACTCCGTTGTCGCTCAGGTCGAAGTCCTGCTCGAAGTTGAAGACCGCCTTGATGCCGTTGCCGAGATCCTCGGTACCGCGCAGGCCCCAGCGACTCGCCGATTCGCCGCCGCTGCCGACCGACTTGAGCGTACCGATGGCCGTGTGATCCAGCCGGAAGTCGCCGTCGGCGATGCCGTACAGCGTGACCGCGGTCTGGGCCTGGGCCGCGCCGGCGAGCAGAAGGCCTGCGGCGATGGGGAGAAGCTTCTTCATTGGGTTCCCTGTATTTTCTGAGCGGACGGACTGCGGTGCCATCCTGTCGCGCCACGACTCGCGGCCCTGGCGACCTTTGCGGTCGATACGACCATTCCGGCCGTTCGACGTCAGTCCGAAGTATTCACGAGCGCACGACGATGCGAAAGCAAAGTGTGATTTCCACGCAACTAACGCGGATGCCGGCTGGACCGCATTCACGGTGCTGCGCGGCGCGGACACGCGGAGCGTCGACGTCGAGCTCGGGAAGCACTGGACAAGTGCTTCCCTGCGATCACGGCGTTCCGAAACCGTAGCGCGCGAGGACGGCCTGCGACGGCGGCGATGCGATGTACTGCGCGAACTTCCTCGCGATCGCATCGTTGGCGGACCCCTTCATCACGGCGATCGGGTAAAGGATCGGAATCGGTGTCGAGGCGATGAACAGGACGCGGACCTTGTCGGTCATGATGGCCGCGTCGGTCGCGTAGACGAAGCCGGCATCGACCTCGCCGCGCGCGACGTAATCCAGCGCCTGACGCACCGACTGGGCGCCGATCGACTTCGGCTCCACGATGGTCCACAGACCGGCCTGCTCGAGGACCGACTTCGAGTAGCGCCCGACCGGAACGCTGGCCGGCTGGCCGATGGCGATTTTCGCGAAGCGATCCGAGCGCAGGTCCGCGAGGCCGGTCGCCGTGAGCTTGCTGTCGGTCGGGACGATGACGACGAGTGCGTTGCGAACGAAGTCGACGCGCGTGCCGGGCTCGACCAGACCTTGCTTCTGAGCGTCGTCCATCGTCTCCTGGTCGGCGCTGGCGAACACATCGACCGGCGCGCCCTTGACGATCTGCTGCAGCAACGCGCCCGACGCGGCGAAGTTCAACCGGACCGTCGTACCCGGGTTCTGCGCTTCGAACGACGTGCCCAGTTCCCGGAAGGCGTTGGTGAGGCTCGCAGCCGCCGAAACGGTCAGGTCCGCGGCAGACGCCGGGTTGGAGATCAGCGACGACATACACAGCAGGACTGCGAGCGCGGACGCGCGGAGGAGACAGGACATGGATGCGGGTCGGCTCGCAGAAAGGTGGAAGCGTAATATATCTCGAAATATAACGATTGCCTTGCAGCAAGCGTGATATTCGAATGAATATCACGCTAGTGCAGACGTTCCATGAGGAACTACCGCGATGTGGTGCGTGGGCGCGATGGCCGCGTGGGACCGGCGGTGCTCTAATCGGGATAAGTCGACCGCCGCTCGTCCTGCTCCTTTTCGCATCCCGTCCTGACATGCCCCCAGCCTCCGCGAATACCAAGTCCAAGCGCCTATCCCGTCCGGCGACCACTGCGCCGACGCCGCAGATGAAGTTCCGGTTAAGGGTGACCGCCGGAGACGCGATCGCCATCGGTCCCGGCAAGATCGCGCTGATCGAGGCGATTGCCGAGACCGGATCGATCACCGCGGCAGCCAGGAGTCTCGACATGTCGTACCGGCGCGCCTGGATGCTGCTCGACGCGTTGAACCGGTCACTCGCGCAGCCTGCGGTCGATTCGGCGAAGGGTGGCCAGCACGGCGGTGGCAGCGAGGTGACCGCGTCCGGACTGAAGCTGATCGCGCTGTACCGCGGCATCGAAGCCAGGGCGACGCAGACCTGTCGAGCGGATGTGTCGAAGTTGCTGAAGATGTTGAAGCGCGAGTGATGTGATTTGCAGGTTCGCGTCGTCTCCACGCCGGACCATCGCAGCACCGTTATATCCTGCGATATATTCCGCCTTCCGCTCCCGGCAGCGCCCTTCAAGACCGCTCCCGTCACCGGCAACGCCCACCCCGATACCGATGGACGCCTCCGTATGGATCACGATCGCGTTGACGCTGAAGGTGGCCCTGTGCGCCACCGCGATCAACCTCGTCCTCGGCGTCGCCGTAGGATGGTTGCTCGCCCGCAAGCGGTTCGCCGGCCGTGAGTTCGTCGACGCGGTCCTGACGCTGCCGCTGGTCCTGCCGCCGACCGTCCTCGGCTATTACCTGCTGGTGCTGATCGGCAAGCGCGGCTGGCTCGGCGGCTGGCTGCAGCAGTCGTTCGGCATCAACCTGATCTTCACGTGGCAGGGTGCCGTGATCGCGGCCACCCTGGTTTCGTTCCCGCTGGTGCTGCGGTCGGCGCGCGGCGCGTTCGAAGCGGTCGACCCGCAACTCGAGAACGCGGCCCGCGTACTCGGCCTCGGCGAATGGGCCGTCTTCGCCCGCGTCACGGTGCCGATGGCGTGGTCCGGCATCCTCGCCGGCACGCTGCTCGTGTTCGCGCGGTCGCTCGGCGAGTTCGGCGCGACGCTGATGGTGGCCGGCAGCATCCCCGGTCGCACCCAGACGCTTTCGATGGCGGTCTACGAAGCAGTCCAGGCGGGTCAGGACGAGCAGGCCAATTTCCTGGTCGTGATCACATCGATCGTCTGCGTGACGGTGCTCCTCGCGGCCGGCAGGCTCGCCCCGGCGCGGGTCGACAAATGAATGCGGCGGAGCCGGTAGCGTGACCCTCCACGTCGACATCACGCAGCGATTGAAGAGCGTGTCGCGCACGTTCGAATTGTGCGTGCAGTTTTGCACGACGACGAAGCGTACGGTGCTCTACGGCCCTTCCGGCGCCGGTAAGACGGTCTTGCTGCAGGCGGTCGCCGGACTGCGCACGCCCGACCGCGGCCGCATCGCGTTCGACGACGATGTCCTGTTCGACGGCGCGGCCGGCATCGACGTGCCGGCCCGCGATCGCGGCTTCGGCTATCTGTTCCAGGACTACGCGCTGTTCCCGAAGCTGAGCGTGCGCCAGAACGTCGCGTTCGGGCTGTCCACCGGCCTGCGCAATCCATCGGCCCGTGTCGACACCGAACCGGTCCTGCGCTGGTTGCGCGCGTTCGAGCTGCTCGACGTCGCCGACCAGGCGCCGCGCGAACTGTCGGGCGGCCAGCGTCAGCGGACCGCCCTGGCCCGTGCGCTCGTCAACGGGCCACGCGCGCTGCTGCTCGACGAACCGTTCTCGGCGCTCGATCCGGCACTGCGCGAGCGGATGCGCGACGAGCTCGATGCGCTGCTGCGCGACGTCGACCTGCCGATGGTGATGATCACGCACGACCCGGCCGACCTCGCGCGTTTTGCCGACGAGGCTTTTCACATCGACGGCGGGCGCATCACGGCGCCGCCGATCCTGACGGTTCGGACCGACGAAAGAACCGCCTAGGGCCCGCTCCGAAGCGCCGAGCGCATTGATCGGTGTGCGCAAGGCCCGGCCTGGGGCGATCGGGGCCGACGCGTCTGACCGCCCGTCGTATTTTTGCGAACCCTGCGTCGGACGCTTCCGGATCAGGCGCGCTCCCACGACCCGCCGCCGCGCGCCGTTTATCATGCACGGCCCCTCAGGCGCCCCGGCCGAGGCGCGGCCGCGTCCGCTCGATCGAACCATCCCATGCCCGATTCCCAAGCCGCTCCCTTCGCCGTGGCCCGCAAGCGCTTTCACCTTCCTGCGCGCACTGTCGGGGGCCTCGTCATCGCGGCGATCGTCGTGACCGTCTCCGCGGCGCTGGCCTACCGCTCGATGCTCGGCAGCCAGGCCACGGAGGAGAGCGTGGCGCACACGCTGGAGGTGCTCGCCCGCGTGCAGACGCTGCTCGATCACATGAAGGACGCCGAATCCGGACAGCGCGGCTATCTGCTGACCGGCACCGAGAACTATCTCGCACGCTATACGACGGCCCAGACGACGGCGCCCGGCGAACTCGCTTCGTTGCGGAGCGTCACCGCCGACAACCCGCGGCAGGCGGCCCGGATCGCCGCGCTCGAGCCGCTGGTCGAGAGCAAACTGACCGAGCTGCGCGATACGGTGACGCTGCGTCGTTCTGGCGATATCGACGGCGCGGTGGCGCTCGTTCGCACCGATCTTGGCAAGGTCACGATGGACAGCATCCGCGCGCTGATCGGCGAGATGCAGGCCGACGAACGCGGCGTGCTGGCAAGTCGGCAGGCCGAAAGCGATGCGGCAGTGCGGGCCGCTTTCCGCTTCACGATGATCGGAGCGACGGTTCTGCTGTTGTTGATCGCGACCGCCGCCTGGGCTCTGGCGCGCGGCCACCGCGAACGCGAGATCGAGAGCTGGTTGCGTGCCGGCGTCTCGGGGCTCGCCGAACAGTTGCTCGGCGAGAGGCGAATGGACGCGATGTGCGCGAAAGCGCTGGCCTTCCTCGCCCGCTATCTCGACGTGCCGCATGCGACGGTCTACGCGCCCGAAGGCGACGGCCGCCTGCATCGCGTCGCCGGTTATGCCGACGGGTCCGCCGACGAATCGCGATCGGTGGCGATCGGTGAAGGGCTGGTCGGCCAGGCCGCGAAGGACAACGACGTGATCCACGTCCGCAAGGTGCCCGCCGATTACCTGGAGATCCGTTCGTCGCTCGGTCGCGGGCAGCCGCGCGAACTGCTGGTCGCACCGGCGACGGTGGACGGACAGCTCCAGGCGATCATGGAGTTCGCCTTCCTGCGCGAAGTCGGTGCCGAAGATCGGGAACTGCTGGCACGCATTTCCGAAGTCGTTGCGGTCGCGATCCGGAGCTCGCGCGAACGCGACCGGGTGGACGCGCTGCTCGCCGAGACACAGCAGCAGGCCGAGGAGTTGCAGGCGCAGCAGGAAGAGTTGCGCGTGAGCAACGAGGAGCTCGAGGAACAGGGCCAGGCGCTGAAGGTCTCTCAGGCACAGCTCGAGGGCCAGCAATCCGAACTCGAGCAGACCAATTCCCAACTCGAAGAGCAGGCACAGTTGCTCGAGGACCAGAAGGCGACGCTGGTCCGTTCGCAGAACGTGCTGGTCGACAAGGCCGAGGAACTGGAGCGTTCGAACCAGTACAAGAGCGAATTCCTCGCCAACATGAGCCACGAGCTGCGTACGCCGCTGAACTCGACGCTGATCCTGTCGAAGCTGCTGGCCGACAACAAGCACGGCAATCTCACCGACGAACAGGTCAAGTTCGCCGACACCATCCTGTCGGCGGGCAACGATCTGCTGACGCTGATCAACGACATCCTCGACCTGTCGAAGATCGAGGCCGGCAAGGTCGACATCGACGTCGAGTCGGTGCCGGTCAATCGCATCGTCGAAGCGCTCGTGATGACGTTCGAGCCGATCGCGCGCGACAAGGGTCTCGCGTTCACGGCGACCGTCGAGCCCGGCACGCCGCTGCGCATCGAGACCGATCCGCAGCGGATCGGCCAGGTCGTCCGCAACCTGCTGTCCAACGCGTTCAAGTTCACGGCCCGCGGTGAAGTCGGACTGCGCGTCTTCACGCCCGAAGACGGGAAGATCGCGATCGCTGTCAGCGACAGCGGCATCGGCATCGCGCCGCATGAACAGGAAGTGATCTTCGAGGCCTTCCGTCAGGCCGACGGCAGCACCCATCGTCGCTTCGGCGGGACCGGGCTCGGCCTGTCGATCTCTCGCGATCTGGCGCGGCTGCTCGGCGGCGACGTCGTCGTGCAGAGCACGACCGGACAGGGCAGCGTGTTCACGCTGACGCTGCCGATCGTGTTCGTCGCCGACGGCGAGAAGCCGGCTCGACTGCCCCCGACGCCGTTCGTGGCGCCGCCCCCGCCGTCAGCGCCGCCGACGATCATCGTCCCGGCACGGGCGAACGAGGCGCCAGGGCTGCCGCCGGTCACCGGCGACGACCGCGATCGACTCGCACCGCATGCGCGGCTGATCCTCGTGATCGAGGACGACAAGCGCTTCGCCGCGATCCTGCAGGACCTGGCGCACGAGATGGGCTTCCAGTGCGTCATCGCACACAGCGCCGGCGACGGTCTGTCCGCCGCGAAGACCTATCGGCCGAACGCGATCCTGCTCGACATGAACCTGCCCGACCACTCCGGGCTCGGCGTGCTCGACCAGCTCAAGCGCGATCCGGATACGCGGCACATCCCGGTTCACGTCGCGTCGGTCGCCGATTATCGCCAGGAGGCGCGCGAACTCGGCGCCGTCGGCTACGACCTGAAGCCGGTCAAGCGCGAACAGCTCGTCGAAGCGCTCGAAGGCCTGCGCGCCCGTTTCACGCCGCACCTGCGCCGCGTGCT
The DNA here is from genome assembly GCA_039936235.1 of Burkholderiaceae bacterium. Classification (GTDB taxonomy): domain Bacteria; phylum Pseudomonadota; class Gammaproteobacteria; order Burkholderiales; family Burkholderiaceae_D; genus CAHJXF01. The sequence goes on along the minus strand of JBDTIS010000141.1, from coordinate 5,536 downwards.
GGTCGTCGAGGACGACGCGCGCCAGCTCGAAAGCATCCGCCAGCTGCTCGAGAGCGACGGCGTGCAGATCGTCGGTGCGTCGCGCGCGTCGGACGCGCTAGCGCATCTGCAGGGCGCGACCTTCGACTGCATGGTGATGGATCTGAACCTGCCGGACCTGTCCGGCTACGACCTGCTCGAGAAGATGGCCGCGCACGACGACGTGGCGTTCCCGCCGGTGATCGTCTACACGGGCCGACTGCTCACGCGAAGCGAAGAGCAGCGGCTGAGCCGCTACTCGCGATCGATCATCATCAAGGACGCGCGGTCCCCGGAGCGCCTGCTCGACGAGGTCACGCTGTTCCTGCATCAGGTCGAGGCCGACCTGCCGCCGGAACGGCAACGGATGCTGCGCGAGGCACGCAGCCGCGAGTCCACCTTCGAGGGTCGGCGCGTGCTGGTCGTCGAGGACGATGTGCGCAACGTGTTCGCGCTGACGAGCGTGCTCGAACCGAAGGGCCTGAAGATCGAGATCGCCCGCAACGGCCGCGAAGCGCTGGAGGCGCTCGCGAAGACCGTCGGCGACCCGGCTGCCGCGATCGATCTGGTCCTGATGGACATCATGATGCCCGAGATGGACGGGTACACGGCGATGCGCCAGATCCGCAAGGATCCGCGCTGGAAGAAGCTGCCGATCATCGCACTGACCGCCAAGGCGATGCGCGACGACCAGGAGAAATGCCTCGCGGCGGGCGCCAACGACTATGTCGCGAAGCCGCTCGACGTCGAGAAGCTCCTGTCGCTGGTCCGCGTCTGGATGCCGAAGTGATCACCACCCCGCCGGCAACCGTCGCCGAGGCCAGCAGGGACTTCGACATCGAATTGCAGCTGCTCGTCGACGCGATCTTCCTGAAGTACCACTACGACTTCCGCGACTACGCCGGCGCGTCGTTGAAGCGTCGGCTGACGACCGCGATGACACGCTTCGGCTGCAAGACGTTGTCGCAGCTGCAGGATCGCGTGCTGCACGACCCGGCCTTCTTTCCGCCGCTGCTCGACTACCTGACGGTCCAGGTCAGCGAGATGTTCCGCGACCCTGCCTACTTCCTCGCGCTGCGCGAGAAGGTCGTGCCTCTGCTGCGCACCTATCCGTCGCTGAAGATCTGGATCGCCGGCTGCAGCACCGGCGAGGAGGCCTATTCGATCGCCATCCTGTTGCGCGAGGAAGGGCTGCTCGAACGCACGCTGATCTATGCGACCGACATCAATCCGCGTGCCCTCGCGCAGGCCGAGGCCGGCATCTACGCGATCGACCGGATCGCCGGCTTCACCGAGAATCATCGAAGGTCCGGCGCGCACACGTCGCTGTCGGACTACTACACGGCCGCCTACGACCGTGCGGTGTTCGACAAGACGCTGCGCGAGCAGATCGTGTTCTCCGATCACAGCCTCGCGACCGACAGCGTGTTCGCGGAGATGCAGCTGGTGTCGTGTCGCAACGTGCTGATCTACTTCACGCGCGAGTTGCAGGACCGCGCGCTCGGCCTGTTCCACGAAGCCTTGTGCCGCAAGGGTTTCCTCGGCATCGGCTCGAAGGAGTCGCTGCGATTCTCGAGCCAGGCCCACGCGTTCGATCCGTTCGTGGCCGGCGACCGGATATACCGGAAGAAGGCCGATGCGTGAGGCCGCGGCGCATGCGCACGGCCGCGCACCGATGACCGAGGCACCGACGCTTGCGGGGCGCGTCTCGGCGGTCGTGATCGGCGCGTCGGCCGGCGGCATCGAGGCGCTGATGCGGATGCTGCCCGCGCTGCCCGGACGACTGTCGGTTCCGATCTTCATCGTGATCCACCTCCCGCGCGAGCGGCCGAGCCTGCTCGCGCCCCTGTTCGGCGCGCGCTGCGCGGCGCCGGTCCGCGAAGCGGAAGACAAGTTGCCCGTGGAGATCGGCACGATCTACTTCGCACCACCGGACTACCACCTTCTTCTGGACAAGGGTCCGAGCCTCGCGCTGTCGGCCGACGAGCCGGTCAACTACTCGCGGCCGGCGATCGACATCCTCTTCGAGAGTGCGATCGACGTCTACGGAGCGCGCCTCGCGGCCGTCGTCCTGACGGGTGCGAACGACGACGGCGCGGCTGGAATCGCGGCCGTTCAGCGCACCGGCGGCATCGCGATCGTGCAGGATCCGAAAACGGCGCTGTTCCCGGCGATGCCGGCCGCCGCGCTGAAGCGGATCGCGGCGAACTTCGTGCTTCCACTCGACGAGATCATCGCGTTGCTGCTTACCATCGATGGAAGTACCGTCACGAAGGTCGATGCATGAAACCCGATCCGGCGATCCCGGTGAAGCTGTTACTGGTCGACGATCTGCCCGAGAACCTACTCGCGCTGTCGGCGCTGCTGCGTCGCGACGACATCGAATTGCTCGAGGCCCGCTCGGGCGCCGAGGCGCTCGAACTGCTGCTGATCCATCACGTCTCGCTCGCGCTCGTCGACGTACAGATGCCCGAGCTAGACGGCTTCGAGCTCGCCGAGTTGATGCGCGGCAGCGAGCGTACGCGCGCCGTGCCGATCATCTTCGTCACGGCCGGTGCGAGCGACGAGCGACGCGTGTTCAAGGGCTACGAGACCGGCGCGGTCGACTTCCTGTTCAAACCGATCGATCCGCATATCCTCAAGAGCAAGGTCGACGTGTTCATCGAGCTCGCACAGCAACGGCTGCAGCTCGCGCGCGAGCTGCGTGAGAAGACCGAGACGCTGCGGCTGCAGGAGATGTTCACCGCGATGCTCGGCCACGACCTGCGCGGACCGCTCAGCGCGATCGTGATGGGCTCCATCCTGCTCGAGAAGAAGGCTGCCGACGAGACGACGCGCCGATCGGCGGCGCGCACGCTCGCCAGCGCCAAGCTGATGAGCCACATGATCTCCGACATGCTCGACCTGGCACGCGTGCGACTCGCAGGAGGGATTCCGATCCGGCATCAGCCGGTCGATCTCGGCGCACTGATCGCACATGCCGTCGACGAACAGCGTGCTTCGATGCCCGAGCGGCGGATCGCGTTGCGGACCAATGGCAATCTCGGAGGCGAGTGGGACGCGGGTCGACTGGCCCAGATCGCGTCGAACCTGATCGGCAACGCGCTGCAACACGGTGGCGCCGACTGCGAGATCGAATGCGAACTCGACGGGACTGACGATGCGGAGGTCGCGTTCGCCGTCAGCAACGCGGGTTGCATCCCGGACGACGTGTTGCCGCACGTGTTCGACCCCTTCCGCAGCCGTGACCAGCATCGCACGCGCGGCGACGGTCTCGGGCTCGGTCTTTACATCGTCGACCAGATCGCGCGCGCGCACGGCGGGCGGGTCGAGGTCCTCTCAGGCGGCGCGGATCGGAAGACCACGTTCCGTGTCACGCTGCCGCGCGCTGCGAGTGCCGTCGCCGCAGCCAGCGTTCACGTCTGACTTCGCAGGCCCGCGCCCCCTTGGTCTTCAAGCAACGCGATCCCCGCCGTCGCATTCTGATCGTCGAAGACGACTGGGCGATCCTCGAAGTGCTCAAGCTGATGCTGGAACACGAGGGCCACGTCGTCGTCACGGCCAAGCACGGCCGCGAAGCCGTGGACCTCGCGGCGGCGAAGCCGTTCGACATGGTGCTGATGGATATCTCGATGCCGGAGATGAGCGGCATCGAGGTTGCGCGCGTACTGCGAGACAACGAAAGGACCGCGGACGTTCTGATCGGTATCCACACCGGACTCGACGAACACTGGGTCCGCGAACGCTTCGACGACTACGACCTGTTCCTGACGAAGGCCACCGACACGGACGTGCTGGTCGACGAGATCGCGCGACTGTTCGCGCAACCGAAGGCGACGCGCGAACGACGCGTGGCCGAGGCCGAAGCGCAGACCTTCTCGTCCGAGGAACTGGCGCGTGCGCGCGACGCGCTGCGCAACGCGATGGGGATCGGTTCCGAAGCCTTGTCGACGCAGGCGTTCATCGCGCTGCTCGGCGACGAGATCGATCAGCTCAGGAAAGTGGGCCGGAGCGACGTCGAGATCGCCGCGCTGATCGGCGGCGCGATCGACCGCGACGTCGCGCCGGCGTTCATCCGGCAACTGACGTCCTGAGCGTCACGCCGGCGCGGAGCGCCACAGTCCGAGTGCCTTCTGGACCGGCCGGTCCGAATAGCTGAACAGCACCGCATCGTCGTCGACCGCGTGGACGACCGGCAGCCACGACGGCGCGACGAAGATGTCGCGCGGTCCCCAGCTGAAGGTGTGCTCCCCGATGGTCGTGCGGCCGCGGCCTTCGACGACGTTGTAGATCGTGCCGTCGGTGACGCGCTCGCCGCTGCCCTCGAAGCCTTTCGGCATGAACTGGATGAACGTGCCGATCGTCGGCATCGCGAAGCCGCCGCTGGCCGGGTTGATGTATTGCATCTTGATGCCGTGAGCCGGATGCAGCGGCCCGCTGCGCGACAGCCGGTCGAGCGTCTCGCGGCTGCGCTCGTAGGGATAGTGGAAGATCGGACTGGTCTTCGTCGTCGGCGTCCAGTCGACCGGCAGCATGTTGTTGCCGTAGCGGTTCAGCGCATCGCCCTCGGGCTGCGTGACCGGCTGGGTTTCCTCGCCGAGGCGTTCGGCAAAACTCGCGTCGAGCATGCGGATCAGCGGGATGTCGAGACCGTCCATCCAGATCACCGGCTCATCGCCGGTATTGCCGTGGTCGTGCCAGGTCCACGACGGCGTGATGATGAAGTCGCCGCGGCGCATCGCGACGCGCTCGCCGTCCACCGCCGTGTATGCGCCTTCGCCCTCGACCACGAAACGCAGCGCCGACTGCGTGTGCCGATGGCTCGGCGCGACCTCGCCGGGCATGATCACCTGCAACCCGCAGTACATCGTGTGCGTGATCGCCGACTGGCCGCGCAGCGCCGGGTTCTCGAGGATCAGCACGCACCGCTCGGCCTCCTTCGCGGTGATCAGCCGGCCGGCCTCGAGCAGGTCGTCGCGGATCGCGTCGTACTGCCAGTACGCCGCCACGCACGGGGAGTTCGGCTGCGGGATGACGAGGCTGCCGAGGACCTCCCACAGCGGCGTCAGGTTCGCGCCCGAGATCTGCTCGTAGAAGCGGCGCCGTTCTTCGATGGTGCGTACGTCGATGGTGCGATTGCCGACCATGGCCTGTGGGCTCGCCTTCGAAGGCGCTTCGGTGCTCGTCGTGTTCATGTCGTTCCCTTGGCGCCGGTCAATCGGCGCCGATCTTCGCAGCCTGCACCACCTTGGCCCAGCGTTCCATGTCGCTGCTCGTCATCTGCGCAAGCTGCTCGGGCGTGCCGCCGGTGGCCGCGAGGCCTTGCTTGCCGAGCGTCTCGCGCACATCGGGCCGACGCAGCAGCGTATTGAATTCGGCATTGAGACGGGCGACGATCTCGGGCGGTGTCGCCGCTGGGGCATAAACCGCATACCAGATGTCGACGTCGATGTCCTTCACGCCGGTCGCTTCGGCGAGCGACGGAATGTCAGGCGTGACCGCGGTGCGCTGCCGGCTC
>JBDTIS010000140.1:0-3170 GCA_039936235.1 Burkholderiaceae bacterium | reverse complement strand
TACGGCGCGTACGAGCAGCGGCAGATCGGCACCTGATTCATGATCGCGGCGCCGTCGACCAGCCAGCCGACCGTGCCCATGTCGGCCCACGTCAGGGTCGGATAGTTGAAGATCGAGCTGTACTTGGCCTTGCCCGAATGCAGCGCGTCGAACATCTGGTCGCGCGACGTGCCGAGCGTCTCGGCGGCCGCATACAGGTAGAGACCGTGGCCGCCTTCGTCCTGCACCTTCGCGAGCAGGATGGACTTGCGCTTGAGCGTGGGCGCGCGCGTGATCCAGTTGCCTTCCGGCAGCATCCCGACGATCTCCGAATGCGCGTGCTGGCTGATCTGCCGTACCAGCGTCTTGCGATAGTGTTCGGGCATCCAGTCCTTGGCCTCGATGAAGTCGCCCGCATCGATGTGCGCGTCGAAGCCTTCCTGCAGCCTGATCTCGTCGGCCGACCGGACGGCCTTCACGGCATGGCCGGGTTCGTTGCCCATCGTGTCCATCGCCTGCGTGTACATGGCTTTCCTTTCGTGTCAGCGCGGCCGCGTGTCGACGACCCGGCGTGCCTTGCCGGTCTGCGTACGCTCGATCGTGTTGTTCGGCAGCACCGCGACCTTCGTCGTGATGCCGACCATCGTCTTGATGCGTGCCTGCAACCAGCGCGAGACCTCGGCCGCGTCTCCGTCCGCCACGCCCGGCTGGAATTCGCAGCGCACCTCGACGGTGTCGAGCGCGCCGTCGCGGCCGACGACGATCTGGTACTGCCCCGACAGCTGCGCATGCTGCAGGACGATCTCCTCGAGCTGGGTCGGGAACACGTTGACGCCGCGGATGATCAGCATGTCGTCGCTGCGTCCGACGATCTTGCCCATCCGCCGGAACGCACGCGATGTCGGCGGCAGCAGCCGCGTCAGGTCGCGCGTGCGGTAGCGGACGATCGGCAACGCTTCCTTCGTCAGCGACGTGAAGACGAGTTCGCCTTCGGCACCGTCGGGCAACACCTCGCCGGTGTCGGGGTCGATGATTTCCGGATAGAAGTGGTCCTCCCAGATCACCGGGCCGTCCTTGCTCTCGATGCATTCGCTCGCGACGCCGGGACCCATCACTTCCGACAGTCCGTAGATGTCGACGGCGTCGAGACCAGCGCGGCGCTCGATGTCGGCGCGCATCGCCTCGGTCCACGGTTCGGCGCCGAAGATACCGATCCGCAGCGAGCTCGCAGCCGCGTCCAGGCCCATCCGCTCGAACTCCTCGACGATCACCTGCATGTAGCTCGGCGTCACCATGATGATGTCGGGCTCGAAGTCGATCAGCAGCTGGACCTGCTTCTCGGTCTGGCCGCCGGACATCGGGATCACCGTGCATCCCAGCCGTTCGGCGCCGTAGTGCGCGCCCAGCCCGCCGGTGAACAGGCCGTAACCGTAGGCGATGTGGATCATGTCGCCGCGGCGCCCGCCAGCCGCGCGGATCGAGCGCGCGACCAGGTCGGCCCATGTATCGATGTCGTTCTGCGTGTAGCCGACGACCGTCGGCTTGCCGGTCGTGCCCGACGACGCGTGGATGCGGGCGACCTGCTCGCGCGGCACCGCGAGCATGCCGAACGGATAGTGGTCGCGCAGGTCCTTCTTCGTCGTGAACGGGAACTTCGCGAGGTCGGACAGCTGCTCGAGATCGTCGGGATGGACGCCGGCCGCATCGAACGCGTCGCGGTAGTGGGCGACGTTCTCGTAGGCCCGCCCGAGCGAGACGCGCAGCCGCCTGAGCTGCAGGCTCGTGATCTCGTCGCGGCTGGCGTGCTCGATCGGCTCGAGGCCGTCGGCATGAGGCGCACGTCGGTTCGTCCGGCTCACGGCGCCTCCACCGGGCGCACGGCCGGCTTGCCCTTGATCGTGTACGAGCGCCCGCGGAACACCGCGATGCGTTCGTCGCGCTGGTTCGTGACGGTAATGTCGTAGAGCCCGGTCCGTCCGCCCCTGGCCACTTCGACGCCGCGCGCGGTCAACAGGTCGTCGAGCCGCCCCGGCGCCATCAGGTCGACGCTGAAGCTCGACGCGACGGTCAACTCGTCGTACGAATTGCAGGCGTAGGCGAAGCAGGTGTCGGCCAGCGTCGCGATCAGGCCGCCGTGGCAGATATCGTGGCCGTTCAGCATGTCGTCACGAACCTTCATCGTCAGCAGCGCGGTGCCGGGACCCACGTCGACGATCTCGATGCCGAGCATCTGCGCCGCGCGGTCGCGCAGGTACATCCCGTCACGGACGTGGTCGGCGGTCTGCTGTGGCGTGCGGACGGTCATGCGAGGTCAGGGTTCGTCGGACAGCGCGCAGTGTATTCCCGACCGGTCGGTCGGTCAATAGGTTCGTCGCATCCGGCACGGCACAATGGGCGCCATCCAGTCCACGCGAGGAAGCACCATGCCCAGTTACGCGATCGACGGGCTCGTCCCGGTCGTCGACCCCACCGCCTACGTGCATCCGAGCGCCGTCCTGATCGGCGACGTGATCGTCGGACCGCGCTGCTACGTCGGCCCATGCGCGTCGTTGCGCGGCGACTTCGGACAGATCGTGATGGAGGCGGGCTCCAACCTGCAGGACACCTGTGTCGTCCACGGCTTTCCAGGCGCGGTGACGCTGATCGCCGAGAACGGCCATGTCGGCCATGGCGCGGTCTTGCACGGCTGCGTCGTCGGCCGCGACGCGCTGGTCGGCATGAATGCGGTGGTGATGGACGAAGCCGAAGTGGGCGAGGGCGCGTTCGTCGCCGCTTCGTCGTTCGTGCCTGCGGGGATGAAGATCGGCGCCGCGATGCTCGCCGCCGGGGTTCCGGCCAAGGTCAAGCGGCCGCTGACCGACGTCGAGCTGGCCTGGAAGGCGGAGGGGACGCGGACTTACCAGACGCTCAGCGAACGCAGCCTGCGTTCGATGCGCGAGGTGCTGCCGTTGACGGCGGTGGAGGCGGACCGGCCGTCGCTGCCCGGCGACGGCGTGAAGACCTTGATCGCGACGCGGCGCTCGACCGACCCGAAGTGAGCGACTAGTCGGTCGGCGACTGTCCGCCCTGCGGCAGCATGCCCGGATGCCACTGCGACGGTGGCTGCTGCGGCGCACCCTGCGGCATGCCGGGCTGGTTGTTGCCGGGTGGCATGGCCTGGCCCTGCGACTGCATCCGGGGAGGCGCCGACA
>JBDTIS010000139.1:0-3139 GCA_039936235.1 Burkholderiaceae bacterium | reverse complement strand
GCGGCGCGTCGAGGGCGACATCCATCGCACCAGTTGGGGCGAAGTCCAGCTGCGCTCGAAGAAACTCGCAAACGTCCTGCTCGCGATGGGCGTCAAGCCCGGCGACCGCGTGGCGACGAGCGCGTGGAACGGCTACCGGCATCTCGAGATCTACTACGCGGTGTCGGGTATCGGAGCGATCCTGCACACGATCAATCCGCGTCTTCATCCGGACCAGATTGCATGGATCGTCAACCATGCCGAAGACCAGCATCTGTTCTTCGACGCGACTTTCCTGCCGATCATCGCGGCGGTCGGCACGCGCTGTCCGACCGTGAAGAGCTGGAACGCGATGGTCGGTCGCGATCACATGCCGGCCGACTTCCAGGGGCCCGCGCTCGGCTGCTACGAAGAACTGATCGACGCCGCATCGGATCGTTACGTCTGGCCGAGCTTCGACGAGAACACCGCATCGTCGCTGTGCTACACGTCGGGCACCACCGGCAATCCGAAAGGCGTCCTGTACTCGCATCGCTCCAGCGTCCTGCACGCGTTCGGCGCGTCCATGCCCGACGCGATGGGCGTATCTGCGAGCGATGCCGTGCTGCCGGTCGTGCCGATGTTCCACGTCAACGCCTGGGGCCTGCCGTACACCACGGCGCTGGTCGGATGCAAGGTCGTGTTCCCCGGCCCCGCGCTCGACGGCAAGTCGCTGTACGAACTGTTCGAGGCCGAGAAGGTTACGTTCTCGGCGGGCGTACCGACCGTGTGGCTCGGCCTGATCAACTACATGAAGCAGAACGGGCTGAAATTCTCGACGTTCAGGAAGACCGTCATCGGCGGTTCCGCGTGTCCGCCGGCGATGATCCGCACGCTGAACGACGACTACGGCGTCGAGGTCATCCACGCGTGGGGCATGAGCGAGATGTCGCCGCTCGGCACGACCTGCAAGCTCGCCAACAAGCATCTGTCGCTGCCGCGCGACCAGCAGCTGCGAATCCTCGAGAAGCAGGGCCACGTGATCTACGGCGTCGACATGAAGATCGTCGACACCGACGGCAAGGACCTGCCTTGGGACGGCGTCGCGTTCGGCGACCTGCTCGTGCGCGGTCCATGGGTCGCCCGCGGATACTTCAAGTCCGAAGGCGGTGACCCGCTCGTCGTCGACGAGGACGGCATCTCGTGGTTCCCGACCGGCGACGTCGGTACGATCGACCCGGACGGTTATCTGCAGATCACCGATCGCAGCAAGGACGTCATCAAGTCCGGCGGCGAATGGATCGGCTCGATCGATCTCGAGAACATCGCGATGGCGCATCCGGCCGTCGCGATGGCCGCGGTCATCGCGGTCGCACATCCGAAGTGGGACGAGCGACCGCTGCTGGTCGTGGTCCGCAAGGCCGATACGGTCGTCACGCGCGACGAGCTGATCGCGCATTACGACGGGAAGATCGCGAAGTGGTGGACTCCCGACGATGTCGTGTTCATCGAGGCGATACCGCTCGGCGCGACGGGGAAAATGCTGAAGGCCAAGCTGCGCGAGACCTTCCGCGACTACAAGCTGCCTGGCGCATAGATCGACGGCGGTCGTTGGGGTATCTCCTAGATGCTCCGAGGGGGCCACCTTCAGTAGACTTCTCCGGCTTGCAGCAGCGTGATGTCGGCGACGTACAGCACGATGTTCCGACCTGGAGAGTCGGGTATCACGAACAGGCGGGTCGCGCAGCACGTCTGCACCCTGCACCAACCGGATGGAGACCAACATGAAACGCAATCTGTGCGCGCTGGCCTGTAGCGGCGCTTTCGCATTGGCACTCGGCCTGCCTGTCACGGCGGCGGCCGAAGTCGTCAAGATCGGCTTCATCGATCCGCTGTCCGGACCGCTCGGCAACGTGGGACAGAACCAGCTGAAGAGTTTCCAGTTCCTGGCCGAGAAGCTCAACGAGAAGAAGGCCGCCGGACCCGACACCACGTTCGAGATCGTGGCGTTCGACAACAAGGCGAGTCCGCAGGAAAGCCTCACGCAGTTGAAAGCTGCGCAGGATCAGGGGATCCGTTACGTCACCCAGGGCAACGGCTCGGGTGCGGCCGGCGCGATCATCGACGCGATCAACAAGTTCAATGAACGCAATCCCGACAAGACGATGCTGTTCATGAACTACGCCGCGGTCGATCCCGACCTGACGAACAGCAAGTGCAGCTTCTGGCACTTCCGATTCGACGCCGATACGTCGATGAAGATGGAAGGCCTGACGACCTACATGGCGAAGGACCCGAAGGTCAAGAAGGTCTACATCATCGGACAGAACTACGCGCATGGCGTGCAGGTCGCGAAGTATGCGAAGGAGTTGCTCGCCCGCAAGCGTCCGGATATCCAGATCGTCGGCGAGGACTTGACGCCGATCGCACAGACCAAGGACTTCGCACCGTACATCGCGAAGATCAAGGCATCCGGTGCCGACACGGTGATCACCGGCAACTGGGGCGCCGACCTGACGTTGCTGATCAAGGCGGCGAAGGAAGCCAATCTCGAAGCCAACTTCTATACCTATTACGCCGGCGTGACCGGTACGCCGACGGTAATGGGTGCGTCCGGCGCCGAGAAGGTCAAGATGATCGCGTACTGGCACAACAACGTCGACCAGAATACCTTCGAGCCGCTGTACGAGGAGTTCAAGAAGAAGTACAACGACGAGCTTTATGTCGCGGCTGCCTGGGTGGAGTTGAAGATGCTCGCGGATTCGATCAAGAAGGCGAAATCCACCGATCCGACCAAGGTCGCGTTCGCGATGGAAGGGATGGAAGAGAAGGGTCCAGGTGCCGGGGAGGTGACGATGCGCAAGACCGACCACCAGTTGCAGATGACCCTCTACATCGCGACGTGGACCAAGGCCGGCGGCAAGCTGAAGCACGATGTCGAGAACACCGGCTACACGTTCCGCACCGACGCGGTACTCGATCCGTATGTCTCGTCGACGCCCACGTCGTGCCAGATGAAGCGGCCCGCGGCGACCTGATCCCGGACTGCCTCCCCTTCGCCGGGGAGGTCGGGGCGGGACTGGGCCGATCCTCGTGACCGTCCCGACCCCAACCCCCTCCGAACCCTCCCCCTGAAGGGGGAAGAGCAAAACCAGGGGCCCCCGCATTGGAGTTCTTCCTC
>JBDTIS010000138.1:0-14626 GCA_039936235.1 Burkholderiaceae bacterium | reverse complement strand
ACAAGCCCGGCCTGTTCGAGGGCGATACGGATCTCGCGATCGACGTTTCGTTCGACAAGGCGGCGCGGACCATCACGATCGCCGACAACGGCATCGGCATGAGCCGCGCCGAAGCGATCGAGCATCTGGGCACGATCGCCAAGTCCGGCACCCGGGAGTTCTTCTCGAAGATGTCGAGCGAGCAGCAGAAGGAGACCGCCGACGTCGGCCAGCTGATCGGCCAGTTCGGCGTCGGCTTCTACTCGGCGTTCATCGTCGCCGACAAGGTCACCGTCGAATCGCGTCGCGCCGGGCTGCCGTCGAACGAAGGCGTGCGCTGGGAAAGCGACGGCTCCGGCGAGTTCAGCGTCGAGGACATCGATCGCCCGAAGCGCGGCACGTCGATCACGTTGCACCTGCGAGCCGACGACGACGACTTCCTGTCGAGCTATCGCCTGAAGGCCATTCTCAAGAAATATTCCGACCACATCTCCTTGCCGATCCGCATGAAGACGGAGGAATGGGACAAGGACAAGAGCGAGTACGTCACGAAGGACGAAGTCGAGACGATCAACCAGGCAAGCGCGCTGTGGACGCGGCCGAAGAGCGAGATCACCGACGAGCAATACAAGGAGTTCTACAAGCACCTCAGCCACGACTTCGCCGACCCGCTCGCGTGGACGCACAGCCGCGTCGAGGGACGCAGCGAATACACGCAGCTTCTGTTCATCCCGAGGGAACCGCCGTTCGACCTGTGGGATCGAGAACGTCGCGCCGGCATCAAGCTGTACGTCAAGCGCGTCTTTATCATGGACGACGCCGAGCAACTGATGCCGGTGTACCTGCGCTTCGTCAAGGGTGTGATCGATTCGAACGACCTGCCGCTGAACGTGTCGCGCGAAATCCTGCAGGAGAGCCGCGACGTCAAGGCGATCCGCGAAGGCAGCACGAAGAAGGTCCTCGGGATGATCGAGGACATGGCAGCCAACAAGCCCGACGACTTCAGGCAGTTCTGGAAGTCGTTCGGTCAGGTCCTCAAGGAAGGACTCGGCGAGGACCATGCGAACAAGGATCGCATCGCGAAGCTGATCCGCTTCGCGAGCACGCTGGCCGACACCGAGGAACAGACCGTATCGCTGGCCGACTACGTGGGCCGGATGAAGGAAGGCCAGACGAAGATCTACTACGTCATCGGCGAGACCTTCACGGCCGCGAAGAACAGCCCGCACCTCGAGATCTTCCGCAAGAAGGGCGTCGAAGTGCTGATCCTGTCGGACCGCGTCGACGAGTGGGCGCTGAATTTCCTGACCGAGTTCGAAGGCAAGGAAGTCGTCAGCGTCGCGAAGGGCGGTCTCGACCTCGGCACGCTCGAGGACGAAGCGGAGAAGAAGGAACAGGAGAAGGAGTCCGGCGAGTTCGCCGACGTGCTGGTCCGGATGAAGGCTGCCCTCGGCGACGCGGTCAAGGAAGTGCGCGTGACGATGCGGCTGACCGATTCACCATCCTGCCTGGTCGCTGACGACGGCGACATGAGCGGCAATCTCGCGCGGATGCTGAAGGCGGCCGGCCAGAAGGCCCCGGAGACCAGACCCATCCTCGAGATCAACCCGCACCACGCGCTGGTGATGAAGCTCAAGGAAGAGTCGGCGGACAGCGCGCGCTTCGAGGACTGGACGCACGTGCTGTTCGATCAGGCGACGCTGGCAGAGGGTGGGCAGCTGGAGAACCCGGCGGCGTTCGTGAAGCGGGTGAACGCACTGCTGACAGCAGGCGCCTGACTGTGCCGTCTGCGTTAAGAAGTCCGGCGCTGCCCGGTTCTTTCGTGTTGGTCGACAGCGTCGGCAGCGGCGACGATCAAGCGACGCTGAGCCTGACGTCGATGTTGCCGCGCGTGGCATTCGAATAGGGACACACCGTGTGCGCCCTCGCGACCAGCGCTTCGGCCGTCGCGTGATCCATGCCGGGGATCGTGACCTTCAGCGCGATCTCTATGCCGAACGCGTCGCCCTTGGGGCCGATGCCGACGCTGCTGTCGATCGTGGTGTCCGGGGGCAGCGCAATCTTTTCGCGTCCGGCCACGACTTTCATCGCACCGATGAAGCAGGCGGCGTAGCCGACCGCGAACATCTGCTACGGATTAGTCCCGACGTTGCCGTTGCCGTTGCCGTTGCCGCTGCCTTCGCGTCCGCCGGTTGCCGTGCCGGGTGCCGTGTAGAGAACCTTGTCCAGAGCCATGCCATTCCGTTCGGTCGATGGATGGGGGAGTGCGTTTCGATCAGTCGATCGCGGCGGTGATACCGGCTCCGCGCAATGCCTTCGCAGGGTCTTCGGCGCGTGCCTGCCGCGACCGTATGCCGATCGGGGCGCCCATGACATAGACCTCGCTGATGGTCCGGTCGTCCGCCAACGTCATCAGCATGAAAAGCACCTCGTCGATGGTCTCGCAGTGCTGCATCCGCAGGCGCGCGAGCGGCGAATGCGCGAGGTCGAGGACGACGAGGTCCGCCTCCATCCCGACCGCGATACTGCCGATGTGCTCGCCGAGCCGCAGCGCGTGCGCTGCGCCGCGCGTGGCGAGAAACAGCGACTGCGCGGCGCTCAGCGCGTGGCCGCCCAGCTGGGCGATCTGGTGGGCCGCGCCCATCGTCGCGAGCATCGACAGCGTGGTCCCACCGCCGACGTCGCTGGCCAGCGCCACCGTCACGGGGCGCTCGGACTTCTTCGCGAGCGACCAGTCGAACAGGCCGCTGCCGAGGAAGGCGTTCGACGTCGGGCAATGGGCGATCGACGTACCGCTGTCGTGACAGCGTTGCCATTCGCGCTCGGTCAGATGAATGCCGTGACCGAGCAGCGTGCGCGGCCCGAGCAGTCCGTAGTGATCGTAGACGTCGAGATAGTCGAGGCGGTCGGGGAAGAGCCCGGCGATCCACGCGATCTCGTCGTGCTGTTCCGCGATGTGCGTCTGGCACCGGACATCCGGATGGTCCGCGAGCAGTGCGCCGGCGAGCTCGAGTTGCTCGGGCGTGCTGGTCGCTGCGAAGCGCGGCGTGACCGTGTAGCCGAGCCGGCCACGGCCACGGCCGCGCCAGCGCTCGATCAGTGCGCGCGATTCGTCGTAGCCGCGCTGCGCGGTGTCGAGCAACGCGTCGGGAGCGTGCCGATCCATCAGCGTCTTGCCGGCATTCATCCGAAGGCTGCGCGCCTCGGCAGCCGAGAAAAACGCGTCGACCGATTGTGGATGGACCGTGCAGTACACCGATGCGGTGGTCGTGCCGTATGAGAGGCATGCATCGAGGAAGATTCCGGCGACGCGGCCGGCGTGGTCGCGGTCCGCGAATTGCTGTTCGGCGGCGAAGGTGTAATGGTTCAGCCAGTCGATCAGCCGCCTGCCGCCGGCCCCGATGATCTGCGTTTGCGGATAATGCACGTGCGCATCGATGAAGCCGGGGACGATCAGGGCGTCGCGATGATGCGTGATCGGGATGCCGGGCGGCAGTTGCGGCGCGATGGTTCGATAGTCGCCGAATGCGACGATGCGGCCCCGGTCGATCACGATCAGCGCATCGGACTCATGATGGAGTGCGGCTTCGTCGCCGACCACGAACGGATCGTCGCGCAGCGTCAGCGCCGCGGCACGGAGGGCCGTCGCGGTCGGCGGAATGGGCAGAGGTCGGTAGAGCGGCATTCGCCTGCGGGTCCGGGGTCGGGAGAGCGCGACTGATCGCGTGGGCCCCATCGTAGCGGCCTTCGCGTCGCCGCGCGTCGAACGGCAGTCGTACGGAACGGATCGGAAGCGACCCCATGCACCAGACATCCCCCACCCTGGTTCCCGCATCGATCGGACAGGCGGTGTCGACAGGACGCGAAGCAGGCACGTTGATCGGACTCGCGCCGATCGCCGATGCGCGGGCGCGGATCCTGATCCTCGGCAGCTTTCCCGGTGAAGCTTCGCTCGCGGCCGCCGCCTACTACGGCCATCCGCGCAACCATTTCTGGCGACTGGTCGGTGGGCTCTTCGGTGAGTCGCCGGCGGCGCTCGACTATGCGCACCGGATCGAGTGGCTGCAGGCGCACGGCATCGCGGTGTGGGACGTCATCGCGCAGTGCGAGCGCAAGGGCAGCCTCGACACGGCGATTCGCGCGGAGGTCGCGAACGATATCGGCGGGCTCCTCAGGCGCTGCTCGGATATCTCGGTCATCGCGTTCAACGGCGGCAAGTCGGCCTCCTACATCGGGCGGGTCGCCGCGATTCCCGAGGCTGCGCGTTGCAGGTTGGTCAGACTGCCGTCGTCGAGCCCGGCCAATGCCACGCACAGCCTCGCCGTCAAGCAGGCCGCCTGGGATGCGGCGCTCGCGCCGGCGCTGCGATGAAGGCCGACACCCGAAAGGGCGCTCGGACCGCGCCGATCGGCGAGCCTTCGGCGTCGCGCCGCCGCATCGTCTACGCCCCGGTCACGTTCTCCGAGGTCGATGGCGTGCGCTACCTGCACTTCGGGACCGAGTGGATCCAGGGTGCGATGCGGCTGCGCAAGCCCGACACGATCGAGCTCGAATACGCGCAGCAGATGATGGCGTGGTCGTTGTTCATCGAGCAGCCGAAGGCGATCGCGCAGCTCGGTCTCGGCGCTGCCGCGCTGACCCGCTTCTGCCATCGTCACTATCCCGACGCGATGGTGACGGCGGTCGAGCTGAACCCGACGGTCGTGGTCGCGGCGCGGACCATGTTCGGACTGCCGACGGACGACGCGAAACTCGAGGTGCTGGTCGGCGACGCGGGCGAGTACGTCGACCAGGTCGGTCGCCGCGGCACGCTGGACGCGCTGCAGGTCGACCTGTACGACGCGACGGCGCGCGGACCCGTGCTCGACTCGGTCGCGTTCTATGCCGCCTGTCGCGCATGCCTGCGGTCGCCCGGCGTGATGACGGTCAACCTGTTCGGCGTCCACGCCAGCTTCGGCCGCAACATGCGCGCAATCAAGGCGGCTTTCGATGGCCGCGTGATCGCGTTGCCGGACGTGCACGACGGCAATCGCATCGCCGTCGCATTCAACGGGCCGCCGCTGAACGTGCGGTGGTCGGCGATGCGGGAGAGGGCGGCGGTGATCGCCCGTGGGTTGAAGCTGCCGGCTTCGAAGTGGGTGGATGGGTTGCGGGCGGAGTCGGGGACCGATGAAGAGGGAGCGTTCAGGATCTGATCCGCGAGGCGGCGTCCGGCCTTGGTGTCCGGAGGGAAAGGTCTCTCCTTCGTCGGCACGACAGGCCCTTGTCTGTCATTCCGAACGCAAGTGATGAATCTCTATCGCGACGTCGGGGTTCGCCCATCACGTCTGCTGCATCGCAGCGGTGACGATCGCAAGTCCGCCGCCGATGCAACCTACCTATAATCGCCGAGACTCCCGCAAGCCACTGCGCAGGAAGATCCTCGATGAGTGCACTCCCCACGACCCACGCGAAGGACCGGCACCTCACGCTCGATCGCGTGCTGAAGTGGATGCTCGTCGACGCGATGATCACACCCGCTGCGGCCGAACTGCTGCAGCGCGACGCGTCGCGGATGCGCAGCGAGACGCATCCGCTGATCGTCGTCGCCGAGGCCAAAATCAAGTCGCTCGTGGCGCCGCATCGGCTGCTGACGCTCGACATCCTGTCCGAGTGGCTGGCGACGAAGGTCGGCCTCCCGTACACGCGGATCGATCCGCTGAAGGTCGACTTCTCGAAGATCTCCGACCTGATGTCGGTCAACTATGCGACGCGCTTTCGCATCCTGCCGATCGAGATCAAGGCCAACGAGGTCGTCATCGCGACGTCCGAGCCTTTCCTCGTCGAATGGATTCCGGAGATGCAGCGGATCTGGCGCCGCGACGTGCGGCGGATGTTCGCGAACCCGCACGACGTCACGCGCTACATCGCCGAGTTCTTCAGCCTGGCGCGCTCGGTCAAGGGCGCAGCCGCGAAGGGCGGGGCGGCAGTGCAGAACAGCTTCGAGCAGCTCGTCGAGCTCGGCAGCGCGAAGGGCGGCAGCCGCCAGTACGATTCGAACGACGCGCACATCGTGCAGATCGTCGACTGGCTGTGGCAATACGCGTTCGACCAGCGTGCGTCCGACATCCATCTAGAGCCGCGTCGCGACCATGGCGTCGTGCGCTTTCGGATCGACGGCGTGCTGCACCAGGTCTATCAGGTGCCCACAGCCGTGATGTCCGCGATGACCAGCCGCGTCAAGCTGCTCGGCCGCATGGACGTGATCGAGAAGCGCCGGCCCCAGGACGGTCGCATCAAGACGCTGACGGCCAGCGGCATCGAGGTGGAGCTGCGGCTGTCGACGCTGCCGACCGCGTTCGGCGAGAAGCTCGTGATGCGCATCTTCGATCCCGACGTCGTCGTCAAGGACTTCGCCGAACTCGGCTTCTCCGACGACGACGCGCGCCGCTGGAACACGATGACGGAGAAGCCCTACGGCATCGTGCTCGTGACCGGCCCGACCGGTTCCGGCAAGACCACGACGCTGTACTCGACGCTGAAGACGCTCGCGACCGAAGAGGTCAACGTCTGCACGATCGAGGATCCGATCGAGATGGTCGAAGGCGCGTTCAACCAGATGCAGGTGCAGGCGTCGATCGATCTCGGCTTCGCCGACGGCGTGCGCGCGCTGATGCGGCAGGATCCGGACATCATCATGATCGGCGAGATCCGCGACCTCGAGACGGCCGAGATGGCCGTGCAGGCCGCGCTGACCGGCCACCTCGTGTTCTCGACGGTCCATACCAACGACGCGCCGTCCGCGATCACGCGGCTGCTCGAACTCGGGGTGCCGGCCTACCTGCTGAATGCGACGGTGATCGGGATCATGGCGCAGCGCCTGGTACGGACGCTGTGCCCGCATTGCAAGACGCCGGGCACGGTGGAGCCGGAGATCTGGACGGCGCTGATCGCTCCGTTCAAGACCGAGCGTCCGCTGGCGTTGCAGAAGCCGGTCGGGTGCATCGAGTGCCGCATGACCGGCTATCGCGGGCGCACCGGTATCTACGAGATCCTCGAGATCACGTCCGAGGTGAAGGCGCTGGTATCGGCGGCACCGAGCATCGACGCGATTCGCCAGCGCGGCTTGCGCGACGGCATGCGACCGCTGCGGGTGTCGGGCGCGATGAAGATCATCGCGGGACTGACGACGGTGGAAGAAGTGCTGAAGGCGACGCCGCAGATCGACGGCTGAGCGGGCTGCGCTTGCAGCGATCGAAGGCCGATACCCGGTCCTGCGGCAAATCCGCGGGCGCGTATCAGTCGCGTTCGACGTGACCGTTGACGATGCGGACGTGTTCTCCTTCGCGATAGGCGAACGGCGCGGCCTGCGTGAACGTCCGCGTGCCCCCGCCGTCGAGGCGGACGATCATCTGATGCTCGATCTCCGAGCGGACGTTCTTCTCGATCGCGTTGCCACCGAAGCCGCCGCCGACCGCGCCTGCGACGGTCGCCAGTGCCTTGCCGCGACCCGCGCCGACCAGGTTGCCGAGCAGCCCGCCGACCACGGCCCCACCGACCGCGCCGACACCGCTGCCCTCACCCTTGACCTTGATCTCGCGAAGCGAGTCCACTACGCCGCAATCGCGGCAGACCTCGGCACGTGCGACCGGCGGCGGATTATCGTAGGCCGGCTGCACGGGCGCAGATCCGCCGTTGTAGGTCGGCTTGGCCGGCGCGCTGGCGACGACGCGCGGTGCTGCAACGACGCGCGGTGCTGCAACGACGGGCGGTGCTGCAACGACGGGCGCGACGATCGGTGGCGGCGCAGCCACCGCCTGCGCGGCCGGGGCCGTCGTCGCGACCGGTGCGTCGTAAGGGGACGGCGTCGCACCGGAGTGGTTCATCACGAGCACGGTCACGCCGACTGCGGCCAGCACGATGATCGAGATCGCCGCGGTCGCGACGAGCGGATGAAGACGGGGGCGCGACGACGGCGCGTTGGCGGATGGTTCCATGATGCCTCCTGGCGGGTGGTTCGAATCCGGCAGCGCGGACCACGCGCAACGGGACGACGACGATGCTCGCAGTCGTGAAAGGATGGTGTCGGAGATGTCCTGATCGAGCAGGCTTCCGCCAGCGCGCTGGCGATCTTCCTACAACGCCGCCGGCCTGCGCCACGACGACAGCACGTTGCGCATCAAACGTAACCGCAGGTGTCGACGCGCCTACTTCGACAGCATCCGCATGCCGCGAGCGAGGCCCTCGAGCGTGATCGGCACCATCCGATAGGCCATGACCTGGTTGATCACCGTGATCGACTGGCGGTACTGCCACAGCTGCTCGGGCTCGGGATTGAGCCACACGAACTTCGGGAACTGGTCGGTCAGCCGTTGCAGCCAGACCGCGCCGGACTCCTCGTTGTTGTATTCGACGCTGCCGCCGGGTTGCAGGATCTCGTAGGGACTCATCGTCGCATCGCCGACCAGGATCAGCTTGGTGTCGGGCGTGTACTTGCGCAGCACGTCCCAGGTCGGCGTGCGCTCCGCATGACGGCGCCGGTTGTTCTTCCACAGGTAGTCGTAGACGCAGTTGTGGAAGTAGAAGAAGTCCATGTGCTTGAACTCGGCCTTGGCCGCCGAGAACAGCTCCTCCGTGCGGGCGATATGGTCGTCCATCGTGCCGCCGACATCGAGCAGCATCAGCACCTTCACCTTGTTGCGCCGTTCGGGGACCATCTTGATGTCGAGCCAGCCGGCGTTGCGTGCGGTTGCGCCGATCGTGTCGGGAAGATCGAGCTCGAGGTCGGCGCCTTCGCGGGCGAACTTGCGCAGACGTCTCAATGCGATCTTGATATTGCGCGTTCCTAGTTCGACCTGGTCGTCGTAGTCGCGATAGGCACGCGACTCCCACACCTTGACCGCGGTGCGGTTGCCTGCCGAAGGCCCGCCGATGCGAATACCTTCGGGGTGGTAGCCGCCGTTGCCGAACGGCGACGTACCGCCGGTGCCGATCCACTTGCTGCCGCCTTCGTGGCGATCCTTCTGCTCGTCGAGGATTTCCTTCAGGCGCTTCATCAGCGCGTCCCAGCCGCCGAGCGACTCGACCTGCGCCTTCTCCTGGGCCGTAAGCTCCTTGTCGAGCTTCTTCATCAGCCAGTCGAGCGGCAGGTCGCGCTGGAGGTCGACCTTCGCTGCAACGCCGTTGAAGTACGCGCCGAACGCCTTGTCGAACTTGTCGTAATTCTGCTCGTCCTTGACCAGCGTGATCCGCGCGAGGTAGTAGAAGTCGTCGATCGACGGCTCGATCACGTCCTTCTTCAGGCCTTCGAGGAGGGTCAGATATTCCTTGATGGAGACCGGGATCCTGGCGGCCTTCAGCGCGAAGAAGAAGTCGATCAGCACGGTGGTCTCCTGACGTGGATCACGTCGATGCGAGCTTGTACTGCAGGTGGCTCTTCACCGCGGGCCATTCGGACGCGATGATCGAGAACACGACGGTGTCGCGCAGCGTGCCGTCGGAGGCGATCTGGTGGTTGCGCAACACGCCGTCCTGCCTGGCGCCCAGGCGCGCGATCGCTGCGCGGCTCTGCTGGTTCATCCAGTGCGTGCGGAACTCGACCGCGATGCAACCCAGCGCCTCGAACGCATGCGTCAGGAGGAGTACCTTCGCCTCGGTGTTCAGGCCTGTGCGCTGCACGTGCTTCGCATACCACGTCGAGCCGATCTCCAGGCGTCGATGCACCGCGTCGACATTCATGTAGGCCGTCATGCCGACCGCCTTGTCGTCGGTAGGATCGATCACGGCAAACGGGAGCATGCTGCCGGTGCGCTGCAGTTCGAGACGGCGTTCGATTTCCGCGGTCATTCGCTCGGGTGTGGGCACCGACGTATACCAGAGCCTCCACAGTTCGCCGTCCCGCGCCGCTTCCTTCAGGTCCTCGACATGCGCGGCCGACAGCGGTGCGAGCACCACGCGCGTTCCGACCAGCGTGACCGCCTCGACGAACGTCATCGCGTTTCCGGCGCTTGAATTCAGCGGTTGTTCTTCGCCATGAACACGAGGCGCTCGAACAGATGCACGTCCTGCTCGTTCTTCAGCAGCGCGCCGTGCAGCGGCGGGACCACAGCCTTGCTGTCCTTGCTGTGCAGCGCTTCGGGCGGGATGTCCTCGGCCAGCAGCAGCTTGAGCCAGTCGAGCAGCTCGGACGTCGATGGCTTCTTCTTGAGCCCCGGCACGTCGCGCATCTGGAAAAACGCGGCGAGCGCGGCGGCCAGCAATTCCTTCTTGATGCCCGGATAGTGGACGTCGACGATCTGCTGCATCGTCTCCTTGTCGGGGAAGCGGATGTAGTGGAAGAAGCAGCGGCGCAGGAAGGCGTCCGGCAGTTCCTTCTCGTTGTTCGACGTGATCACGACCAGCGGCCGATGCTTCGCCTTGACCAGTTCACGCGTCTCGTAGACGTAGAACTCCATGCGATCGAGTTCGCGCAACAGGTCGTTGGGGAATTCGATGTCGGCCTTGTCGATCTCGTCGATCAGCAACACGACCGGCACGTCCGACGTGAAGGCCTGCCACAGCACGCCCTTGACGATATAGTTGTGGATGTCCTTGACACGTTCGCCGCCGTCGATGTCGGCGAGCTGGGAGTCGCGCAGCCGGCTGACCGCGTCGTACTCGTAGAGGCCCTGCTGCGCCTTCGTCGTCGACTTGATGTGCCACTGCATCAGCGGCATGTCGAGCGCGGCGGCGACTTCCTCGGCCAGCATGGTCTTGCCGGTGCCGGGCTCGCCCTTGATCAGCAGCGGCCTCTGCAGTGTCAGCGCCGCGTTGACGGCGAGCTTGAGGTCCTGGGTGGCGACGTAAGTCTGGGTGCCTTCGAAGCGCATGGGTCGGAAAAGTGGAGTCTGAGGAGGGGTGCGGCGAGGACGGGCGATGCGAGAAGCCCGTCGGTTTCGAGACGAGTATAAGGCTTCGGGTGTCTCGCCCACGGCACTCGCGGCGTGGCGGATCGTCCACGTCCGGGTTTGTGGCGAGTCCTTGCTCGGCTACAATATGCGCCGCCCCATGTTCGGGTCGTCGAGTTCTAAACGATGTCCTCTTCATCGACGATTCGACAGGTTCCCGACGGCGATCCCCTTTTCCTGCTCCCAACAATCGCTCCGCGACGATGAAACCGATGCCGATGTTCCGAAAGTCCGCCTCCCTGCTCCTGCTGGCGGGTGCAGGCCTGTGCTTCGTGTCGCTGGTCGACCCGTCTCCTGCGCGTGCCCAGGCCGCTGCTGCCGCCCCTGCTGCGATCGTCGGCGATCCTGCGCGCGGTCTGCTGAAGTCGGCCACCTGCCTCGGCTGTCACGCGATCCCCGGCTACAAGGCCGACTTCCCGGTGGTCTACAGCGTGCCGATGATCGGCGGGCAGAACGCCAAGTACATCGAGAACGCGCTGAAGGAATATCAAAAGGGCGCGCGCCGCTTCCCCAGCATGATCGCCACCGCGCGATCGTTGTCGGACCAGGACATCGCCGACGTCGCGGCCTACTTTTCATCGCAGCGCTGAGGGTATGCCGATGCTTCGCTTGAATCGCAATGTAGGACTTTGGATGGGCTTCGCCACCGCCGTCGTCTTGTCCATCGCTTCGTCGTTCACAGGCGCTGCCCACGCGCGCGGCAATGCCGATGCCGGCAAGCAACTCGTCACGAAGAAGTACGTGTGCGCGTCCTGCCACGGCGCCAATTTCGCGACGCCGATCGACCCGAGCTATCCGAAGCTCGCCGGTCAGCATCAGGACTATCTGCGCCAGGCTCTGCTCGCGTATCAGAAGGGCGATCACCCGACCTTCGGCCGCAACAACGCGGTCATGGGTGCCCAGGCGAAACCGCTGTCGGCTGCCGAGATCGACGACATTGCGGCCTATCTTTCCGGCCTGCCGCCGTCGCTGGTGCTCAAGCGCTGAAGATCCGGTCGATCAGCATCCACAGACGGCCGCTGATTCGCGGCCGTTTTCGATAGCGCTTCAGTGGCGCGTCGGAAGCTTGCCGCGTGCGCGGCCCTCGACACACTGCACATAGGCCTCGCCGTCCGGGGCCGCGCGGTTGCGCTGCGCGGTCCACAGCATCTCGCCGAGGCACTCCATCACCTCGTGATGCGCGTCGTGGATCGAGCCGAGGCTGCGCGTGAGCCGCTCGACCGCGGCCTTGATGCCGGGCGGCTGATCGATCGCGAGCTGCTCGGCGATCGACAGGTGCATGGACAGGTGCAGGAACGGGTTCGGCGCCCCTTCACGTGCCTCGTAGGGATCGGGCTCGCCGGCGGCGACCGGGGCGAGCGCGGGGAAGTATTCGGGGTGCTCCTCGATCCAGTCACCGGCGATCGCCTCCAGCGGCGTCAGGACCGAGCCGGCACGCTTTTTCGCGAGCAGGTCCCTGAAGAAGCGACGGACATCGTCGCGGGATGGATTGAACATGGCGGGTCCGGAAGAAGCAGGGGACATGCGGTGATCAGCCGAAGCGGGTGCGCCGTCGCTTCATGCCGAATCCCCAGCGTTCGCTCATTCAGGCGGTGGCGTCTTCGGCTTGTACGGGCACAGGTCGACGACGACGCAGTGCCAGCATTCCGGACGCCGCGCCTTGCAGACGTGGCGTCCGTGCAGGATCAGCCAGTGATGCGCGCCGAACAGGAAGTCGGGCGGAACGACCTTCATCAGCTTGTTCTCGACGATCTCGACGGTCTTGCCGCGCGCGAGGCCGGTGCGGTTCGCCACGCGAAAGACGTGCGTGTCGACGGCCAGCGTGTGTTCGCCGAAGATCACGTTGAGGATCACGTTCGCCGTCTTGCGGCCGACGCCCGGCAGCGCCTCGAGCGACGCGCGATCCTGGGGTACCTCGCCGTCGTGTTCGTCCAGCAGCATGCGGCTCATCGCGACGACGTTGCGCGCCTTGGTCCGGTAGAGCCCGATGGTCCGGATGTACGGCTCGATGCCTTCGGTCCCGAGCGCGACCAAGTCCTGCGGGGTGTTCGCGACCGGGAACATCCTCGCCATCGCCTTGTTGACCGAGAGGTCGGTAGCCTGCGCCGAAAGGATCACGGCCACCAGCAGTTCGTACGGCGATGCGTACGACAGTTCGGACTTCGGATCGGGATTCGCAGATTTCAGTCGCGCGAAGAATTCCTGGCGGTCGGAGGGCTTCATCTCTGCCGCAGCAACCGCGCGCGTTCGATCGCCGCGTCGAGGATTGCCTGCTTGCGCGAGGCCGGAAGGGGCGCAGCGCGGTTCGCGACGACCGGCCGTGCGGTCGACTCGTCGGCGAATCTCGCCAGTCGCGCCGACCGCGCATCGTGGTGCGTGCGGGCGGCAGCCGCATGCAGGTCGTCCCATGCGAAATCGGCGGCAACCATCGTGATGCAGTCGACCGGACACGGCGGCAGGCACAGCTCGCAGCCGGTGCACAGGTCGGCGACGACGTCGTGCATGCGCTTCGCACCGCCGACGATCGCGTCGACGGGGCAGGCCTGGATGCACAACGTGCAACCGATGCAGAGCGCCTCGTCGATGACGGCCAGCGAGAGCGGCTTCGTGATGCCGCGCATGGGATCGAGCGGCTTCGTCGGCCGGCCGACCACCGAGGCGATCTTCGCGAGGCCGATGTCGCCGCCAGGAGGGCATCGGTCGATGTCCGCCTCGCCATGCGCGATCGCCGCTGCATAGGGACGGCAGCCATCGTAGCCGCACTGGCGGCACTGGGTCTGCGGCAGGACCGCGTCGATCGCGTCGACCGGGTTCACGACGATCGCAGGCTCACGCGTGCTTGCGGATGAACTCGTGGATCTGCGGGTAGACGACCTTGCGCCAGCGCGAGCCGCTGAAGATGCCGTAATGGCCGCATTGCGGCGCCGTGAAATGCGCCTTCATCGTCGTCGGGATGCAGGCACACAGCGTGTGCGCCGCCTCGGTCTGGCCGCTGCCGGAGATGTCGTCCAGTTCGCCTTCGACCGTGAGCAGCGCGACGGAATCGATGTCCTCGGGCGCGACCTTCTTGCCGCGCACGACCCACGTCCCGTTGGCCAGCGCCCGGTCCTGGAACACGGTCTTGATCGTGTCGAGGTAGTACTCCGCCGGCATGTCGAGCACCGCGTTGTATTCGTCGTAGAAGCGGCGATGCTCTGCGGCGTCGTCGTCGTCGCCGCGGACGAGTTGCAGGTAGTAGTCGTAGTGCGAGTTCATGTGGCTATCGGGATTCATCGCGACGAAGCCCGCATGCTGCAGAAAGCCCGGATAGACGCTGCGCCCCGCACCGACGAAGCTCGGCGGCACGTCGTGGATGACATGATTCTCGAACCACGAATACGGCTTCGTCGTCGCGAGGTTGTTGACCGCGGTCGGGTTCTTCGACGTGTCGATGGGCCCTCCCATCATCGTCATCGTCCGCGGCAGTTTCGGGTCCTTCGCGGAGGCCATCAGCGCGATCGCAGCGAGGACCGGCACCGTGGGCTGGCACACCGAGATCACGTGGACGTCCGGGCCGAGGTGGCGGATGAAGGCCTGAATGTAATCGATGTAGTCGTCGAGGTGGAAGGGTCCTTCGCCCAGCGGCACCATCCGCCCGTCGGCCCAGTCGGTCACGTAGACGTCCTGGTCGGTGATGAGCTGACGCACCGTGTCGCGCAGCAACGTCGAGTGATGGCCGGACA
>JBDTIS010000137.1:0-3111 GCA_039936235.1 Burkholderiaceae bacterium | reverse complement strand
CGAGTTCAGCGACGCTCTTGACGGTCTGAAACGGCGGTGCCACCGCATCGGCGGTTCGCGCGGCACCGCCGCGCTGCGCCAGATGCCCGAGCGGCTGCAGCACGTCGCGACCACCGGTCGCGAGGCCGACGAACTCGACGGCGCCGGCCAGCAGCAACAGCACGCCGACGCCTTTGCCGATGCGCGCGATGCCACGTGCGTCGGGACCGAGCGTGTCGAACACGCGCAGGAACACGGCCGCGACGATCGCGATCGTCGCCCACGCCAGCATCGCGATCCACGTCGGCAACACCGGCGAGACCATCCACAACGCGACGGCGATCAGTAATACGCCGAAGAAGTGCTTGACCGTGATCATCCACGCGCCGACCCGCGGCAGCAGCGACCCGGCAGACAGGCCGATCAACAACAAAGGCATGCACATGCCGACCGCGAGAGCGAACAGGGCGACTCCGCCGATGACGACGTTGCGGGTCTGGCTGATGTACAGCAGCGTGCCTGCGAGCGGCGCGGCAACGCACGGCCCGACGATCAGCGCCGATAAGGCGCCCATTGCGAAGACGCCGGCGAAGCGTCCCGTCGACGATCCGGTACCGGGCCGCTCGGCGGAAGCGCCGAGCTTGCCGGACCATTGCGCCATGCGCGTCTGCAATCGAACCGGGACCTGCAGTTCGTAGAGGCCGAACATCGACAGCGACAGCACGACCAGCAGTGCAGCGAAAGCACCGAGCACCCACGGGGTCTGCAGCGTCGCTGCGAGGCCCTCTCCGGCGAGTCCTGCGGCGACGCCGAGCAACGTATAGACGAGCGCCATACCCAGCGAGTAGGCGACAGCCAGCATCAGCCCCGCGCCCCGCGTCAGGGGATCTCGGCGACCCGCTCGTCCGACGATGATCGACGAGAGGATCGGCACCATCGGCAATACGCACGGCGTGAACGCGAGCAACACGCCGAGCCCGAAGAACAGCAGCGCGATCCAGCCGAAATTGCCGCCCATCAGCACGCTCTGGATGCGCGACGAATCGTCGAGCGATGCGCGTGGCGGGTCGCCGCCGGGCGCGCCCGCGATAGTCAGTGTGGCCTTCGCGACCTGCGGCGGATAGCAGAGCCCGGCGTCCGCACACCCCTGTGACGTCGACAGCAGCGTGAACGGTCCCGTCGCGCCGCTGACGGGCATGCGAACGACGACTTCGTTTCGATAGTGCTCGACGTCCTTCTGGAAGGTCTCGTCGAACTTGATCTCGCCTTTCGGGAACACCGGCTCGCCGAGCGTCGCGCCGCCCGACGCCGCCGGGTCGAGCGCGAACTTGAAGCGCTCGCGATAGAGGTAGTAGCCGTCGGCGATCCCGTATTTCACCTCGATCGTGTTCGCGTCGACGGTCCGCGCGCTGAAACGGAATGCCTGGTCCGGCTCGAGGAAAGCCGCGTCGGCGCGCGCCGTGAAGCCGAGCATCGCGAGGATGACCAGCAGCATGGCGGCCCACGCTATGCGCGCGGCTGTCGGGTTGGGTCGCGTTCCTGTGCTCATGCGTTCGAATCGGTTCTACTTCAATAGCCGGCGGCGCGTCAGCACCACCGCCCACCAGAACCCGAGGATCGCATACGCGAGCAGCAGGCACAGGTCGAACAGCGGCTTGTCGGGGACGTGGCCGAGGATCAGCGGCCGTACCAGATCGACGGCCGCGGTCAACGGCAGCCATCGCGCGATCATCTGGACCCAGGCCGGCAGCTGCGTGAACGGGAAGAACACGCCGGACAGGAACCACATCGGCGTGACGACGATCGTAAAGTAATAGGTGAAGAAGTCGTAGTTCTTCGCGTAGGAATTGACGACCAGGCCCAGCGCCGCAGCGGTCAGGCCGATCAGGAACAGCAACGGCAGCACGAGCAGCATCGACCACTCGCGCGACAGCCCGAGCACGAAGATCACGAGCAGGATGGCGATCCCGGTGAAAACGCTCTTCGTCGCGGCCCACACCAGTTCGGCCACCATCACGTCGTCGAGCGACAGCGGCGCGTTCATCATCGCCTCCCAACTCTTCTGCACGTGCATCCGCGTGAACGCCGAATACAGCGACTCGAAGGTCGCCGCGTTGAACGCGTTCATGCAGATCGATCCCGACGCGAGGAAGACGATGTAACGGATGCCACCGATCGGCTGGAGCAGGCTGCCGAGGCCGTAGCCGAAGGCGAATAGCGTGATCAGCGGCTCGGCGATGTTGCCGAACACGCTCTGTGCGAAGAGGCGCTTCCAGACCAGGTAGTTGCGGCGCCAGATCGGGATCCAGCGCCCACTGAATTCCGGGAAGGCGCGCATGGCCTGCGCAGGGGCGATGGCGGTCGGGCTGGCCGGGTTCATTTCAAGTTCGCACGCACGAGGTGGCAAGGTTCGATTCGAGTGCTGCGTGGCGACGGCGTTCCATGTCAGTCGCGCATCTCACGGCCGGTCAGCTTCAGGAAGACGTCCTCGAGGTTCGCCGGCCGGTGCAGGTAACGCAGGTTCGGCTGGGTCGACAGATCCTCGAGAAGCGCATGCGGCGTATCGGTGTAGCAGAACACCGTCTCGCCGCTGATCTCCAGACGCGCCGCGAGGCCGGTGCCCTGCGATTCGGCCCACGGCTTGGCGCCGTCGCCGTAGATCTCGACGACGCTGGTCTCGATGTGTTCGGCGATCAAAGCGCGCGGCGAGCCTTCGGCGATCTTCGTGCCGACGTCGACGACCGCGAGACGATCGGCAAGCCGCTCGGCCTCGTCCATGAAGTGGGTCGTCAGGAAGATCGTCTTGCCGTCCGCTCGCAGCGACTTCAGGCGATCCCAGATCAGGTGGCGCGCCTGCGGGTCGAGTCCGGTCGTCGGTTCGTCCATGAAGATCACGTCCGGGTCGTTGACCAGCGAGCGCGCCAGTGTAAGCCGCCTCTTCATGCCGCCCGACAACTCGTTGATCTTCGCATCGCGCTTGGCCGTGAGATTCGCGAAGTCGAGCAGGGACGGAATCCGCGCGACGATGGTCGCGTCGGTCATGCCGAAATAGCGGCCGTAGACCAGCAGGTTCTCGCTGACGGTGAAGTCGGGGTCGAGGTTGTCCATCTGCGGAACGACGCCGACGCGGAC
>JBDTIS010000136.1:0-9321 GCA_039936235.1 Burkholderiaceae bacterium | reverse complement strand
CGGAGTTGCATGGCGTGTCCCTCGCAGTCGCCAGGTCGCGGGATGCTGGAAGGCGTCGCGCAGTATGGCGCCTGATCTTGCGGCCGATGATGTTCCGGTGGTTTTTTGCCGAAGTCGGACATCCGTTCCGACTGATGGAGCGACCGTGAGGCTTCATCCAGTCCGTCTGGATGGTTGCGAAGTCAACGAATCCATCGGTCGATCGGGGCGAATCAGACCCCCGATCGAGTCGCAAGTCGCTAGTCCCTCAAGGGGAACTCGTTTGATCGAACTACGCGATACGGCCCTCATCAAAGCTTGTCGAGCAGACCGTCCCCATTGGCCATAATCGGCCACAATCGGCCACTTGCTGCCAAGCATCGGGGCTCCCATCCACAGCAGGATCTCGGCAGTACCGCGTTGCGACGGTCGTGCAGGACGCACGAAGGGGAACAGATGAAACCAAGGTCAGAGAAGAAGTCTCGACGCGCCCGTATCGGGCCTGCGATCGTGGCGCTCGTCGTCCTCGGCGCCGGCGCCGCACTGACTCTGCATAGCCGGTCGACGCTCGAAGCCGACGAAATCAAGTCCGGCGTGAATACCGTGATTTCGCGTGAGCCGCGTGACACGTCCGTCGTGGCAGTCGCAATGCCGGTTCCTGCGGTTATCTCGAAATCGGCCGAATTCGATCGACTCGCGAAGACCGGCAACCCAACCGATGCACTGCTGGCCTATCGCATTGCCGCCAACTGCGAAACTGCGCAGGCATGGCGGACGTCGATTGGGCAGAGCCCGAACGATTTGAGCCCTCAGCAGTTCGAGAAGTCCATCGCCTCGCTGCCCAAGGTCGAGGACGTCTGTGGCGACTTAACGCCTGCGCAGCGCGCGAGCCGCCAGCAGTACATCGTGAAGGCCGGCTTGGCGGGCGTTCACGGGGCCTTCCTCAATCTCACAACGCTTGAAGGCCCTAAAGGGATGCTTCACTCGTTCAGCGACGACGCTCGATGGAGGGCGCTCGAACAAGAAGCGATGGAAGCCGGGCTGAAGACCGCCGATCCAGGCACATTATTGGGAAGAGAGAGCTTCCTTTACAACTGCACCGAGCAGGACATGACGAAGTGCAAACCAGCACCGGCTGGAGGCCTCACGCTTTGGGTTGCCTCGGAGACGGCGCGTGCAATCGATCAAGGCAAGCTCGTACCGGTCTTCGACCCAAACCTCTACACCGGAACCTTGTCGCTGGAGGAAGCCAAGAACGCAATTGCAGACGGCCAAGCGCTCGTCGCTACGGCACAGAGGCAACCATGAAGATCGCTCGATATTCGTTCTGGTCGCGCTTGTCCTCTGATGCGTCGGGAACCCGGCACTCACGACACTTCGGTGGCCGTCTTCCGCGGCAAACTGATGGTGGTGTCCTTATGGGCGGCGTGGTGCGGGCCGTGTCTGAAGGAATTGCCTGTCTTCGAACGCATCCAGGAAACCGCGGGCAAGGATCAGATTTCGGTGATCGCAGCGAACACCGCATGGAGACGTGTACCGTCGCGCCGCGAAAGTGCTCGCCAGCTTCGAACTGAGGGTGAATTTCGACGCTGGCAAGAAGAACTCGACGTCCTACGCTGTGAACGGCATCACGCACATGATCATCACCGACCGCAGCGGGCTACATCGTGCGGATCAATCACGGCTACGACGCAGCGGCCCTCGACCGCATATCAACCACGCGCTGCTCGCCAGGGACTGACGAGGCGGTGCGAAGCCGCCTCAGAACAGCTCGTCGCCGGTGACCACCGACGTCCCGAACTTCCCGACGACGATGCCGCCGGCGCGGTTCGCGTAGTCGACCGATTCGCGCAGCCCCGAACCCGCCGCCAGCAACGTGGCCAGCGTCGCGATCACGGTGTCGCCCGCACCGGTCACGTCGAACACCTCGCGCGTCTGGGCGGGGACATCGTAGCGCCGGGGCGTCGTGTCGTCGCGGTCGAACAAGGTCATGCCCTCCTCGGCGCGCGTCACCAGCAACGCCTCGAGATGCAGCGACTCGATCAGCCTGCTCGCACGCACGCCGAGATCGGCCTCGCTGGTCCACCGGCCGACCACCTCGCGCAGCTCGGCGCGGTTCGGGGTCAGGATGCTGGCGCCTTCGTAGCGCGCGTAGTCCTCGCCTTTCGGATCGACCAGCACGCGACGCTGTGCGCTGCGCGCGGCCTCGATCATGCGGCCGATGTGGGTCAGGCCGCCCTTTCCGTAGTCGGACAGGACGACGACGTCGTAGTGCGACAGCAGCTCGACGAACTGCTCGAGCTTGTCGGCCAGGACCTCGCGGCTGGGTGAGTCCTCGAAGTCGACCCGCACGAGCTGTTGCTGGCGGCCGATCACGCGCAGCTTGATCGTGGTCGGCAACGCGGCGTCGCGATGCAGATGCGACGCGATGCCGGTCTCGGCGAGCAGTTCGGCCACCCGCTCACCGGGCTCGTCGTCGCCGACGACCGACAGCAGCCCGACCTGCGCACCGAGCGCGGCCGCGTTCTTCGCGACGTTGGCCGCGCCGCCGAGCCGGTCCTCGCGACGGACCACGCGCACGACCGGTACCGGTGCCTCCGGCGAGATGCGGTCGACGTCGCCGAACCAGTAGCGATCCAGCATGACGTCGCCGACGACGAGGACCCGTGCGGCCGCTATCCGTGAACGATCCATCGCGGTCAGTCGCGGGAAGGCTACGAAGGCGCCGTCACTCGACCAGCGCCGAGGAAGGCGTCGACGCGGCCGTCGGCCCGGCCGCGAGCGCCGCGGCGCCGATCGCCGAGCGATGGATCGGCCGGCCGATCGGGATGTAGTCGAGGTCGTAGGCCGCGATGCGCTCCGGATCGTAGAGGTTGCGGCCGTCGAAGATGACCTTCCCGGAAAGCTGGCTCTGCATCGCGTCGAAGTCGGGACTGCGGAAGGCCTTCCATTCGGTGACGATCACCAGCGCGTCGGCGCCGTCGAGCGCACCTTCCGGCGTTTCGGCATAGGCGATCCGCGCCAGCATCTCCGGCTGATCCGCGTAGTCGATCGCCATCACCCGCTTCGCCTCGTCCATCGCCACCGGATCGTGCGCGGTCACGGCACCGCCGCGCTCGAGCACCTGGCGGATCAGCACGCGCGAAGGCGCTTCACGCATGTCGTCGGTGTTCGGCTTGAAGGCGAGACCCCAGACCGCGAAACGGCGCCCGCTCAGGTCTTCGCCGAAGCGCTTGACCAGCTTGTCGACGAGCACGTTCTTCTGCGCCTCGTTGGCGGCTTCGACGGCCTCGAGAATGCGCGAAGGCCGGCCGGCCTCGGTGCCGCTGCGCTGCAGCGCCTGCACGTCCTTCGGAAAGCACGAGCCGCCGTAGCCGCAGCCTGCGTACAGGAAGTGATAGCCGATCCGCGGGTCCGAGCCGATGCCCTGGCGGACAAGTTCGATGTCGGCGCCCAGTACCTCGGCGAGATTGGCGAGCTCGTTCATGAACGAGATGCGGGTCGCGAGCATGGCGTTCGCAGCGTACTTCGTCAGCTCGGCCGAGCGGACATCCATGAACAGCATGCGGTCGTGGTTACGCTGGAACGGCGAGTACAGCGAGCGCATCGTGCGGCGCGCGCGTTCGCCACTGTCGTCGGACGCGCAGCCGAGCACGATGCGATCGGGCCGCATGAAGTCTTCGACGGCCGCGCCTTCCTTCAGGAACTCGGGGTTCGACACGACCGTGAACGCCTGGTGGACGCCGCGCTTGCCGAGTTCGTCCTGCACCGCCGCGAGGACCTTGTCGGCGGTGCCGACGGGCACGGTGGACTTGTCGACGATGACCTTGAAGCCCGTCATGTACTTGCCGATGTTGCGCGCTGCCGCGGTCACGTACTTCAGGTCCGCGGAGCCGTCCTCGTCGGGAGGCGTGCCGACCGCGATGAACTGGACCTCCCCGTGCGCGACGGCCTTCTCGACGTCGGTCGTGAACGAGATCCGGCCAGCGGCGCGATTGCGCGCCACCATCTCGAGCAGGCCCGGCTCGTGGATCGGGATGCCGCCGTTGTTCAGGATCTCGATCTTCTGTGCGTCGACGTCCAGGCACACCACCTGGTTGCCGACTTCGGCCAGGCAGGCGCCGGTGACGAGGCCCACGTAGCCGCTTCCCACGATCGTGACTTTCATTGTGCAGTGCCTCGTGTTGTTGATTCGTCGAACAGCTGTTCTTGATCGGCAGGCGGATCGGAAAGCGGACGCGCGGACGACATGCTCACGTGGTCAGTTCCTCTGCGCCTCGAGTTCCTCGGTACGCCGAGGCGGATAGGTTTCCCAGTTCGAGCAGCCGGGACACTGCCAGTAGAACTGACGCGCCTTGAAGCCGCAATGCGAACACACGTAGCGCCCGAGGCGCCGGGTGTGATGGTGCAGCAGGTTCTTGACGACCTCGAGATCGCCGCGGTCTTCCCGCGTCGGCATCGACAGCTGGCCGCGCGTGTCGAGATACTGCGCGAGCGCGAGCAGGCTCGGACTGCGATGCAGTTCCTGGCGTGCGACTTCGTTGGCGGCCTCCACGCCGTGCGCGGCGCGCGTCCCGCGGATGACCGTCTCGAGCAGGTCGATCGATGGATTGACGTCGAGCCACGAACGCAGCAGCTTGAGCCCCTCCTCGCTGCGGCCGAGCCGCGTGAACGCATCGATCAGCCGGTCACCGACGAGCGACACGTAAGGCGCGTTCTGCTGCTCGATCCGCTTCCACGAACCGATCGCATCGTCGTCGCGATGCTCCTGCACCGCGATGTCGCCGAGCTGGATCAGCGCGCGGACGTTCTGGCGGTTCGCCGCGAGCGCGTCGTTCAACGCCTGCTTCGCATCGTCGAGCCGCGACTCGTTGATCGCGATCTGGGCGATCTCGCATTGGAACTGCGCGATCCGCATCTGGTTCGATCCGGTGCCGGCATGCTGGAGCGCGTCGGCCATCGCGATCGCCTGCTTCCACTCCTTCTCGATCTCGAAGATCTCGAGCAGATGACGCTGCGAGTCGCTGCCGTACAGCGTGCCTTCGAGCTGCTTGAAGGTCTCCTCGGCGCGATCGAGCAGGCCCGCCTTCAGATAGTCGAGCCCGAGCTCGAACATCGCGTGCAGCCGCTGGTCGTCCGGCAGGTCGGGTCGGTTCAACAGGTTCTGATGCATGCGGATCGCACGCTCGGTCTCGCCGCGACGACGGAACAGGCTGCCGAGCGCGAAGTGCAGCTCGATCGTCTCGGGGTCGAGCTTGACGACCTCGATGAACGCGTCGATCGCGCGATCGGGCTGCTCGGACAGCAGGAAATTCAGACCCTTGAAGTACGACCGCGGCAGGCTGCGTGACTCGGTCAAAAGCGCACGGAGGTCGACCCGCGCGGCGATCCATCCGAGTGCGAATGCGACCGCGATCGCGATCAGCCACCACTGCTGGAAGTCCATGCGGTCGACGGTCCCGGTTCCGCGGTCAGGTCGTTGTCCGCGCGCCGCGCGCGACGGTCTGGATCACGTCGGTCGCACCGGCATCGAAGGTCGGCGGCGTGGTTCGTGACGGCATCGGCTCGGGCGGCCTGGCATTGAGCCGACGCAGCTTGCGGATCTCGACGCGCTGTCGGATCCACACCGGCATCAGCGCGATGAAACCGAACGCGAAGCCCGCGATGAAGAATGCGAGCAGCAGCGCGATCAGCGGCGCCTTGGTGCTGAGGCCGGCGAAGAAGTGCAGATCGGTCAGAGCGGTGTTGTTGACCGCGAAAGCGAACAGCACGAGGAACAGGACGAGCCAGAGTGCTCCGACGATGATACGCATGGCGACCTCCTTGGCAACTCTGATGGGAACCGCGTGTGCGGCAGGCCGGGGCCTGCGACGTCAGCCGCGACGGATGCGCAGCGCGTGGCGTGTCAGGCGAGCGACGGCTTGGCGCCCGGTCTCCCGTCGCCGGCCTCGTTCGCCACGATCGCACCGCCTCCGGCCGAAGCGCCGATGTCGACGCGTTCGCGCAGCTCCTTGCCCGCCTTGAAGTGCGGCACGCGCTTGGCCGGGACGAGCACGCGCTCGCCCGACTTCGGATTGCGTCCGACGCGCGGCGGCCGCGTGCTCAGCGCGAAGCTGCCGAAGCCGCGGATTTCGATCCGCTGGCCGACCGACAACGAATCGGCCATCGCCTCGAGGATCGTGTTGACGGCGAAGTCGGCGTCTTTCGCGATCAGCTGCGGGTAGCGCTCGGCAAGACGGGCGATCAGCTCGGACTTGGTCATGCGTGAGGGTCTGGAATCTGGAATTGCGAATGACGGTTCGCGATGCGGATCGTCGGGGTTTCAAATGGACATGCGGGCGCAGCGCCAACGCGCCACGCCCGCATGATTACCGCATCAGTCGTGCAGTTTCAAGCGACTTCAGTTCTGTTCCTTGCCGCTGTCCATCTTGGCCTTCAGCAGCGCGCCGAGATTGGTGGTGCCGGTCGCGGCGCCACTCTCTGCGGCCATGCGGGCCATCGTTTCCTGCGTATCCGCACTATCCTTCGCCTTGATCGACAGGTTGATGCTGCGGTTCTTGCGATCGACGTTGATGACCATCGCATTCACGGCATCGCCTTCCTTGAGCACGTTGCGGGCATCCTCGACGCGATCACGCGAGATTTCGGACGCACGCAGGTAGCCTTCGATGTCGCCGGCGATGGTGATGACCGCGCCCTTGGCATCGACCGACTTGACCGTGCCGTCGACGATCGCGCCCTTCTCGTAGGTCGACGCGAAGTTGGAGAACGGATCCCCTTCCATCTGCTTGACGCCCAGCGAGATGCGTTCGCGCTCGAGATCGATCGCGAGCACGATGGCTTCGAGGTCGTCGCCCTTCTTGAACTTCCGCACGGCTTCCTCGCCCGGCTCGTTCCACGACAGGTCCGACAGATGGACCAGGCCGTCGATGCCACCGGGCAGGCCGATGAACACGCCGAAGTCGGTGATCGACTTGATGGCGCCGGAGACCTTGTCGCCCTTCTTGTGATTGAGCGAGAACTCTTCCCACGGGTTCGGCTTGCACTGCTTCATGCCGAGGCTGATGCGGCGACGGTCTTCGTCGATCTCGAGAACCATGACTTCGACTTCATCACCCAGCGCGACGACCTTCGCCGGCGAGATGTTGCGATTGGTCCAGTCCATCTCGGACACGTGGACCAGGCCCTCGATGCCCTGCTCGACTTCGACGAATGCGCCGTAGTCGGTGATGTTGGTGACCTTGCCGAACAGCCGCGTGCCCGACGGATAGCGGCGCGACAGGCCGACCCACGGATCTTCGCCGAGCTGCTTCACGCCCAGCGAGACGCGGTTCTTTTCCTGGTCGAACTTCAAAACCTTGGCCGTAATCTCCTGGCCGACCGAGATCAGCTCGGACGGGTGACGCACGCGACGCCATGCGAGGTCGGTGATGTGCAGCAGGCCGTCGATGCCACCGAGGTCCACGAATGCGCCGTAGTCGGTGATGTTCTTCACGACGCCGGTGACGATGGTGCCTTCCTTCAACGTCTCGAGCAGCTTGGCGCGCTCTTCGCCCATCGACGCTTCCACGACTGCGCGGCGCGAGACCACGACGTTGTTACGCTTGCGATCCAGCTTGATGACCTTGAAGTCGAAGGTCTTGCCTTCGAACGGCGTCGTGTCCTTGACCGGCCGCGTGTCGACCAGCGAGCCCGGCAGGAATGCACGGATGCCGTTGGTCATGACGGTCAGGCCGCCCTTGACCTTGCCGGTGATCGTGCCGGTGATCTGTTCACCGGAGTCGAGCGCCTTCTCGAGCGCCATCCACGACGCGAGGCGCTTGGCCTTGTCGCGGCTGAGCAGCGTGTCGCCGAAGCCGTTCTCGAGCGATTCGATCGCGACCGAGACGAAGTCGCCCGGCTTGGCTTCGATTTCGCCCAGGTCGTTCTTGAATTCCTCGACGGGGATGAAGGATTCCGACTTGAGGCCCGCATTGACGACCACGAAGTTGTAGTCGACGCGTACCACCTCGGCGGTGATCACTTCGCCTGCGCGCATGTCCTGATGCGTCAGGCTGTCTTCGAACATTGCAGCAAACGAATCCGGGTTGGCGCCGGCGTATTGCTTAGCCTCGGGAGAGGCGAGATTGGTGACAGAAGCCATGTAAGTTTGAAAACCGCGATACTCGCGGACCTTGTCGTGGGTGGATGAAAGGAGACTGCGGGTCGTACGGCAACGCTGAAGGAACGGCCCGATCGCTCGGGTCACTGACGGGCACAGCCTGCCGGGTCACGGCCTGCTGTCCTGCGTCGACACGCACCGTCAGCCGGGCGTCGCGCCGATTCCCTTCTGCTTCGCGAGGTCCAGTACCGTCGCGATCACGTCGTCGAGTCCCAGCTGCGAACTGTCGATCGTGATGGCATCCGGAGCGGCGACGAGCGGGGCGACCTTGCGGTTCGCGTCGCGTGCATCTCGCTCCCGGAGCTCTTTCAGGAGGATGACGAGGTTAGCAGGAAACCCTTTCTCGATCAACTGTTTATGCCGGCGGTCCGCCCGGGCCGCGACATCCGCCACGAGAAAGATCTTGAGCACGGCGCGCGGAAACACCACGGTGCCCATGTCGCGTCCGTCGGCGACGAGGCCGGGGAGCCTGCAGAACGCACGCTGGCGGTCCAGCAGCGCGGCGCGCAGCGCCGGGAACGGCGCGATCGCCGACGCGAGGTTACCGACTCGTTCGGCGCGGATCTCCTCGGTCACGTCGCGCTCGTCCATGAAGATGCGGCTCGCGATGAAGGTCGGCTCGAGCGCCAGCGCGCAGGCGGCCAGTTCGGCCTCGTCGTCGAGATCGATGCCGTGGCGTTCGGCGTCGAGCGCGGTCAGCCGGTACAGCGCGCCGCTGTCGAGCACGTGGAAGCCGACGGCGTCGGCGACGCCGTGGGCGACGCTGCCCTTGCCGGACGCGGTGGGCCCGTCGATCGTGATGACCGGCGCGATCGTGTCGCGGGTGTCAGGCTGCATGGTTGAAGTGGGCGAGCGCGGCGGTGCCGCCGGACTTGTCGACCAGGGTCTCGAAGCGCTCGAAGTAATCGGGGAAGGTCTTCGCGACGCAGTCGGGGTCCTCGATGCGGATCGGGATGCCGAGGAAGCGCGTCAGCGAAAAGCACATCGCGATGCGGTGGTCGTCGTAGGTCGCGATGCTGATCGTCGCGCCGCGCGCCGCATGCTCGATCAGCAGCGCGACCTGCGCGTCCGACAGCGGTGCGACCCGCAGCCAGTCGTCGCCGGTCTCGACCGCGCCGCCGAACTTCGCGAGTTCGGTGGCCATCGCAGCGAGCCGGTCGGTCTCCTTCACGCGCCAGCTC
>JBDTIS010000135.1:0-16077 GCA_039936235.1 Burkholderiaceae bacterium | reverse complement strand
GGAAGCCCGTGATGACGAAGTAGAGCGAGCTGTATGGGCTAGAAGAGAAGTGAAATGGGCGCGTCGCCCATTCATGTCCCTGGATGCCCATGAAGACGAGTCCGAAGACGATCGTCAAGACAAGCCCAATCGACAGTCGACGCCGGTTGCCAGCTGCGATGCCCCGTTCGCCCCACCACGCGAAGCCACTCGAAGACAGCAGAAGCACCGTGTTGATCGACGCGTTCGTCAGTTCGGGCGGACCGGTCGGGGACCACGGCGTCGTGCTCTGCGACGCGAGGTAGAAGTAGCTGAAGAAGAGATAGGCGAACAGCGACCCTTCCGTGAGGATCAGGAACGCCATGCCCCACCACGCCGTCGACGCCCAGTGCTTACCGCGGACCGGCAGCGGCCGCTCGATCAGCGCTGCGCTATCCACCGTTCGCTCCGACAACGGCAGGTCGCGTTACGGGCCAGAACCAGGCGGCCAGCGTGACGCCCAACGCGAGCGTGCTGGCGATCGCGATCGTCGGCGAATGCAGCAGCAGCCCAATGAAGGCGAGCGCCATCGTCAGCGCGGTGAACAGCGGGGCCAGAGAATCGCCCGGCATGTGCAGGACCACGTTCGGCACGGCGTCGAGCATCGTCGAGCCGAATGTCTCGCGTCCCTCGTGCAGCAACGCGCCGACCTCGATCGACGACCGGCCTTCGATGCCTTCGAGACGGTCCTCCCACAACGGATGGCGACTCGCGACGATCGGGATGACGGCGAAGTTGTACGGCGGCGGCGGTGACGGCACGGACCACTCGAGACTCGAGCCGTCCCAGGGGTTCGGTCCCGCGAGAGGTCCCCTGCGATAACTGCGCACGACGTCCACGGCGAATATCAGGACGCCGATCGCGAACACGAACGAGCCGATCGACGTGACCATGTTGACGGTGTTCCATCCCATGTCGGCCGGATAAGTGTAGATGCGGCGCGGCATGCCCAGCAGGCCGGAGATATGCATCGGGAAGAAGCCGACGTTGAAACCGATGAACATGGTCCAGAAGGCCCAGCGTCCGAGCCGCTCGCTCAGCATGCGCCCCGTGAACTTCGGGAACCAGTAGTAGATGCCGCCCACGACCGGGAAGACGTTGATGCCGAGCAGCACGTAGTGCAGATGCGCGACGATGAAGTAGGTGTCGGTGAGCTGCCAGTCGAGCGGCACCGCGGCCGTCATGAAGCCCGACACGCCACCGACGACGAACAGGAACACGAAGCCTGCGAAGAACAGGAACGGCGTCTTGAAGACAGGGCGGCCGTACCAGATGGTCGCGATCCAGGCGAACACCGCGACGGCGCTCGGGATGGCGATGACGAAGCTGGCCGATCCGAAAAACGACAGCGACAGCGGCGGCAGTCCGGTGGCGAACATGTGATGCACCCAGACGCCGAAGCCGAGGATCATCGTCGAGATCGTCGCGAGCGCCACGGCGGTGTAGCCCACCAGCGGCCGGCGACAGAACGTGGGCAGGCCGTCCGAGACGATGCCCATGGCCGGCAACACGATCGCGTACACCCACGGATGACCGAACATCCAGAACAGGTGCTGCCAGAGCAGCGGCTTGCCGCCTTCGGTGAAGTCGAAGAAGTGCGTGCCGAACTGACGATCGAGCCACAGCATCAGGAACGCCAGCGAGACCGCGGGTACAGCGAGCAGGTTTCCGACCGACGCGGTCAGCGTGCCCCAGACCAGGATCGGGACGCGGTTGATCGACATGCCCGGCGCCCGCGTGCGAAACAGCGAGACGATGAAGTTGACCGAGCCGACCGTGGTCGATATCCCCAGAAAGATCATGCCCAACGCATAGACGTCGATGTTCGGGCCGGGGTTGTAGGTCAGCGAGGCGTAAGGCACGTAGTTGAACCAGCCCGCGTTCGGCGCCTGTCCCAACGGAAAGCTCGCGTATAGGAACAAGCCCGCGAACACGAAGACCCAGTACGACAACGCGTTCAATCGGGGGAACGCCATGTCGCGCGATCCCAGCAGCAGCGGCCAGAGAAAGTTGCTGAAGCCGGACAACACAGGCAGGGCGTACAGGAAGATCATCGTCACGCCATGCATCGTGAACAGCTGGTTGTACTGTTCCGGCGTCAGCAGCGTCTGGTTCGGCCGAGCCAGTTGCAGGCGGATGATCAGCGCCTCGACACCGCCGATGAAAAGGAACAGGAACGCCGTCACGAGATAGCGCTTGCCGATCTCCTTGTGGTCGACCGAGCCGAGCCAACCGATCAAGCCAGGACCGGTCTCCCAGGTTTCGCGCAACGCCTGTTCTTCCGCCGAGCCGGCCCTGACGCGGCCGATCAGCGGTGTCCGGGTCCGGGAATCCAAAGCGTGCGCCTGACCTTCGATCGAATTCAAGGGGTGCCTTATGAGGTGAACCATTCAATCCCAGTGCACTTGACACTTTGAACGGCCGGCAAGCATCTGAATGATAGTCGCGCCGAGTCCTGGCATTGGCTCGCAGACGTGGAGACACTCCTTATGACTGCGTCGAGGCGAACATTCGAACTTGTCCAGAAATCGCATTGCATGTGCTCTGTCTGTCGTTGAATAAAACCAGTCGATTCGATGCCCACCGACCCCGCCGCCCGCAGTGATGTTCGGATGGCAGGTGCGGCAAGTTCACCAATAGGAGCGAAGTCCCCGCTCAGGACCCGTTGCGCTGCAGGCTGCCACGCCGAATACGCACCGGTACCCCTTTCGACGCAGGCGTCTTGGACGCCTCGTCGTGACCCCAGAGCGGGATCAGCGTGCGTGCGAACATCGCAAACAGGTAGCTAGCCTCGAGACTCGCGCGGCCCGAAGCGTAGAACACCACCGACTTCGGATCGAGACCCCGCAGTTTCGCGCCGATCTCTTCGAACGCGACGTCCCACGACGTGGGTACGTTCTTGTCCGCCAAGCTGTCGTATCGCATCGGATGCGTCGGTCGCCCTTCCATCTCGAGATCGAAGTCAGCCCATCCGCGCAATTCGCTGATGGTGTGCGCAGCGAAGAAATTCGGCGTGCAGCGCGCGCTGGTGCGTTCCCCTGTCGTCG
The DNA here is from genome assembly GCA_039936235.1 of Burkholderiaceae bacterium. Taxonomy (GTDB): domain Bacteria; phylum Pseudomonadota; class Gammaproteobacteria; order Burkholderiales; family Burkholderiaceae_D; genus CAHJXF01. The sequence goes on along the minus strand of JBDTIS010000135.1, from coordinate 13,012 downwards.
CCTTCGCCGCCTTCCCGCAGAACTCGAACGTATGCGGATGCTTCGGCTTGCCCATGCGCAGGATGTGCACAAGGTTTCAGCCCGCCGCAGTCCGTCAAGTCGGTCGGGTCACTACAGATGACACGGCACGTACCGGATCGCCCTGTAGCTGGACCGTCATCAGGCTGCACGGCTCGTTGCCGATCGTGCCCGAGCGATGTCCCTTGCGGCCGTCGGTCTCGACGCAGCCCTGATCCTCACCGAACGAGAACGCGCCCGGGCCCTGCTCGACTCGCGCGCCATACATGCTCTCGATGAACCAGCGGCCCGACAGAACGACGATCCATGGCGGTGCAGGCTTCTCGTGCCAGTCGCCGATCCAGCCGACCGGTCCCACCATGAATACGACCGTCGCCTCGCGCCTCTGCATCTGGTCGTTCCATTGCGGATCGGCGGGACCGTCGCCCTCAGTTCGCAGTGCTTCAGAGCGCACCACTGCTGGCGGCTGATCCAATCCTCGTCGACACGACGGTGCCAGTACGGAACCGACTGCTGCGGGCCTGGATCGCTCATGGATGACTCCGGTAGGGATGGCTGGATGCGAGTGGCGCGTCGACGAACGCACGCAATTGCGAGCCGTCGGTGCCGACCACGATTATCAAGAAGCCTGCGCCGAGCGATACGTTCTTGAGGAAGTCCCAGAACAGGGAGCGCCCCTTGCCGACGGAATTGGACCAGAAGTCGCCCTGATTCCAGAAATCCTTGTAGAGGATGGCCGTCGCGACGCAATACCCTGCGAGCACGAGGGCCGCCGCCCGATCGGAAACGCCGAAGACGACGCCTGTGCTGCAGACGAGTTCGATCGCAAGCCCGCACAGCAACACGACGATGGCGAGCCCGCGCGGCTTGAACACCTGCTGCGCCTGGTGCACGGCGTTCTCGAATCCGAGGACCTTGTCGAGCGCGCTGAACGGAATGAACAGCAGCACAAGGGCTAGCCGGACAATCAGGGCAGCGGTTGCGGCCGTGCTCACCACCGCTCCGCGATGAGGTCGGCGACGCGTAGCGCGTTCGCGATGATGGTCAGTGTTGGATCGACCGCAACGATCATGGAAAGAAGCTCGCGTCCGTGACGTAAAGGTTGTCGACCTCGCGCGCTCGACAGTCGAGGTCGAGCACGGACGTCGCCGGATCGCTGCAGAAGCGGCACGTGCCGGCCTGATGCGCGGTACCCGAAAGCGGGATGTTCTTGCCGAGGTACAGCGTGCGATCGAACCGCATCGCGGGCCAGCCGATATCGTCGACGATCAGATCCTCCACCTGCAGCCAGAAGTCCATGGAATGCCGAGCGATCTGATCGAACGGTAATTTCGGCAGCCATCCGAGCCAGACCGGCACTTCCTCCCCGGTGATCTGCTCCGTATGGCGGGTCGCACACATCTGGATGAGACCGAGCGGATAGTCCCAGTCGCCCGACCCGAAATAGAAGTCGCTCAGCGCCAGCGTGTTCTGGAAGATCGTTTCGTTGACGTGCGTCATCACCGCCATGACGATACGCATGCCCTGCCGCATATCGTTGCGGCCCACCTGATCCGACCCATTCGCCAGCCGGTTCGGATGCTGCTCGTTCGCAGAACGAAGCAGGAGCAACGCCGACGACAGCGCACCATACGCGACGACGCCGATGTCCGCCCGGTACACCGCCTGACATCCGTTGCGAGTTGCACGCACTGCGTCGACGTACCGGCCGGTCGAGTCGGTATCGAGCTTCGCCACATAGGCACCTGTCAGTAGAGTCACGTTGTCGTGCGCCGCCAGCATTGGATCGAATCAGACGACAGGCGCGTCGACTTTCCCGTTCAAGAGGCATGGGAAGCCGTCGAAGAAACGAAGCGCGTACAGTGCAGCGCCGGGCCGAAGCTGTCGCCCTGCCCATTCGTCCAGGTTTCGGCCGCCGGGTAGCGGCCGTCGACGAACACCGCCTTCGCGCTCCGTTTCGCTTCATCGCGCGGCAAATAACCTCCTCGCTCCAGGATCAGAATGCGCTTTCCGGTTGACGCCAGTCGATACGCGAGCGAAGCGCTGCCCGGACCGCTTCCCACGCCAAAGAGGTCGGAGCGTGCGTCGAGAGCGTCTGTTTCGAGAGGGACGCCGAGTCCGTGCAATGCCATGTCGGACCTTGTGGATCGATGGATCACGTCGGGGTCTACCGAACTAGGCGCGGCCGGGACGGACCGATGGATGTTCGGGTGCGCATCTCGTACGGTCTATCGGACAGGATAGGAATACAACCACGTCCAGATTGTGTGAGGCGTACTCTTGGCGATCGAAGATCGAACTGCACGATTTGGTGCGTTGCATTTTCGACCCGCCGACCACACGAGAAAGCCGTGCTCAATGATTTCGCTGGCCATGATCGCAGAGCAGATTGACGGCCGGCCGATATCGAAGGGACTCGACGTCCCACGATTGATCCGATGCGATTTTCCATCGATCTCACCGCATTTCCGATGCCATTGAAGCATCCGTGGCAGTGGTACTCTGCAGCGGCCACGCGACGCTGGCCTCGTGCGCCGACTGGCAGGCGCAATTGACCAAGGCGCGGCGCGATCTAGGCTTTCGTTACGTGCGCTTCCACGGCATTCTCGACGATGCGATGGGCACGCTCATCTGCGAGGACGACGAGCCGCTTTACGCATTCTTCAACAATGATCGAATCTTCGACTTCCTGCTTGCTATCGGTATGAAGCCGGTAGTCGAGCTTTCGTTCATGCTGCGGACCCTGTCTTCCGGTGGTAACACGGTCTTCCACTATCGAGGCGACATCACGCCGCCGAAGGACTTCGACAAATGGGGCGCGCTGGTCTACTGCACGACGGCTGATGCCATCAAGGCCGTCGATAGTCACCTACTGGTTGGCGGACCAGTAACGTCGGGCAACGAATGGCTCGATGCCTTCGCCGGGTATGGCAGGACCGGTGACATCGCGATTGATTTTGTCAGTACCCATTACTACCCCACCGATCCTTTTGGCAAGACCGAAACCGCTACCGTTTCGCAGCTGAACATCGAGGTGCGGATCGCGCCGCAGTCGGTTGACCGACTCAAGCTCACCTGGGGCGCGACGCCGTGATCGAGGACTGCGCCGACGCGCTGCAAGCGCACCCTCTGGACGCGCGGACCCTGTGCGACCTGCAACGACATTCGTTCGATTACTTTATCCACGAGTTCAACGCGAACAACGGGCTCGTGCGCGACAAGACAGCGCCCGACTCGCCGGCGAGCATCGCAGCCGTCGGCATGGCACTGACATGCTATGCGGTCGGCATCGAGCGCGGCTTCATGACGCGTGACAACGGCGTCGCGAGGACATTGGCGACTTTGCGCTTCTTCGCCGACAGCGAGCAGAGCGACGCTGCGAATGCCACGGGTTTCAAGGGCTTCTACTACCACTTCCTCGAGATGGAGGGCGGTCGCCGCGCCAATCGATGCGAACTTTCGAGCATCGATACCGCGTTGTTGATCGCCGGCGCGCTCGCCGCCGCCGAGTATTTCGATCGCGCTGATTCGCGCGAGGAGGAGATCGGTCGCCTTGCTCGCCTTCTCGCGGAACGGGTCGACTGGACTTGGATGCTCGGCCGGAGCACAACGATCTGCCATGGATGGACGCCCGAAGGCGGGTTTCTCTCCTACCGCTGGCAAGGCTATAGCGAGGCACTCGTCATGGTCCTTCTCGCGCTCGGCTCGACGACCCATCCGATCCCCTCAACATGCTATGCAGCATGGTGCGCCAGCTACGAATGGCGAACGCTCTACGACGTCGACTATCTGCATGCGGGCCCGTTGTTCATCCACCAGATGTCGCATATCTGGTGCGATCTGCGAGCGATCCGCGATCGCTTCATGCGCGACCACGATTGCGACTACTTCGAAAACAGTCGCCGCGCTACGCTGATCCAGCAGCGCTACGCGATCGAGAATCCGAAGCGGTTTCCGCACTATGGCGCCCGCTACTGGGGGATCACGGCTAGCGGCGGCCCCGGCCCGTGCAGGAAGACAGTGGACGGTATTCGCCGGCAGTTCTTCGGCTATGTCGCGCGCGGCGTGCCGGATGGTCCGGACGACGGCACGACGTCGCCGTGGGCGGTTGCGACTTCGTTGCCGTTCGCGCCGGAGATCGTCGCACCGACGATCTCCCATTTCGCGAGTCTGCCGATCGCTGCCGCTCATCCATACGGTTTCAGAGCCTCCTTCAATCGTGCGTTCGACGATGAAGCAGAGCATGGAACCGGGTGGGTTTCTCCGTACCATTACGGCATCAACGTTGGCCCGACCGTCCTGATGATCGAGAATTATCGCAGTGGCTTGATTTGGGGACTCATGCGGAAGTGCAGCGCGCTGACGGCAGGGCTTCGGGCTGCAGGATTCAGCGGGGGATGGCTAGCGGAACCGTCTGGGCGTGCGGGTGTCCGAGCATGACTGCCGCCAGCGCGCTTGCCGGCCGGTAGTGCAACGAGCGATCGGGAATCGATCTTTAGCCACGTTTGGTCGTGGGGGATGCGGATGGTCGCTCTTCTAATTCTGGAGTCGATATGTCCCAGAACGTCGCCGAGTTCGTGTGGAAGCGCCTTTCGCAATGGGGCCTGTCCCGCGTGTATGGATATCCAGGGGACGGTGTCGGGGGACTCGATGTAGCGCTCGAGAAGGCGAAGGATTCCATCGACTACGTCCAGGTCCGGCACGAGGAGATGGCCGCGTTCATGGCGTCGGCACACGCCAAGTTCACCGGTCAGGTCGGGCTGTGCTACGCGACGTCGGGACCGGGTGCCATCCATCTGCTGACTGGACTCTACGATGCCAAGGCGGACCACATGCCGGTCGTCGCGATCGTCGGGCAGCAGGCTCGCAGCGCGCTCGGCGCGAGCTATCAGCAGGAGGTCGACCTGCAGAACCTGTTCCACGACGTCGCGGCGTACGTCATGACGGCGGTCGTGCCGGAACAGGTGCGCACGGTCATCGACCGCGCTGTCCGCATCGCACAGGCGAAACGCGCCGTGACCTGCGTGATCCTGCCGAACGATCTGCAGGAACTCGACTACGTAGACCCACCGATGGCACACGGTACGACGCACACCGGAATTGGGTTTCCCGGTGAATCGGTGCTGCCCGGCCGCGACTCGTTGCAACGGGCAGCGCATATTCTTAATCAGGGCAAGCGCGTTGCGATCCTCGTCGGCGCCGGTGCGCTGCACGCGACCGACGAGGTGATCGCGGTGGCCGACCGGCTCAACGCCGGCGTCGCGAAGGCGCTCCTCGGCAAGGCGGTGCTTCCCGACGACCTGCCCTTGGTGACGGGCTCGCTTGGCCTGCTCGGCACCAAGCCGAGCTGGGACTTGATGAAGGAATGCGACACGCTGCTGATGGTGGGATCGGCGTTTCCGTACAGCGAGTTCTTGCCGAAGCCCGGCGATGCGCGCGGCGTGCAGATCGATATCGATGGCGCGAACCTGAGCCTGCGCTATCCGATGGAGTATTCGTTGGTCGGCGACAGCAAGCAAACGCTGGCGGCGCTTCTCCCGCTCCTCGAGCAGAACAAGCACGACCACTGGCGCCGCCGCGTCGAACGCAACGTCGCATCTTGGTGGAAGACGCTCGAGGACCGCGCGATGATGTCGGCCGAACCGATCAATCCGCAGCGCATTTTCTGGGAGTTGTCGCCGCTCTTGCCCGACGACGTCATCATGACCGGCGACAGCGGTTCGGTCGCGAACTGGTACGCCCGCGACATCAGGATCCGGCGCGGGATGATGGGGTCGTTGTCCGGCGGCCTGGCATCGCTCGGCGCAGCGACGCCGTACGCGGTGGCCGCGAAGATGGCCTATCCGCACCGGCCGGTGATCGGCTTCATCGGCGACGGCGCGATGCAGATGAACGGCCTGAACGTCATGATCACGGTCGGCAAGTACTGGAAGAAGTGGGCCGACCCTCGCTTCATCATCATGGTGCTGAATAACCAGGACCTGAACCAGGTGACCTGGGAGGAGCGCGTGCAGCTCGGCGAGGGCAAGACGCCCTCGACGCAAACGATTCCCGACTTTCCGTATCACAAGTACGCGGAGCTGTTGGGGCTGAAGGGGATCTTCTGTGACAACTCGGATCGCATCGCCGACGCCTGGAAGGAGGCGCTCGCCGCCGATCGACCGGTGATCATCGAGTTCAAGGCGGATCCGAACGTGCCACCGCTGCCACCGCACATCACGTTGAAGGACGCGAAGAACTTCATGACGATGATGGTCGATGAACCCGAGCTCGGCAGCGTGATCGTCGACAGCACGAAGGAGTTGCTGGCCGCCGTCCTGCCGCACAAGGAGTGACCATGGGCTTCTTGAGAAGACGGCAGGCCGAGGCGCCGGCGATGCCAGGCTTCGGGGACCTCGTCAGGCCCGTGGTCACGCACGCTCCTCCGGGTCTTCCCGCGGCGCGCTCGTCCGATACGACCGTGACGGCCGCGCGTCGCCTGAACCGAGCGGCGGGCACGATCGCCGGTTCGGTCCTGATCGACAGCGCGATGGAGCATCGCCGTGGCAACTTCCACAATCCGGCGATGTGGACGCCTATCGTGACGTCCGCGCTGTCGGTCGCCGCAAGCCTGCACGGTCAAGGCGACCGCCGGCACGGTGCCCATCGCGGTCGCGATGCGATCTATATCGCGGCCGGGATCACCGGTGTCGTCGGGACCGGTTTTCACCTCTACAACGTGACGAAGAAGGTCGGTGGCCTGAGCTGGCAGAACCTGTTCTACCGGGCGCCGCTCGGTGCGCCGGCGGCGATCTCCTTGTCCGGGCTGATGGGATTTCTCGCCGAGCGTGTGCGCGACAACCGGCCCGGGACGCGGCCCACCGTCGCCGGGGTCGGCGCGGGTCGGGTGGTCGCGGGGCTGACCAGCGCGTCGCTGATCGCGACCACCGCCGAGGTCGGGCTGCTCCATTTTCGGGGCGCGTTCCACAACCCGGCCATGGTGCTGCCGGTCACGATGCCGCCGGTCGCGGCGGGGCTGCTGGCGGCGGCCTCGGTCGCGCGTCGCGGCGTCGAGCGGCCCGTGTCCAGGAGGTGGCTGGCCGCGACCGCCATCATGGGCGTCGCGGGTGTCGCGTTCCACGCCTACGGCGTCTCGCGCGGCATGGGAGGTTGGCGCAACTGGCGGCAGAACGCGTTCGCAGGGCCACCGCTGCCGGCGCCGCCGTCGTTCACCGGCCTCGCGCTCGCCGGTCTTGCCGCGCTCGCCCTGCTCGCCGAGGATCGCGATGCATGAAGCGGCCCGCTATCCCGGGTACGACGTGCTCGCGAAGCGGGACACGCTCTCATGGGACGCGCTCACGCGCCAGGTGATCGCGAAGCGTCTCGCCGCCCCGCAGACGCCGCGTTTCCTCACCGCCGCACAGTGGAGCGCAGCCGATGCGTTCTGCCGCCGTATCGTCCCCCAGACCGGAGAGCCCGACGCCGTGTCGCTCGTCGCCCAACTCGATGCGAAGCTGTTCGCCGACCACGGCGCCGGCTTCCGCGACGCCGACATGCCGTACATGCGCGAAGCATGGCAATGGGCGCTCGACGCGATCGACGTCGAAGCGAAGACACGGCATGGCCACCACTTCGCCGCGCTCGACGACGCGGCGCAGGATGCGCTGATCACGCTGATGCAGCACGGTGAACTCGGCGGTGATCATTGGAGAGGCATGGATCCGCAGACGTTCTTCAGGCGTCGCGTCCTCGTCGACGTCCCGCCGCTCTATTACTCGATGCCGAAGGCCTGGAACGAGATCGGCTTCGGCGGACCTGCGAGCCCGCGGGGTTACGTCCGTCTCGAAGCAGACCGGCTGGATCCCTGGGAAGCGACGCAGGCGGTGTCGGGCGACGAGCAGCGCGTCGCGCGCAAGAATCGCGATGTCGGCTGATCCGTTCGCCGTGCCGCGCGCGTCGAACGGTCTCGCGCCCGACGTGTTCCGTGTCGGAGGCTGGGTGCCGATGCGCGAGCACCGGGATAGCGACGAAGTCGACTTCGCGATCGTCGGGACCGGCGCCGGCGGCGGGACGCTCGCTGCGCTGCTCGCGGAACAGGGCTTCTCGGTGGTCGCCTTCGACGCCGGCCCGTACTGGCGTCCGCTCGAGGACTTCGCGTCCGACGAGACGGAGCAGAACAAGTTGTACTGGAACGATCGACGCGTCGTCGATGGCGCCAATCCGATTCAGATGGGCGGGAAGAACTCGGGCAAGTCGGTCGGCGGATCGACGGTGCACTACGCGATGGTGTCGCTGCGATTCCGGCCCGAGCACTTCGCGGCCCGCACGAAGCTCGGCTACGGCGCTGACTGGCCGATCGCGTGGCAGGAGATGTGGCACTACTATGGGATCGCCGAGCGCCAGATCAACATCTCCGGTCCGCTGACCTATCCGTGGGGACCGAAGCGGCCGCGTTATCCGTACCGCGCGCACGAGCTGAATACGGCCGGCCGGTTGCTGGCCAAAGGTTGCGAGGCGATCGGCATCGACTGGACGGAGACCCCGCTCGCGACTCTCTCCGCGCCGCACGCCGGTCCCGCAGGTCATTCGCCGGCGTGCGTCTACCGCGGCTTCTGTCGCTTCGGCTGTTCGACCAACGCGAAGCGGTCGGCGCTGACAGTATGGATTCCGCGCGCGCTCGCGGCGGGTGCCGAGATCCGGGACCTCGCGATGGTCGGTCGCATAGAGACCGGTCCCGACGGTCGCGCGACCGGCGTTCACTATCACCGCAGCGGGCAGTGGCACTTCCAGCGCGCGAGGAACGTCGTCGTTGCCGGCTACGCAATCGAGACGCCCCGCCTGTTACTGAACTCCGCGAACGACCGCTATCCCGACGGCCTCGCGAACAGTTCGGGGCTGGTCGGCAAGAACCTCATGACGCAGTCGAACCAGGCAGTCTGGGGACGCATGGACGAGGAGGTCCGCTGGTACAAGGGACCACCGAGCCTCGCGATCACCGAGCACTGGAACTACAGCGACGACAAGGATTTTTTCGGTGGCTACTGTTGGATGGGCCAGGGTCCGCTGCCGAACGAATGGGCCGCCGTGCAGACCGGGTCGCGCGAACTCTGGGGCCGACCGCTGCGTGAAGCGATGCTCCACTACAACCACATGATCGGCGTCAAGATGGTCGGCGAGATGCTGCCCGACGAGGCGAACCGCGTGACGCTCGCCGACGATGTCGACCAGTATGGATTGCGGGTCGCGAAGATCACGTATCGCTGGGGCGACAACGACAAGGCGCTGATCCAGCACGCGCTCGAACAGATGGGCAGGTCGCTCGAGGCGATCGGCGCACAGGACATGTTCCGCCAGGAAGACGATACGAATCACCTCGGTGGCACCGCACGCATGGGCAGCGATCCTGCCGAAAGCGTCGTCGACGGCGACTGCCGAAGCTGGGACATCCGTAACCTGTGGGTCTGCGACGGCTCCGTGTTCCCGACGGTCGGCGGCGTCAATCCGGCGCTGACGATCCAGACGATTGCGATACGTACCGCTGATCGTATCCGCAAGCTCGCGGCAGCCGGCGCGTTGTGAGAACGCCGCTCATCTTCGCGATGCGCACCGACGGTCCGTCGCGCATCGCGTCAGGACGCACGTGAAGCTGGAGACCGTCCTCGACGCACACGCCCTCATCGGCGAGTCGCCCACGTGGGTGCCCTACGAAGCCGCGCTCTACTGGATCGACGTGAAGGCGCCGGCCCTGCACCGTTACGTGCCGGCGGACGCGACTACGCGCACCTGGCCCCTGACGAGCGACGTCGGCGGCTTCGCCCTGTTCGAGAACGGCGATGCGCTCGTCGCCCTTCGCCGCGGTATCCACCGACTGGATCTGGAGAGTGGCGCGCTGACGTTGCTGGCGCCACCCCCGTTCGATCCAACGCTCTTCCGCTTCAACGAGGGCGCCTGCGACGCGAACGGCAGATTCTGGGTCGGCGTCATGTTCGACCCGCTCGAAGGCGATCCGCCGCAACAACCCGGACGCCTTCACAGCTACACGACGGCCGGCGGACTCCGCGCCGAACCGGACGCGGCCGAACTTCACAACGGCATGGCCTGGAGCGGGGACGGGCGGACGTTCTTTCTCTCACACAGCAACGCACGTTGCATCTTCGCGTTCGACTACGACGCCGACGCCGGTCGCTTGGCCAACCGCCGCCTGTTCGCCACCATTCCGGAAGCCCTCGGCATCCCCGACGGCGCGGCGATCGACACGGAAGGCGGCTACTGGTGCGCGCTGCACGGCGGCGGAAAACTCAGGCGCTTCGACGCTCACGGAGCGGTCGATCGTGACGTCGACCTGCCGGTGAGCCAACCGACCATGTGCGCTTTCGCAGGCGACGGCCTGTCAACGCTCTACGTGACGAGCGCGTCGGACAACATGAGTCCGTCAGACAAGGCGCGCGAGCCGCTCGCCGGGGCCCTGTTCCGCTTCAAGCCCGGCGTCCACGGAATCGAAAGACCGTTTTTCGTGCGGTAGGAAGTACCAGCTGGCAGATAGCCGGGTTCCCGTGTGCCCGAGAAAGCAGAAGGACCCTGAGTAAGAGAACACGCCGTATCCAGCACCTCTTCAGCGTATCCCTGCAATGGCCGCTTCGTCGCTCAACTGCGAGCAACTTTCCAGTGGGTTATGTCAAGGACTAGACAATCTGAGAGCTCATTGTGCTGGCTATGAGACCGCGGGACCAGCTCTCGCAGGGGATTGCCTTCAGCGCGTCGTGCAGACGAACGGTAGCCAGGCATGCAGCCAGGAGGCTTCGGGCAGCCACGGCGCGACCAGCGTGAGCATCGCGCTGACCAGCAATGCAGCGCCGGCGACCCGCCGCGCCGCAGGCCTTGCACTGAAGCCGGCGAAACGCTGCGCGCCGAACGCGACCAGCAGCATCGCCGGCAGCGTGCCGAGTCCGAACGCGGCCATAGTCAGCGCACTGCGCGCGGCATCGAGTTGCACGGTCGCGATCAGCAGCACCGTGTAGACGAAACCGCACGGCATGAAACCCCACACCATGCCGAATGCGAACGAGCGCGGCAGCGTCGTCACCGGCAGCAGCCGGCGCCCCAGCGGCGCAATGCGCGACCACAGGCGCTGACCAGCGCCGAAGCCGAATTCGCGCAAGCGCCCGAACGCGACCAGCGCCCCGAGCAGCAATGCGACTGCGGCAAGGACCCGCAGGCCGCGCCGCACGCTATCGCCGTCGAACAGACCGATCAGGCCGCCGAACACCCCGCCGAGCAGCAGCCCGGCCAGCGTGTACGAGGCGACACGGCCGAATTGGTAACCGATCAGCAGCCCGGGCCGCGGACGGCCGTTGGCGCCCTTGCCCGTGGCAATGCCGAGCGCCGAGGAGATGCCGCCGCACATCACCAGGCAATGTCCGCTGGCGGCCAGACCCAGCAATAGGGCGGCACCGAGCGTGAGCACGCCGTTCATTCGCGCTCCTCGTCGGACGGTGGCGGATCGTCGAGCAGCGGCAGCAGGCCCGGCGTGTCCATGTCTTCGAACTGGTCGTTCTCGACCGCCCAGAAGAAGGCGAAGCCGGCACCGATCAGCAGCACGAGCGACAACGGGATCATCACGATGAGGATGTTCATGCCCATCCGCTCACGCTGGTTACCGTGAGCGGGGCCTTCGCTGCAACGGACGTGCGCCGTCCGATGCGCAGCGCATTGAGCACGACTACCAGCGAGCTCGCCGACATGCCGAGCGCAGCCAACCACGGCGGCACGAGGCCCAGCGCGGCAAGCGGCACCACGGCCAGGTTGTAGGCCAGCGCCCAACGCTGGTTCTGGCGCAGCACGGAGAGTGTCTGGCGCGCGATCACGCGAGCTGCGGGCAGCGCCGCCAGGTGGGCGCCATCGAGGATCAGGTCGCCCGCCGCCTGCGCGAGTTCGGCACCCGACGCCAGCGCCACCGCGACATCTGCACCGGCCAGCACCGGAGCGTCGTTGATGCCGTCACCGATGGCCAGGACACGCGCGCCGCCGACGCGCAATTCGTGCAGGCGCTCGAGTTTTGCGGCTGGGCTCTGGCGCGCGCGCCACTGCACGATGCCCAGGCGTCTGGCCACGTCGGCGACCTTCGCCGGAGCGTCGCCGCTGACGATCTCCACCTCGATCCCGTTCGCGACCAGCGCAGCCACGGCCTCGCACGCGCCAACGCGCAGCTGTTCGCTCAGACGGAATGCGGCGATGACGCCCTGTTCGCCGGCGAGAATCACCTCATCGCGATCTTCCTCTGTGGACTCGAGCGCGAACGCCGGGCTGCCCAGTCGGTAAGCGGAGCCGGCAACGTTGCCCGACAAACCACCGCCTGCGACGGTGATCACGCCACTGGCGGCCTCCACCGGCAGGCCGGACGCCGCTCGCACCAGGGCCTCGGCGACCGGGTGCCGGCTGCCGCGCGCCAGCGCCGCGGCCAGCACGAGCGCACGGTCGCGGTCGGTGGCATCTACCGCCAGCAGTTCGAGATGCCCGTCGGTCAGCGTGCCTGTCTTGTCGAACACCGCATGACTGGCGAGCGCCAGATTCTCGATTGCGTCGCTGTGCACGACGTACACGCCCTTCCCCGCCAGCACAGCGAGCGCACGCGTGATCGCTGCCGGTACCGCAAGCGCGAATGCGCACGGACACGACACCACCAGGACCGCGAGCGTCGCCGCGAAAGCGCGCGCGGGGTCGATGAAGCCCCAGCCGATGGCGCAGAGCGCGGCGAGGACCAGCGTGCGCGCGACGAAGCCGGCAGCGGCGCGCTCGCCCGCTCGTGCCAGACGCGGGCGCTCGGTCTGGGCGCGCGCGACCAGCGCCGCGATTCCGGCAAGCGTCGTGTCGGCTCCGACCCGGCGCACATCGAGGATCGCCGGACCTTCGACCAGCATGCTGCCGCCGGTCAATGGATCGCCACGGCGCTTGCGCAGTGCCGCCGACTCCCCCGACAGCAACGCCTCGTCGACCCGGCAGTCCGCGCTCTCGAGCA
>JBDTIS010000134.1:0-14370 GCA_039936235.1 Burkholderiaceae bacterium | reverse complement strand
ATAACACGTGTGGAAACGACCGAACCGTGAGCCGCTGACGAGAGTCCGATCGGCACCCTTCCCGACTTCAAACGCTCGATGCACGTCTCCGATCAAGTACGCGGCAACGCGCTCTCGTCGGCCGGCCCTTCGATGCCCGCGGCCGCGCTGCGCTCGCCGCTGACCACGCGATAAGTCAGGCCCGCGCAGGCTGCGCCGAGCAACGGTGCGATCCAGAACAGCCACAGCTGGCCGATCGCCCAGCCGCCGACGAACAGTGCCGGGCCGGTGCTACGCGCCGGGTTGACCGAGGTGTTGGTCACCGGGATGGTGATCAGGTGGATCAGCGTCAGGGCCAGGCCGATCGCGATCGGTGCGAAGCCGCTCGGCGCGCGCTCGTCGGTCGAGCCGAGGATCACGATCAGGAAACCGAAGGTCATCACGAACTCGGCGACGAGCGCAGCCGTCATCGAGTAACCGCCGGGCGAATGCTCGCCATAGCCGTTCGACGCGAAGCCGGCGCCGACGTCGAAGCCGGCTTTGCCGCTGGCGATCAGATAGAGGATGCCGGCGCCCGCGATCGCGCCTGCGACCTGAACCACGACGTAAGGCACGAAGTCCCTGAACGGGAAGCGGCCACCGACCGCGAGCCCGAGCGACACGGCGGGATTCAGATGGCAACCCGAGACGTGACCGAGCGCATAGGCCATCGTCAGCACCGTGAGGCCGAACGCCAGCGCCACACCGGCGAAGCCGATCCCGAGTGCCGGAAAGGCCGCCGCGAGGACCGCACTACCGCAGCCGCCGAGCACCAGCCACAAGGTGCCCACGAATTCGGCGGCGAGACGATTGGTCAGCGGCATGCTCATGGCTCCTCGAAAATTGATGGAAGCCGAACGATATCCTTAGCCCGGATTTTTCATCAAGGGCTCAGGACGCACGATCTTGCGCAGGCGGATGCGGATGGTGGCCGCACCGGCTGGCTCGCCGATGCCGGCGTTTCGGTACCATCAAGCGCCGTTCGAGTCAGCGAGCCCGGTCGCCCCGAAGTCGGACGTGCAGCGCGGCGTTCCGCTCAACGGGTCACTTGCGGCATCACACCATGTCGAGCAGTTAGACTACCTTGATGCACGCCTCTTACCTATACCTCGCGATCGCTATCGTGGCGGAAGTCCTAGCGACCAGCTTCCTCAAGGCATCCGATAATTTTTCGCGACTGTGGCCGAGCGTCATCATGGCGATCGGTTATGCGGTGGCATTGTATTTTCTATCGCTCACCCTGCGCACGATCCCGACCGGCATCACGTACGCGATCTGGTCCGGCGTCGGTATCGTCCTCATCTCGGTCGTCAGCTGGATCTGGTTCGGCCAGCACCTGGATGCGCCTGCCATCGCTGGACTTGCGCTGATCGTCGGTGGCGTCGTCGTGATCAACATGTTCTCGAAATCGATCAGTCACTGATGCGCAGCCGACGCTTCACCATCCTCATGGGACCAGCCGGTCGAGGAGAAAGACTAGACCCACGACGACGGCGATGAGGCTCGCGACGAGCACCGCAGCTGCGGCGAGATCCTTCGCGATGCCGATCTCTGGATGTACAGCCGGATGCAGATGATCGATCAGCGTTTCGAGCGCGGCATTGAACAGCTCGGCGACGAGCACGAAGCCGATCGTCATCGCCACGATGGCCCACCAGACGAACGGTGGTCGCGTCGACAGCAGTACCAGGAGAACGCAGGCGGTCACCGCCAGATGAATGCGAAAGCTGCTTTCTCGAGCGACCGCGCTCTTCAGGCCATTCCAGGCGAAGCCGAGCCTCCGGAAAAACGGCTGCCCCTTCATGGCGTCTGTCCGGATCCGGGCCTGAGCTTCCGGGCCAGCAGCCACCACGCCGATGCCCAGAATGCACCGCCCGCCCAACCCGCCAGGACATCGGTAGGCCAATGCACACCGAGATAGACGCGGCTGATGCCGACCATGCCGGTCAGTAGGACGGCAATGGTCATGACGTAGAGCCTGAGCCTGCGTTCAGGCAACAGTTCGGTCAGCAACGCGCCGACTGTCAGGTAGACCACTGCCGAAGCCATCGTATGGCCGCTGGGGAAGCTCGACGAAAGTACATAGTCTCCGTGCGCGATCAGTTGCGGGCGGGGCACATCGAAGATCCATTTCAACAGGACCGTGGCCATGCCCCCGCTCCCGGTCGCGAGAAGCACGAACCAGGCTGACGAGCGCTGGCCGGCCACGACCAGGTAGAGCACGACGATCACCGTGACCCAGCCAAGAACCACGGCACTGCCCAACGCGGTGATGTCCCGCAGGATCTCCTGAAACCCGGCGGCATGCGAGCCGATCGTCGCGCTTCCGTCCGCGCGCATGGCGAGAAGGATGTGGAGGTCGAGCGCATGGCTATCCCCTTCGAGGACCTCTTCGGAAATGCCGATGAACAGCCAAAGGCAAAAACAGATCAGGCCGAGCGGATACAGGATCCGATAGTTCGGCCAATGTCGACGAAATAATCCGCTTGTACCGTTCATCGTGCACTCATGGTCTTTGCGCCGGTTTCGTGGAGGGTTTCTGGCTCGGATCTCGAACCGGTCGAAGATGCTCGGCAGTTCGACAGTTCGGCACGCAACGTCGTCCGGCCGTTCAAGTTCTTGCGGCCGCAACACTGTCAGGCGCTGCGCAGATCAGATCGGCCACGCCGTTTTAAACCGATCGAACCGGCTGAAGCTCGCGAGGATCCGCGGCGCGGTTTCGGGAGACGTATGGAGCGCCTCCAGCAGCAGCGGATCGGCTTCGACGAAGCCATCCATCAACCGCAGGAACGCCTTGTCGCGATGCGCGAACTGCATGGTCCATTCCGTGAAGAGCCTGAACGGAATCTCCCTGTCGGCAAGCACTTCGATATCCGTATGGCGCCAGTCTCTGCGGATGCTGTCCCAGACCGGCGCAAGCGATGGCGCCTCGCCTTCTATCCATTGATAGAAGTGCCCGCGGTCGTAGAGCAGCAGTCCGGTGATGCCTTCGAATTCGTTGCGCTCTCTCGCCTGCGCGAGCAGATAGAACAGATCGACGTCGGACTCGGCGAAGACTGCCCTGCTGCGGTAGACGATGACGGACGGGCTGCTCACGACATGGCTTTCTGGTGCGTCGATACATGCGAACGTGTCGAGTAATACGGCTGCTCCCGCAATATCGGAACAGCGACTCCGATGTCGATATGAAGCCACGGCCGCGACGGTGTCGTGCAGGCGTGGCGGGAGACATCATTGCGCCTCAGGCCGAGACGTTGCACAGACTAATGTACCGACGAACCGTCAGTAGGTGACCGTGACCACGACCGTATTCGCATATGACCCGGGCGTGATGGACTGGCTGGCCGTTATCCCTCTCCCGTAAGCCGTGAGCGTCGGCGCTGGCCCGGTGCCGGTTTCGCGAACCTCATCGGTACCGGCGGTACTGCCCCAGTGCCGGGTGGTCCAAGTCACGGTAGATGTCATAGGTCACAAGGACTACACCCGGACCGGCCATGTTCCGTGTGTGACGGCGACGCGAGTTTGCGCCACCGTCCATGCCGATGTCGTAGGGCGTCGTGCTGGAGCAAGTCACCGTGATCGTGACCGTGCTAGTGGTCGCCGCGCCGTTGTAGGCGCCGAAGGCCATGGGGGTTGTCGAGAGGCTACAGGTGGCGGTGATGGTCATGGGCACTGTGATAGTCGAAGACGCCGTCATCGCCGCAGCGGGCGTCGGGCTACATACAACCGCGCCGGTGAAAAGGGTCAGCGCGCAGCCGGCGATCTGGCGCCATGCGGCCGCGCACCGGCACAAACCTCGCCGAGTCAGATGCATGGACCGTGCGCCGATTCGAAGGGGCAGACTCTGGCCATCGTCGATATTGCTGCGTAGCCATCATGGTCTCGGTCGAGAGCCGCGGCGACTTTTGCCTCACCGGCTCTTCCGCATCCATGAATTCCTGTTCCCCATCGCTCTGGCGGCCCCGACTCGCGCAAGAACTCCGAGTCTTCTACTACGCGTAGCCATGCCGGTAGTCTGTACGCCAGCGAACATCACGGTTCGTGCAACTTCGTCGATGATTCGCTGGAAGTGGAAGCGCACGCGTATCGCTTGTGAATCGAACAGCTTGAATCCCGACGTGCACGCCCGAACATTTCGCATGGAGGCCGGTCAGCGCGGCCGATGAACGATCACCCTGACCGGACCTCTAGAATCCCGTTTTCCCCACCGCCGCAGATCAAGGAACCTCGATGACCACAAGCGCCGTACCGATTCCCGCCACGCTGATTCCCGGCGACGGCATCGGTCCCGAGATCATCGACGCCGCCGTCCTGGTCCTCGAGACATTGGGCGCCCCGTTCACGTGGGACGTGCATCAGGCGGGACTCGCCGGCATCGAGGCACACGGCGACCCGCTGCCGGCCACCACGCTGGCCAGCATCCGCCACACGCGACTCGCGCTGAAGGGACCGCTCGCGACGCCGTCGGGCGGCGGCTATCGGTCGTCCAACGTCCGGCTGCGCGAGGAGTTCCAGCTCTACGCCAACGTGCGGCCCGGGCTCACGCTGATGCCGGGCGGCCGCTACGACGACATCGACCTCGTGCTGATCCGCGAGAATCTCGAAGGCCTCTACGTCGGCTTCGAGCACTACATCCCGATCGGCGACGATCCGCATGCGGTCGCGATCGGCTCGGGCGTCAACACGCGCGCGGGCTCGCGCCGCATCGCCGAGTTCGCGTTCGACTACGCGTTGAAGAACGGCCGAAAGAAGGTCACGATCGTCCACAAGGCCAACATCATGAAGGCGCTGACCGGCGTCTTCCTCGACACGGCACGCGACGTCGCGAAGGTCTACGAAGGTCGCGTCGAGGTCGACGAGCGCATCGTCGACGCGTGCGCGATGCAGCTCGTGCTGAACCCGTGGCAGTTCGACGTGATCCTCACGACCAATCTGTTCGGCGACATCCTGTCCGACGAAATCGCGGGCCTGGTCGGCGGTCTCGGCAACGCGCCGGGCGGCAACATCGGCGTGAATGCCGCGATTTTCGAGGCGGTCCACGGTTCGGCACCGGACATCGCCGGCAAGGGCATCGCGAACCCCACCGCACTGCTGCTCGCCACCGCGATGATGCTCGACCACGTCGACCGCCACGACCTCGCGACGCGATTGCGCGCGGCGATCGAAGGATGTCTGAACGTCGACGGCGTGCGCACCGGAGATCTCGGTGGCAAGGCGACGACGAAGGAGTACACGGCGGCGCTGGTGCGGCGGATCAAGGGGAGCTCGTGATCATGGTGCGGAGGGTCGCCGCTCTGGTATGCGTCGTTCCTCCTCCCCGTGGGACGACAGTAGCTTGGATGTCGTTCCGAACGCAGTGAGGAACCTCTACCTCGACGCGTGCGATTCGCGCACCCGGATCAGCGATGCCTTCTGCGGAAAGCCCGCGGTGTCTCGCCGGTGACGCGCACGAAGGTTCGCGTGAAGTGACTCTGGTCCGAGAACCCGACGTCCAGCGAAATCTGCGAGAAGGGTCTATCGGTGTCCATCACCAGTCGCTCGCCCGCTGCGATCCGGCGGAGCATGAGGTAGCGATGCGGCGGCACGCCGGTGCTCTGCCTGAAAGCACGGGCGAAGTGGCATGCCGAGAGTCCGGCCACGGCGGCCAGCGCCTCGAGTTCGACCTTGTCCGCAAGATGTCCTTCGATGTAGTCGCAGACGCTGCGTAGCTGCCGCGGCGCCATGCCTCCCCGATGGGCGACACGTTCTGGCGTTCCGTTGACTGCTCGGTGAACTTCCGTCGACCGTTGCGGCTTCGACAGCTCTTTCACGCCGTACTCGATCGGCAGCCAATCGCCGTCAATGCCGCCGTCGGTCACCGCGAACCGCATCCGAATATCCCCGATACCGGGCAGACGCCGAAGGGTCGACACCAGACCGGCCAGGCCGATCGGCGATGCGTGCGTGATCAGTACCGCGATGCCCGGCGCCGCGACCTGCCGCCCTGCGCTTGATATCGCCGATCCCCCGTCCATGGCCGTCTCCCGAACCATCGCGATGTCGAGGCCGACATCCCCGCGATGGCTCGATACTGCGGTCATCCGGACGCTCTGCCATTACCCGTACGGGTATCACGACGCTTGCCAATCAGAGTTTCGATGCGGCCGTCCTCGTAGCCCGCCGCCTGCTCACTGTCGACCGCTGAACGAGATCGGGTAGGCCGCACTGCGGACACCGATCATCGGATCGGCCGGCTCGATGCCCGCCGGAACGCGGCTCGGCAGGAACAGCAGTGCCTTGCTCGCGGCCTCCTGATTGGCCACGGCATGGTCGATGGTCAGCGTCCCCAGTTTCACGAGCCTTCTGCTTTCGGGCCATGCGATCGTCGGGTCGTCGATCACGTCGCCGGGGCCGGCGATCTGCGCATACCAGTCGAATTGGACGGGCGCCTTCGCGACGCGCAACGGGATCTCGTCGACGAGATAGTTCGGCCCCTTGCCCGCCAGCGCGGTGGCATCGAGATAGTGCTCGCCCGCCTTCGGCACGAAGCGGTAGCGGACGAACGATTCGTGCCCCTTGGCGTCGATGAACTTGAACGCGTTGACGCCGAAGTAGCTTGCCGTCGCGTAACTCTCGGGCGGCGGTTTCTGCGTGGTGAGGAACGTCTTGGCAGCCGGATGCTCGGCCAGGAACCGCTCGATCGGCGTCGGCTTCGGAGCGCCCGGCCCGCTGGCGCCGATCGCGCGCATCAACTGCCCGAACCCGTCCGCATCGGCAACCGGAAAGCCGTTGAAGCTGTGCGTGACGAGATCCGTCTCGCTGCCGTCGCCGCCATGGAACTTGATCGCGAGCCCGCGCGGATTGGCGTCCGGAATGTTCACGGTGCGGTGCTTCGGCAAGCCGGATCTCCCGCTGGTCAACGCCGGGACCGTCAGCTGGAGTCGCGATAAGGGCGTCCGCGTCGCGAACGCCTCCACCATCTGTCAGTGGTCCGCGACTGCGCCGGTTCAGTGCGTCAACAACAAGGACCTCGTATCGTTCGACAACCTGTCTGGCATCTCGGCGTTTCTCGATCGGAAGGACGGGTCGTTCTGGGTGGGTATCGGCAGGACGGGCCCGGGCCTCGGCCTCGCGAGGCTGGACGATGGCGTCTGGACCTCGTACCAGGTGCCCGGGTTCGACGGGAGCAAGGTGCCGGTGGAAGCCCTGCTCGAAGATCGCGAAGGCTCGCTGTGGGTGGGAACGGTGGACCACGGTATCTACCCTATCAACGACGGCCATGTCGATCACTACGGCAGTGCGGAAGGCTTGTCGAGCGACACGGTCTCCGGCGGCATGTTCGAGGATCGCGAGGGCACGATCTGGGTGTCGACCTCCGGCGGGCTCGACGCGTTTCGGCGGTTGCCGGTATCGGTTTTTTCGGTCCGCGAAGGTATGGCTGCAGACGCCGTGAGCGCAGTGCTACCTGCACGCGACGGCACGGTCTGGCTCGCGGGTCAGGAGCTCGCGATGCTTCGCGATGATCAGCCGGTCCCGGTGCCGGAAGCGATTCCCTTCCATGGGATGGCGCCGACCTCGCTGTTCGAAAATCGCGCGGGGCGCATCTGGATCGGCCTGAACGATACGCTGCATGTCTTCGACGGACACACCTCGAAGCAGATCACCGCATCGGGCAACGGTCCGGTCGGCGTCGTCGTGTCGATCGTCGAGGACGCCGCGCACGATATCTGGTTTCTGACCGCGGGCGAGCATGCGCTTCTCTATCGAGTCCGTGAAGGCAGCGCCATTGCACAGCCGACCGATCCGGCAAGGCGTACGTCTTCGATCGCGGCTGCACCGTCGGGAGGACTAT
Source organism: Burkholderiaceae bacterium (assembly GCA_039936235.1). GTDB lineage: Bacteria > Pseudomonadota > Gammaproteobacteria > Burkholderiales > Burkholderiaceae_D > CAHJXF01. Next base: position 6,521 of record JBDTIS010000134.1, on the reverse strand, counting down.
GGCTGGGTAGCTCTGACGGTGGTCTTTCGTTCCGCGACGCCGCCATCAGTACAAACTTCGGACCGGACGCCATCAATCGGACGAGCATCATTCAGATGCTGGTGGACGAAGACGGGACGGTCATCGGGCTGGCGACACGCGGGCTGCTGGTGCAACGCGGCGCATCCCGCCATGTCCTGGATGTCGAACACGGGTTGCCTTGCGCCGGGAACACGGCGTTGGCCAGGGATGCGCGAAACGGCATCTGGCTGCTCGCGAGCTGCGGCCTGATCCAGATCACCGATGTCGACTGGAAGCGATGGCTCGCCGCACCTGCCGGAAAGGTCCGCTATCGTCTTCTGGACGTATCCGATGGCGCCAGGCCGGGCCAGGCTTCGTTCTCGCCGCGGGGGCAGGTGGCGCCGGACGGGCGGCTGTGGTTCGCCAACGAAAGCGTGGCGCAGGTGGTCGATCCGGCCGCAGTGGCACCGGCCGGCGCCCCGCTTCCGGTCTACATCGAAGAACTCATCGCCGACCGTCTGGTCATCGATCTCGCTGCGAACGCGAGGCTCCCGCAGAGGACGAGGGACATCGAGATTCGCTACACGACCCCGAGCTTCGTCGCTCCGCAGAAAATCAGGTTCCGATACCGGCTCGACGGCCGCGACGTGGCATGGAGGGACGCGGGCAACCGTCGCCAGGCGTTCTATACCGACCTGCCGCCGGGCTCGTATCGCTTTCGCGTCAAGGCGAGCAACGGCGATGGCGTGTGGAGTGCAGCCGACGCGTTCGTGGACTTCGCGGTACCGGCCGCGTGGTACCAGAGCCGATGGTTCATCGCACTGTGTCTCATCACCGGCGGCGCTGCGCTGTACGGCCTCTATCTCTTCAAGGTGCGGCAGGCTGCCGCCACGGTCCGCGACCGCCTCACAAGGAAGAATGCCGAACGCATCCGCATCGCCCGCGACCTGCACGACACGTTGCTGCAGAGCACGCAGGGTTTGATCCTGCGGTTCCAGCAGGCGGCGCAGCGCATCCCGTACGACGAGCCGGCTCGGGCGTTGATGGACAAGGCTCTCGACCGCGCCGACGACACGCTGATCGAAAGCCGTGACCGCGTGAAGGGGCTGCGCGGCGAGGGACGTGGTCCGGTCGACCTGTTCGCTGCGCTGGCCGGCACGGCCGATGAGCTGGCCGACATCGACGGTAGCTGCACGCCGACGATCGCGACGATCGGCACGGCGCCCGCGCTGGCGCCGATCGTGGCCGAAGAGGCGCTGCTGATCGCCCGCGAGGCCCTGGTCAACGCCGTGACCCATGCGCGCGCCAGCCGGATCGAAGCGCTGCTAACGTTCGACGACACGCAGCTGAAGGTTTCCATCTGCGACGACGGGGTCGGCATCCCGGAGGCGGTGCTTCGCACCGGACGAGCCGATCACTGGGGACTGGTCGGCATGCGCGAGCGCGCGTACAGGATCGATGCGCGGCTCGACGAAGGATGCGACTCGCAGACTCGCGTCAATGCCTCGGTCCATGCCAGCGCCGCTCGCTCGCGCGGCGTGAAGAACGGGGTCTCCCGCCAGACGACGATCGCGTTGAGCCTGCGTTCGGTCTCCCCCTTCTTTCGAGCGTCGCGGGTATGCAGGTCTACGCAGAAAGCGCAACCGTTGATCTGCGAGGCGCGCAGCTTGACGAGGTCCAGCAGCCGTGGGTCGAGGCCGAGCCGACCCACCGCGATCTCGAGCGCCGTCAGCGCCCTGACCGCGTCGGGCGACGCCTTGTAGAAATCGATGCGAGCGTCCATTCGGGTTCTCCGGTACACCGTACAACTTCGGAGCGAGGATAGAGGTCTGGCCCCGAAACTGCTGTCACGCTCTTGCCGTCTTTGGTCGCTGCTTGACGAGATCTGCACAGGGGGAGCCGGCCGATGCCGCGATGCGCGGTCGCGTCACATATCGATGATGCCGCGCTTCAACGCGATCGTGACCGCATGGGTGCGATCGTTTGCCATCAGCTTCGAGCTGATGTTCTTCATGTGCGCCTTGACGGTGTCCTCGGACACACCCAGGTGCATCGCGACGCGCTTGTTAGAGTTGCCGATGGCGACCAGGCGCAGGACCTGGATCTCTCGATCGGTGAGCGGTTGGCTCAGCAGATGCTCGGCGATGTCCGACGCGACCTCCGCCGGGACGTGACGAATGCCCGAATGGACCAGTCGGATGGTCTCGACCAGATCCTTGCGCAACATGCTCTTCAACAGGTAGCCGGACGCGCCGGCCTGCAACGCGCGTAGCGACTGCGCGTCGCCACGATAGGTCGTCAGGATGATGACCTGCGCCTTGGGAAAGTCCTTCCTGATCTCGATCATCGCGTCGATGCCGCTCATGTCCGGAAGAAGCAGATCCATCAGCGTGATGTCGGGCCGTACCGCCCGAAACAGCCGGATCGCCTCCGCGCCGGTCGAAGCTTCGGCGACCATGCGCATGCCCGGTTCGTCTTCGACGACGCCTGCGATTCCCTCGCGCAGGAGTTGGTGGTCATCCATGGCAAGAACGCCTACGTCCGAAGGTATGAGTTTCGGCTCTTCGATCATCGCCACGCCACGGCCCTCGTTCGAGTCGGGATTGAAACGGCAGGATGCTGCGAGAGACTGCTGGCTCGAGTCGGTCGGGCAGAGGCCGCCGCGATGATACGACGTCGTCGCCGAGCGAAGCCGGGTCGTTGCACCGCTCATGACGCATCGGTCCGCACGTCATGCCTGGTGGCTTTAGATCCCTGCTTCGTCGGGATGACAGTAACTTGTTCGTCTGTCGTTCCGACGACGGAGGAACCTCAGCCACGACGCATCGGTCCGCACGTCATGCATGGGCGGTAAAGTCCCTTCGTCGACGCGACAAGTTGCCCGCTGGATTGACGCGGCTCCGTTGCAGGATCGATCAGATCAACCGTTCGCAAGACCCTCGATGCCTGCCTTCCGTCCCCAGGCCAGCAATGCATCGGTCGCGTGCCGTCGTGCCGTTTCCGGCAGGAACGAATGGCGCGCGGACATCAAGCCCATCTTCACGAGATCGGCGACATCGAAGCCGGCCAGTTCGATCAGGTTCGTCGCTTCGTCCGACATCGTGACCCGCGAGATCAACGCGTTGTCCGTGTGATAGGACAGCGAGATGCCGGCGTCCCACAGTGCCCGGATCGGATGGTTCGCGATCGAGGTCGCCGCACCGGTGTGCACGTTGCTGGTCGGGCAGACCTCGAGATGCAGGTCGCGCATCAAGACCTCGTCGACCAGATACCTGCGCGCCGAATCGCAGATCGCGTCGGCGAGTCGCACCCCGTGACCGATGCGGGTCGCGCCGAGGTGCGCGGCCTCGATGATGCGTTCGGCGACATCGGCTTCGCCCGCGTGCATCGTCAGCGAAACACCGCCATCGCGCAGGCGTGCCAGCGCACCGGCATGAAGCGTCGCGGGAAAGCCGGCCTCAGGACCTGCGAGATCGAAACCGACGACACCCGCATCGCGATGACACAACGCCACGTCGGCGCTGTAGGCGACCTCGGCTTCGGACTGCTGACGCATCCCGCAGACGACCAGTCCGGACGGCATGCCGGTCGCCACGCTCGCCCGCATGAGGCCGGCCAGCAGCGCTTCGGTCGCGGCATCGGCGCTGATTCCGTACGGCTCGAACAGGATCGGCGCGATGCGGAACTCGGCCAGTACACAACCGTCACGATGCGCATCCTCGGCCGCTTCGAAGGCGACCCGTTCCATCGCAGCGGGCGTCGCCATCGCGGCGACGGTGAGATCGAAGCCGCGCAGGTATTCGACCAGGGAGCCGGCATGGGCGCGTGCATCGAGCCAGGTCACCAGGCCGGCAACCGTCGTCGCCGGCGGCACGATGCCGCGCGCGTCGAGGAGTTCGAGCAGCGTCGCGGCGCGCAGGCCGCCGTCGAGATGTTCGTGCAGCAGGACCTTCGGGAGGGCGCGGAGATCGGGTGCCGTAGGCATCCCGAACGATACCGAAGCGACGCCCACTCGTCGACGGTGACCCGGCATGGTTCTCCGCCAGCACGCCCATCCGCCCCGTTCCGCAGCACCGCGACGCGCACCGAAGACGCCTGTCATCGACGTGAGCGCCCGTCTGCCTTGGCGGCACCCGGCAAGATGAGGACGCGCGACGATCGGCGACCACCGTTATCCTCGCGTACTCGAACGACGGCCGATGGACGGGGCCGTCCTTAACCGATGAAGGAGATTTCGATGAGCGAAGGTCGCGCGGCGTTTGCGTGTGGGTGTTTTCAGGGCATGCAGGATCCGATCGGGTACGACTGCCATTTCGTACGACCGGGATGGACGCCGCAGCGCACGACGGCGGCGTCGGCATGAGCACTACCGCAAGCCAGACCTTCGCCGTCCGACCGTCGGCCACCGCCCGCACCGCGGACGCGCGTCGCGAAGCGATGGCGTCGAACCCGAAGTTCGGCGACCTGTTCACCGACCATATGGCCGTGGCGCAATACACGCCCGAGGCCGGCTGGCACGACTTCGAAGTCACGGCGCTCGCGCCGTTCAGCCTGCATCCGGCGTCGTCGGTGCTGCAGTACGGCCAGTCGATCTTCGAAGGCCTGAAGGCCTATGCGGTCCCCGACGGCGGCATCGCTCTGTTCCGTCCCGGGATGAACGCGCGACGCTTCGCGAAGAGCGCGCAGCGGATGGCCATGCCCGAGTTGCCCGAGGCCCACTTCCTGTCGGCGCTGGAGGCGCTGGTGACCGTCGAGCGCGACTGGGTGCCGACGGCAAGCGGGACCAGCCTCTACCTGCGTCCGATGATGTTCGCGCGCGATGCGCGGCTGATCACCAAGCCGTCGACCCGCTACACGTTCGCGGTGATCGCGTGTCCGGTCGGCAACTATTTCCCGAACGGCGTCGAGCCGGTCACGGTGTGGATCTCGCACGACTACATCCGCGCGGCGCGCGGCGGCACCGGCGAGGCCAAGTTCGCCGGCAACTACGCGGCCAGCTTCGCCGCGCAGGCCGAAGCGGCGGCGCACGGCTGCGACCAGGTCGTGTGGCTGGACGCGATCGACCGCAACACCATCGAGGAGATGGGCGGGATGAACCTGTACTTCGTGACGAAGCGCGACGGCAGGATCACGCTCGTCACGCCGCAGGCCTCCGGCTCGCTGCTGCGCGGCGTCACGCGCGACAGCCTCGTCACGCTCGCCGCCGATCTCGGCTACGGATTCGAGGAACGACAGATCACCGTCGACGAATGGCGTGAGGGTTGCCGGACCGGCGTCATCACCGAGGCGTTCGCGTGCGGCACCGCGGCCGTGATCGTGCCGATCGGGCGGGCGAAGTCGTCGGTGGGCGACGACATCGTCGTCAACGGCGGAGAGTCCGGCCCGGTCGCGATGGGGCTGCGCGAGCGGCTGCTCGCGATCCAGCACGGATTCGAGCCGGACCGGCACGGATGGATGGTTCGCGTCGGCACCGCGTGATGTTCGATGGCCGTGACCGAAGCGAGCCCATGAACCGACGCCGATGCCGCTCCAGCAACTGACCGACGAGCAGGTCCGGACCTGGACGCGGTTCCAGAAGGACGACTGGTGGTTCCGCAACGTCTTTCGCGGCGACATGCCGCAATTGACGATCCGCTCCGGGATCACCGGGTTCCTGCTCGGCGGCGTGCTGGCCGCGACCGCGCTCTACATCGCCGCGAAGACGGGTATCGCGATCGGCGTGGGACTGACCTCGGTGATCCTCGCCTTCGCGCTGTTTCGGATCATGCACGGCGCGGGGATCGCCGCGGACTTCACCATCCTCGAGAACAACTGCACGCAGTCGATCGCCACCGCCGCCGGCTACATGGTCGCGCCGATGACGTCGGCGCTGGCCGCCTACATGCTGGTGACCGGCAAGATCATTCCGTGGTGGCACATGATCGCGTGGATGTGCGTGACGTCGATCCTCGGGGTGCTGCTCGCGTTTCCGATGAAGCGGCGGTTCATCAACGAGGAGCAGCTGCCGTTCCCTGAAGGCCGCGCGAGCGGCGTGGTGCTCGACGCGCTCTATAACGGACACGCGAGCGAAGGCATGTTCAAGGCGCGCCTGCTCGGCTATACCGCGCTCTGCACCGGCCTCTACCAGGCCCTCATCAGCGACGGCTGGATGAAGTTGCTGCAGTTCAAAATCCTGCGGATGGATTGGTGGGCAGGCATGAAGGAGCCGTGGACGCTGCACGAGCGGCTCGATTCGTACTACTACGCGGCGGTCGGCAACGCGACCCGGTACATCCCGACGATCCTCGGCACCGACGTTCGCGTGCTCGGCCTGCGACTCACGCTCGATGCGGCGATGCTCGGGGTCGGCGGCCTGATGGGCATCGCGGTCGCGACCAGTTGCCTGCTCGGCGGATTCGTCAACTTCGTCATCCTCGCGCCGATCATGATCCAGGCCGGTGACATCGTGGCCCGCGTCGGCCCCGACGGTGCGGTGGTGCCGCTGTCGCGCGCGGAGATCGTCAACCAGTGGTCGCTGTGGT
>JBDTIS010000133.1:0-33903 GCA_039936235.1 Burkholderiaceae bacterium | reverse complement strand
GCGCAGCTCAATCCGTCCACCGGACCGATCCATACGTTCCATCTGGGCATCTGGTTCAACTCGGCGGCTGACGCGGCGAAGGCGGGCTGCCCGAAGGACACGACGCCGTTCAACGGCGAACACGACGCAGGCATCCAGGTCTTGAGTTCGCGCAACTTCGTCGATCTGCAGGGGCCGTTGCTGAACGTGAAGCCTTGACCGGCCGGGTCGCGCGCGACGACGCAGCGACACGATCGCTTCGTCCGTCGCGGCCAGTTCAGATCGTCAACGGCGCTTCGTGGCGTACCGCGACGACATCGGACGTGTCCACGCCCTCGGGCCGCGTGCCGCCGCGCTGGTCCGCCTGCTGCCGTGCCCACATCTTCGCGTACACGCCATCGCGCGCGATCAACTCGCGATGGGTGCCGCGCTCGACGATACGACCGGCCTCGAGCACCAGGATCTGATCCGCGTCGACGATCGTCGAAAGCCGGTGCGCGATCACCAGCGCCGTGTGGTCGGCCGCGATCGCGCGCAGCTCCGCCTGGATCGCGAGTTCGGCCTTCGAGTCGAGCGCCGAGGTGGCCTCGTCGAAGATCAGGATCGCCGGGTTCTTGAGCAGCGTCCGCGCGATCGCGACGCGCTGCTTCTCGCCGCCGGACAGCTTCAGCCCGCGCTCGCCGACGGCCGTGTCGTAGCCGTCCGGCAGCGACCGCACGAAGTCGTGGATGTACGACGCCTTCGCCGCCGCTTCGATCTCGCCGGGTGTCGTCGCGTCGATGCCGCCGGCACGGCCGTAGCCGATGTTGTAACCGATCGAGTCGTTGAACAGAACCGTGTCCTGGGGGACGATGCCGATCGCCGCGCGCAGCGACGACTGCGTCACGTTGCGGATGTCCTGGCCGGCGATCGTGATCGCGCCGCCGGTCACGTCGTAGAAGCGGAACATCAGCCGCGCGAGCGTCGACTTGCCGGAGCCGCTCGGCCCGACCACGGCCACCGTCTTGCCGGCGCCGATCTCGAAGTCGACATCGAACAGGATCTGCCGCTTCTCGTCATAACCGAAGTTCACGTGCGAGAAGCGCACCGCCGGCGCGGGGGCGAGGCGGTGCATCGTGCCGAGCGCTTCGGCGCTCAGCGAGGCGTCCAGCATCAACGGCTTCGCGTCGGGCGCGTCGGCGACCTCGCGGTTCTGGTCGAGCAGCGTGAACATCCGGTCCACGTCGGCGAGGCTCTGCTTGATCTCGCGATAGATCACGCCGAGGAAGTTCAGCGGGATGTAGAGCTGAATCATGAACGCGTTGACCAGCACGAGATCGCCGAGCGTCATCGTGCCGGCGATCACGCCGACCGTGGCGCGCCAGATGATCAGCGTGACCGCGATCGCGATCAGTCCCGACTGTCCGACGTTGAGCATCGACAGCGACGTCTGCGACTTGACGGCCGCCTTCTCCCAGCGCTGCATGCTCTCGTCGTAGCGCCGTTGCTCGAAACCTTCGTTGCTGAAGTACTTGACCGTCTCGTAGTTCAGCAGCGAGTCGATGGCCTTGACATTGGCCTTCGAGTCGAGCTCGTTCATCGTGCGGCGGAAGTGGGTGCGCCATTCGGTGACGACGATCGTGAACGTGATGTAGACGACCAGCGCGACGGCGGTGATGATCGTGAACCACTTGTCGTAGCGGGTCGCGAGGATGCCGAGCACCAGCGAGAGTTCGACCAGCGTCGGCAGGATGCTGTACAGCGTCATGCTGACCAGCGACGAGATGCCGCGGCTGCCGCGCTCGATGTCGCGCGTCATGCCGCCGGTCTGCCGTTCGAGATGGAAGCGCAGCGACAGCGCGTGCAGGTGGCCGAACACCTTCAGCGCTACGTTGCGGACCGCGCGCTGCGTGACCTTCGCGAAGACCAGTTCGCGCAGCTCCGTGAAGGTCGTCGTGGTCAGCCGCAGCGCGCCGTACGCGATCAGCAGCGAGACCGGCAGCACCAGCACGGCAGCGGGATCGGTCGGCTTGATCGACAGCGCATCCACGATGTGCTTGAGGATCAGCGGCACGCCGATGTTGCCGACCTTGGCCGCGATCAGGCAGGCGAGCGCGAGCAGGACGCGGCCCTTGAACTCCCACAGATAGGGGGCGAGGGTCCGGATCGCGCCCCACTCGGAGCGTGCCCGGCTGCCGGCGGCGGGCGGTGGAACGGGATCGGAAGGCGCGCGATGACGCATGGGCGGGTCGGGTGTCGATAGAGGGCATACGGGCCGCGGCGCGGAGAATTCGGCCGGGCGGACTGACGAATCTTCCTACAATTGCGCTGGCCCACCCGAATGCAAGGAGGGCCGCGTGCCCGCGACGGGCCCATCGACTCCTTTTCCTACTATTGACATGACCGACCTTGTGCACCCCGAACGACCCGGCCTGCCTGCCAAGATGCCCACGCTGAGGATGGTTCCGATGCCGTCGGACGCGAACATCCACGGCGACGTGTTCGGCGGCTGGATCATGGCGCAGGTCGACGTCGCCGGCGCGCAGCCAGCGGCCCGCCGCGCGAACGGGCGGGTCGCGACGGTGGCGGTCAACTCGTTCCTGTTCAAGAACCCGGTGCTGGTCGGCGACCTGCTGTCGTTCTACGCCGAGATCGTCAAGGTGGGCACGACATCGGTGACCGTGAAGGTCGAGGTCTTCGCCGAACGCAACCGGCTCGACGGCGAGGTCGTGAAAGTGACCGAAGCGACGCTGACCTACGTGGCGACCGACAACGATCGAAAGCCCAGGCCGCTACCGCCGATCGACGTCTGATGCGCGCAGGGTGGATGAGATTCTTCGCTCCGCTCAGGATGACAATTCAGCATCTGTCATTCCGAACGTTTGGTGAGGAATCTCACCCGCGGCGCATCGGCACGTGCTCGGCGCGATCATCGTTCGGTCGATCACGCGAACTGCTTGAAGTCCGGCTTGCGCTTCTCGAAGAATGCGGAGAACGCTTCGCGCGCCTCCGGCGCGCCGAGCAAATCGCGGAACGCCGCGCCTTCCTTCTGCATTCTTGCCGCGACGTCGGCCGCCGCGTCGCCCTTCATGAGCCATTTCGTCGTGCGGACCGACGTCAGCGGCAACGCCGCGAGCTTCATCGCGACAGCCTTCGCGTGGTCGAGCACCGCGTCGTCGTCGAGCACTTGATTGACGAAGCCCATCGCCAGCGCTTCGTCGGCGCCGAACGGCTCGCTGAGCAACAGCTTCGCGGCGGCCTGGCGGTAACCGATCAGTTGCGGCAGCAGCAGGCTGGACGCGGCCTCCGGACAGATGCCGAGCTGCACGAACGGCAGCGAGAACTGCGCGCTGCGCCCGGCGTAGACGAGGTCGCAATGCAGCAGCATCGTCGTGCCGACGCCGACCGCTGCGCCACGCACCGCCGCGACGATCGGCTTTTGCGCCGTACTGATGGCCTGCAGGAACTGGAACACCGGACTGTCGTCGCTGTGCGGTGGCGACTTCAGGAAGTCTTCGAGATCGTTGCCGGCCGTGAAGATCTCCGGCTGTCCCGCGATCAGCATCGCGCGGACCGACGGGTCGGTGTCGGCGGCATGCAGCGCGTCGGCGAGCGCCTGGTACATCGCCGCGGTGATCGCGTTCTTCTTCGCCGGCCGGTTGAAGGTGATCGTCAGTACGTCGTTGTCGATGCGGGTCAGGATGTCCATGAAGGTCCGTGGAGAGAGAGGTCTTACTGGGCCCGCTGGCGGAAGCTCACCGCATACGACGGGAAGCGGGCGAGCAGCACCGGATCGGCCGACGGCGCGATGCCGTTCGGCAGCGATACCGGGTTGAACAGCAGTTTCTTCTGCGTCTGCGCTTGATCCGGCGCCATCGTGGTCAGCGTCAGCGTACCCAGCTCGACGAGCTTGCGATCCGCGGGCCAGGTGACGGTGGCGTCGTTGATCGCGTCGTCCGCGTTCGCGACCTGCGCCATCAGGCGGAACTTGACCGGACCCCGCGCGATACGGACGGGCAGCTCGTCCATCAGGTAGTTCGCCGTGGTCTTCCCGGCCTCGTCGTCGGTCAGACCGTGCTCGCCGGCCAACGGGATGATCTGGTAGCGGATGAAGTGGCTCTCGCCCGTCGCGTTGGTGAACTGGAACGCGTTGACGCCGTAGAACGCGAGCGTCGCGAAGCTCGGCGGTGCCGGTCGTGGCGTCGTGACGAACTTCAGTGCGGCCGGGTGGCTGCCGAGGAACTGTTCGATCGGCGTCGGCTTCGCGACGCCCGGTCCGCTCTTCGCGACCGCTTCCAGCAACGCCTGGAAGTCGCCGGGCGTCGCGACCGGGAAGCTGTTCGCCGAGATGCTGACGATGTCGGTCGACGCGTTGGCCGGCAGCTGGAAGCGGATCGCCATGCCGTGCGGGCTCGCGTCGGGGGACGCGTCCGGTATCGCCGGCACGCCGGTCGTGTCCGAGAAGCGGACGATGACGGGGACCGTCCTGAGGAAGTGGGGCGCCTTGCTCAACGTGCGCGCGGTCGGGGCCGGCGTGAAGCTGCCGGTGACGACGACGCCCTTCGCATGGTTCGCGCGATAGCCGGCATGCGGACCGCCCGACACCGCGTTGAGCGCATCGACGAGACCGGTCGGCGTGGACTGGGGTGCGGCCTGGTCGGCGGCGATGGCCAGCGCCGAGCCGCCCGCGAGCGCGGCGACGGCGACGGCATGGAAGAAGAAACGCATCGGTCGTTGGTAGGAGACAGTCATGATCGCTCGTGGTGTGGCGGCGCAGCCGCTATGGGATGAATGGGGCATAACTCCGCAATCGAACCACATCGTCGAATTCCTCGCATCCCTTTCGTGTCATCCGCGCACCGGCGCCATCGTCGCGGTCAGTTTGGCGACCAGGGTCCGCGACGCGCCGTCGATCGCGAACACGCTCGCTTCGGTGATCGAGAAGCGGGCGCCGGGCTTGAGCACGTCGCCGCGGCATTCGAGATGCGACCCGCGCGCCGCGCGCAACAGGTGGATCTTGAACTCGACGGTGACCGGCAGGTCGCCCTGCTCGAGCAGCGTCATCGCCGCGCCGCCGGCGGTGTGGTCGGCCATCGTCGCGGCGACGCCGGCGTGGACGACGCCGGTATGCTGCAGATGCCGCGGCAGCACGGCCAGCCGCGTCGTGCACCAGCCGGGTCCGCAGTCGACGAAGCGCACGCCGAGGTCGGTGATGAAGCCCGGCTGCGCGAACAGGTCCTCGACCGCGTTGCGATAGTCGAGATGGCTGGACTGCATCGCGTCGGGGCTGTCGCTCAGAGCGCGCGCGGTAGCCGCGCCTGCCAGCTTTCCAGCGGGATACGCGCGGCGTTGCAGACGAACGAGATCGCGTGGTACCACCCGGCCAGCATCAGCAGTTCGACGATCTGCGCTTCGTCGTAGTGGATTGCGAGCTGCGCCCAGGTAGTGTCGTCGACGGTCGACGTCTCATGCAGCGCGTCGACCATCGCGATCAGCGCGGCTTCGTTCGTGGCCCATGCGTCCGGGTCAGCCGGGTAGCTCATCGTGTGTCGCACCTCGGCATCGGTCAGCCCGGCCGCCTCCGCGAAAGTCGCGACGTGGACACCCCATTCGTATTCGTTGCCGCAGCGCGCGCAGACCCGGTCGATGACGATCTCGCGGTCGCGGATGGCCAGCGACGATCCGTTGCCGAGGAAGTGGCCACCGGCGGACATCATGCGTTCGGCCAGCTTCGGATTCTTCGCGAGAACGCGGAAGAGGGCGAGCGGCTCGGGTGCGGCGGGTGGCGTCATCTTGGCGATGAGCGCGGCCAGGTCGGGGTCGTAGGGAGGTTCGACCGGAGTGATGCGAGGCAGATGATCTGTCATCGATGGTTCCTTCATCGTCGCCTCCCCTCAGCGGGGAGGGCAAAATTCAACGGATGCTACGTGGTCACATGCGCTCGAAGATCCCGGCCGCTCCCATCCCGGTCCCTACGCACATCGTGACCATCCCGTACCTCAGGTTCCGACGCCGCAGCGCATGCACGATGGTTGCGGACCGGATCGCGCCGGTTGCACCGAGCGGATGGCCGAGCGCGATCGCGCCGCCGATCGGGTTGACCTTCGCCGGATCGAGTTCGAGGTCGCGCATCACGGCCAGCGACTGCGCGGCGAACGCCTCGTTGAGTTCGATCCAGTCGAGGTCCTGCTGAGTGATGCCCGCCGCCTTCAACGCGGCAGGGATCGCGAACTTCGGGCCGATGCCCATGATCTCCGGCGGCACGCCGCGGACCGCGAACGACACGAAGCGCGCGAGCGGCTGCAGGTCGAACTGTTTGAGTATCTTCTCGGAGACGACGATCAATGCGCCTGCACCGTCGGATGTCTGCGAGCTGTTCCCCGCGGTCACGCTTCCTTTGGCCGCGAACACCGGACGCAGCTTCGCGAGTCCTTCGAGGCTGGTGTCGGCGCGCACGCCTTCGTCGGTGTCCACCGTGCGCGTTTTCGTCTCCACGGATTGCGATGCGAGGTCGGGAAAGCGCTCGACGATGGCGACCGAGGTCGTCTCGTCGTTGAACTCGCCGGCGGCCTGACCCGCGAGCGCCTTCTGGTGCGACGCCAGCGCGAACGCGTCCTGGTCCGTGCGCGAGATCTTCCATTGCGTCGCGACCTTCTCGCCGGTCAGGCCCATCCCGTAGGCCATGCCGATGTTCTCGTCCCGGACCGCGATCGCGTTGATCGACGGCCAGTGACCCATCATCGGGACGAGGCTCATCGACTCGGCGCCGGCGGCGATCATCGCGTCGGCCTCGCCGACCCGGATGCGATCGGCCGCCATCGCCAGCGCCGTGAGACCCGATGCGCAATAGCGGTTGACGGTCGCGCCGCCGATGGTGTTCGGTAGCCCGGCCATCAGCACGGCCATCCGCGCCATGTTGAGTCCCTGTTCGGCTTCGGGAAACGAGCAGCCGACGATCGCGTCCTCGATCACGTTCGGGTCGAGCGACGGCACCTGCGCCATCGCGGATTGGAGGACGCGGATCAGCAGGTCGTCGGAGCGGACGTTGCGGAACATCCCGCGCGGCGCCTTGCCGATCGGGGTGCGGGTGGCGGCGACGATGTAGGCGTCTGTGAGTTGTCGGGTCATGGCTTCGGTCTAGTCCCCTCCCCTTCAAGGGGAGGGCTGGGGTGGGGATGGGCTCAACCGGCCTGGAACGACCGGCCGATCGTCTGCAGCGTGCGATGGATCACGTCCAGCATCCGCATCCATCTGCTCGATCACTTCGATGTTCCAGAAGCGGAGGACGCGAAACCGGGCTTTGTCCACCAGCTTCGTGCGGACGTCGTCATCGGCAGCGGCGTCGTGGTGCCGTGATCCGTCCGGTTCCACGACGAAGCGATGTTCGAGACAGACGAAGTCCAGGAGGTATTTTTCGAAGGGATGCTGCCGCCGAAACTTGACCCCGAGCTGTTCGGCGCGGAGCCGTCTCCGGAGAAGTCGCTCGCAGTCGATCGTATCGCGATGAAGTTCTCTGGCTCTGGATTTTGCGAAGCGGTCGGTCTGGGCCTTCATGGCGAACGGACCCATCCCCTCTCCAGCCCTCCCCTTGAAGGGGAGGGGGCTCCTTTGTGGACAGCGGGCCGTGCGGGTCCTCCCGCATCCCGCGGTAGCGCGGGCCTGGCATCGGCTAAACGGATGTTCCGACGCCCTCATTGCATCGCTCCAGCTTGTCGTTTGCCGCCGCCTCAATTCCGCACCGGCTTGCCGGTCTGCATCATCCCCATGATCCGTTCCTGCGTCTTCGGATGCGCGAGTAGCGCCATGAAGCCCTTGCGCTCGTGCGCCAGCATCCATTCCTCGTCGACCAGCGAACCCGCATCGACGTCGCCGCCGCACATGATCTCGGCGATGGTCCGGCCGATGTGGAAGTCGTGCGCGGAGATGAAACCGCCGTCGCGCAGGTTGATCAGCTGACCCGTGATCGTCGCGACACCGCTGCGACCGATCACCGCGAACGTCGTCTTCAGCGGTGGACGATAGTCGGCCGCATGCATCGCCTGCGCCGCGCCGATCGCCGCTCCGAGCAGCTCGTAGGGATTGAAGACGATACGGTCCGACTCGCGCAGATAACCCATCTGCCGCGCCTCGATCGCACTCTTCGAAACAGCGGCCGTCGCGGCGTTCGTGAAGTACTTCTTCACCGCATCGAGCAGATAGCTGTCGGGCAGCGATGCCTGCTCCTCGGCAGCACGTCGCGCGCCGTAGGTCAGCCCGCCGCCGCCCGGCAGCAGGCCCACGCCGACTTCCACGAGTCCCATGTAGGTCTCGAGGCTCGCGACGCGACGCGCGCAGTAGACGGCGACCTCGCAGCCGCCGCCGAGCGCCATTCCCGCGACCGCGGCGACCGTCGGCACCTGCGCGTAACGCAATGCGAGCATCGCGTCCTGCAGCTTCTTTTCTTCGGGGCCGATCGCCGCCACGCCGCCGGCCATGAACACCGGCAGCATCGCCTGCAGGTCGGCGCCGTACGAAAACGGCTGGTCGAGCAACTGACCGGGACTCCACAACACGAGTCCCTTGTAGTCCGACTCGGCCAGCGTGATGGCCCGGCCGATGGCCGCGATGATGCCGGGGCCGATGACGCCACCCTTGGTCTTGAACGACAAAATCAGCACGTCGTCCATGCCCGGCCGACCGAGCGTCCAGATGCGCGCCGCATCGTCCTCGAACACGGCGACGCCATCGACGCCGGCGGCGGACTCGCCCGACAGCGCAGCGCGATAGACCTGCCGCTGGTAGACCGGCAGCGCCGACCGTCCGACGAATGTCCCGCTCTGCGGCGACCACGCGCCTTCCGGCTGATGCACGCCCCCGCGCTCGGCGACCGGCCCTTCGAAGACCCACGCGGGCAGTGGTGCCGACGACAGAGCGCGACCTTGATCGATGTCGTCCTTGATCCAATCTGCGACCTGCGTCCAGCCGGCCGACTGCCACAGTTCGAACGGGCCGAGCTTCTGGCCGAAGCCCCAGCGCATCGCGAGGTCCACATCGCGCGCGCTGTCGGCGATGTCGGCGAGCTGCACGGCGATGTAGTGGAAGCTGTCGCGGAGGATCGCCCACAGGAACCGGCCCTGCGGCGACTTCGACGCGTGCAGCAGCCTGAGCCGTTCGGGCGCCGGCTTCTTCAGAATGCGGGCGATCGTCTCCTCGCCCTTGCCGCCACTGGCGACGTAGTCACCGGTCTTCGGATCGAGCCGCTGGATGTCGCGGCCCACCTTGCGATAGAAGCCGGCGCCGGTCTTAGCGCCCAATGCGCCCTTCGCGATCAGCGCGGCGAGAGCAGGGGGCGTCTGGTACAGCGCGGCGAACGGGTCGTCCTGCGACTGGTCCTGCATCGTCTTGACGACGTGGCCCATCGTGTCGAGTCCGACGACGTCGGCGGTGCGGAACGTGCCCGACTTCGCGCGCCCCATCTTCGCACCGGTCAGGTCGTCGACGACGTCGTAGGTCAGGCCGTACCGGTCGGCCTCGTGGATCGTCGCCAGCATCGAGAAGATGCCGACGCGATTGCCGATGAAGTTCGGCGTGTCCTTCGCGCGGACCACACCTTTGCCGAGCGTGGTCGTCAGGAACGTCTCGAGCCGGTCGAGGATTGCCGGACCGGTGTCGGCCGTCGGGATCAGCTCGACCAGATGCATGTAGCGCGGCGGGTTGAAGAAGTGGACGCCGCAGAAGCGGGACTGCAGTGCGGCCGGCATGCCGTCGGCCAGCGACGTGATCGACAGCCCGGACGTGTTCGACGCGAAGATCGCATCGGGCGCGATCGCCGCGGCGACCTTCGCGTAGAGCGCGTGCTTCCAGTCGAGGCGCTCGGCGATCGCTTCGATGACGAGGTCGCAGGACTTCAGCAGGTCGAGGTCGTCGTCGTAGTTCGCGACGACGATCACCGAAGCGTCGGAAGCGCGGCCGAGCGGAGCGGGGCTGAGCTTCTTGAGCGCGTCGACCGCCTTCTTCGCGATGGCGTTCTTGTCGCCGGTCTTTGAAGGAAGGTCGAACAGGACGACCGGGACGCGGGCGTTGATGCAGTGGGCGGCGATCTGGGCACCCATGACGCCGGCGCCGAGGATGGCTATTCGTTCAACGGTTTTCATCTGATCTCTCCCTCCCTTCAAGGGGAGGCCGGGGTGGGGATGGCTTCAACTGATCGGGTGAGAGGGGTTGTAACCCATTCGAATTCGAATGCCGTTGAACCCCTCCCCCTCCCGGCCTCCCCCTCGAAGGGAAAGCGGAGAAGTGAGCGCGCTTCGCGCCGCTTAGAAGAGATCGGCTTCCATCTCCATCAGCACCTTCGATCCCGCCCGCGCCGCGCGAATCGCCGTCGCCGTCTCCGGCAACAGCTTGGCGAAGTAGAAGCGCGCGGTCGCCAGCTTCGCGCGGTAGAACGGGTCGCCTTCGCCTTCCTTCTCCAGTGCGATCTTAGCCATCCGCGCCCAGAAGTACGCGTAGATCAGGTGACCCACGACGCGCAGGTAGTCGACCGCGGCACCGCCCACCTCGTCAGGATCCTGGAACGCCTTCATCCCGAGTTCCATCGTCAGCTTCGTGACCTTGTCGCCGATGTCCGCGAGCGGATTGATGAACTCGGCCATCGCCTCGTTGGTCCCTTCGGCCTCGATGAAGTCGGTCACCATCCTGCCGAACTTCTTCATCCTCGCGCCGTTGTCCGACAGGATCTTGCGGCCCAGCAGATCGAGCGCCTGGATCGTATTGGTGCCTTCGTAGATCATGTTGATGCGCGCGTCGCGGACCATCTGCTCGATGCCCAACTCGGCGATGTAGCCGTGGCCGCCGAACACCTGCAGGCAACCCGATGCGGCGAAGAAGCCGTTGTCGGTCATGAACGCCTTCACGACCGGCGTCATCAACGCCATCATGTCGTCGGCGTCCTTGCGGACCGCTTCGTCGGGGTGATGCAGCAGGTCGCTCTGCAATGCGACCCAGGTCGCGAACGCGCGCCCACCTTCGGCATAGGCACGCGCGGTCAGCAGCATCTTGCGGACGTCGGGGTGCACGATGATCGGATCGGCCGGCTGGTCGGGCGACTTCACGCCGGTCAGCGAACGGCCCTGGATGCGATCCTTCGCATAGGCGGCCGCATTCTGGTACGCGATCTCGGTCAGCCCGAGTCCCTGCACGCCGACGCCGAGACGCGCGCCGTTCATCATCACGAACATCGCTGCAAGGCCCTTGTTCGGCTGCCCGACCATCCAGCCGGCCGCGCCGTCCAGGTTCAACTGGCAGGTGGCGTTGCCGTGGATGCCCATCTTGTGTTCGATCGCGCCGCAGAAGATCGGGTTGCGCTCACCGCACGAAACGGTTTCGTCGGTACCCGCATTTTCAATTTTCGGTAGGAACTTCGGGACGATGAACAGCGAGATGCCCTTCGAGCCGGCAGGTGCATCGGGGAGCCGCGCGAGGACCAGATGGACGATGTTGTCGGCCATGTCGTGCTCGCCGGCCGAGATGAAGATCTTGTTGCCGGTGATGCGAAAGCTGCCGTCAGGCTGGGGCTCAGCCTTGCTTCGAAGCATGCCGAGGTCGGTGCCGCAATGCGACTCGGTCAGGCACATCGTGCCGAGCCATTCGCCCGAGGTGATCTTCGGCAGGTACAGTTTCTTCTGCGCGTCGGTGCCGTGCGCGAGCAGCGCGGTGTACGCGCCGTGGGCGAGCGACGGATACATCGTCCACGCCTGGTTGGTCGCGTACTTCATCTCCGAGAACGCGATCTCGATCAGGTGCGGCAGGCCCTGGCCGCCGAATTCCGGGTCGGCCGACAACGACGGCCAGCCGCCGTCGCGGTACTGCCGGTAGGCTTCCCTGAATCCCTTCGGCACCGTGACCGCATGGGTCGCCGCGTCGAAGTGGCAGCCTTCCTGGTCGCCCGACAGGTTCAGCGGCAGCAGGACCTCGGCGCAGAACTTGCCGGCTTCCGCGAGCACCTGATCGATCGTGTCGGCATCGATGTCGGCATAGGCCGGGACTTCGTTCAGCGACGTGGTCACATCCAGCAGTTCGTGCATCACGAAGCGCATGTCGCGCAGCGGCGGGTTGTAGATGGCGGGCATGGGGTTTCCTGTTGTCGGGTGAATCCTGCAGGCGCGCGGGGGCGCGTGGGAAGGGACTGCTAATTCGCGATTTGCGCCGGGTCGGCAACGGCGAGCCTGCGTCCGGTTTCGATGGACGAAGCCCGGTTGCGATAACTGTCGATCAGCCGGATGTAGCCGCGCTCGATCCGCACGACCGCGTTGCGATCGCCGACGAAGCGGGCGTCGTGATGCAGCCCGAGGACCATCGCGCGCATCTCGAACACGAGCTGCTCGCAGTCGGTGTCGGCGGCGAGGTGGCCTTCCCGGACGGCCTGGCGCGCGCCGCGCAGCAGGGCCTTCTGCCAGTCCATCACCATCGACAGCAACTCGTCGCGGATCGGGCCCGGGCGGTCGTCGTATTCGACGGCGCCGCTGATGTACATGCAGCCGCTGTCGATCTCACGCGTGTGCCGTGCGACCCATCCGGCATACATCGCCGACAGCCGCGGCAGGCCGCGCGGCTCCTTCAGACTCGGCAGGAAGACCTCTTCCTCGAAGCGCCGGTGATAGTCCTGGATCACCGCGATCTGCAGATCCTCGCGCGAGCCGAAGTGCGCGAACACGCCGCTCTTGGACATATGCATCCGCTCGGCGATGAGGCCGATCGTGAGCCCCTCGAGACCGTCGCGGCTCGCGAGTTCGAGCGCGGCGTCGAGGATGGCAGCACGGGTCTGTTCGCCTTTGCGCATGACTGATCGGGGCCCGAGAAAAAAGTCGGCGGCTGCCGGTACCGAAAAATAGCACGATCGTTCTATTTTGTCCATCAATCGCCGGATGTACGGTCACGCCAACAAAAATCGTTGTCATTTGCATCTGCGTGGATCGGTCCACGGTCCGACATGACGCGAACTTCGTCGTCGCGACCGACGGCGACGGCGGAGCGCCGGCTTCCGCGCAACGCTTCGTGCTGCAATCGATGCGTGGCAGGCGGGGTCGTGCTGGTTTGGGCGGCGCCTCGGGGATGGGCGAGGACGTCGACGCCGTGTTACGGACGATCCTCGGCAGTGACGTCGTCGACGACATGGCTGCCGCCGGTCGCTACCGGCGAGACGTCTACTGACGATCAGAACCCGTCGTCGTCCCGCCCCGAGTCGACGAAGGTGGCCAGTTCGCGACGATCGCGCTTCGTCGGTCGACCCTTGCGCGTGTCGGCGGGCTCACGTTCGAGGCGCCGGCGCGCCTCGGCCGCCGAACGGGCCGCGAGGCTGACCTCGGTCTCTGCGTAGCGCGTCTGCGCGATCGGCGCCGCCACGCGCACGTCGGCGAGGATCAGGACACGCACCTCGCGCTCGATGCCGCCGATCCGTATCGAGACCAGGTCGCCGACGTGCAGCGCCTTCGCCGGCTTCACGCGCAGTTCGTTGACGCGCACCTGGCCGATGTCGATCGCATCGGCCGCGGCGCTGCGCGTGCGGTAGAAGCGCGCTGCCCACAGCCATTTGTCGAGACGGCTGTGGCCGACGTCTTCGTTCGGCGCGGCATTCCTGTTCAAGACGGAACGGTGGCTTCGGCGTTCACCGACGACGCGTCGCGCCGCCGATGGATCGCGTGTACCGCGTCGGGCCCCACGACGTAGACGCGGTCTTCCGGACGGTGGTCGACGATCCAGGTACCGGTGAAGGCGCCGAACGCCGGCAGGACCCCGACCTCGTGGCCGAACCAGAAGCACGGCAGTCGCAGATCGTCGCCACGGCTGGACAGCCGATAGCCCGGATGCAGATGCCCGGCCAGCACGTAGCCGCGTTCGCACGGCGCCGGATGATGGCGCATCGAGAACGGTCCGACGGTCCACGACTCGTCGACCACCGTGATGGCGAGGTGCGACGGCGGGTCGCCGGCACGCGCGTCGTGGTTGCCGCGCACCAGCGTCATCGCGACCGCGGCATGCCGGCCACGCCAGGCGGCCAGCATGGCGATCGTCGGCGACGCCTGTGCCTCGCGGGCGTGCAGGAAGTCGCCGAGGAAGACGATGTGCTCGACCCTCCAGCGTTCGATCAGTGCATCGAGCCGCTGCAGGTTGTCGTCCGTCGTGCCGTGCGGGACCGGCAGGCCGCGCGCGCGAAACGTCGCGGCCTTGCCGAAGTGCGCGTCGGCGACGAGGAGCATGCGGCGTTCGGCCCAGTACGCGGCGCGTTCGGGCAGCAGATGGAGAGTCTGCCCTGCGATCAGTGCTTGTTGCATGAGGCGGATCTTAGCGTGAGCGGAGTTATTTGCCCGTTCGAACCCGCTTCACGTAGCCGCGTCGCCGACCCGTCTGCAGATCGGTGTCCGCTGCAGCCGCCTCCAGCTCCGCCAGCATCCGCGCGATCCGCTCGGCGAGCTTTTCCGTGCTGACCTCTTCGCGAAAGCGCTCGATCATCAGCGGGAACGAGAACGGCGTCGCATGCGCCGGTCGCGTGATGCAGAGGTCCCAGGTCGCGACGCGCTCGAGCGTTCCGCGCAGCCGGCCGATGTCGAGCTCCTGCTCGAGCGCCTCGGTCTCGGCCTGCGTCAGCAGCAGGTTGCCTGCATCGTGCTTGCGGAAGACCTCGTAGAACAGGCTCGAGCTGGCCTGCACGTTGCGCGACGACTTGCGTTCGCCGGGATAGCCGGCGAACACGAGTCCCGACACCCGCGCGATCTCGCGAAAGCGTCGCTGCGCGAGTTCGCTCGCATTCAGCGAGGCGATCACGTCCTCGAGCAGGCGGTCGGTAGAGAACAGGCCCTCGGCGATCAGCCGCTCCCAGTCGAAAGGCTCGGCCGACAGCAGCTCGAAGCCGTAGTCGTTCATCGAGATCGAGAAAGTGCCGGGCTTCTCGCGGGCGGCGCGCCAGGCGAGCAAAGCGCCGAGGCCGATGTGCACGAGGCGACCGGCGAACGCATAGCAGACGAAGTGATGTCCTTCACGCGAAGCGATCAGTTCGCACACCAGACGACCGGTCACCGGCAGCGCCGACCAGCGCTGCTGCAGCTCGAGCAGCGGCCGCACCGCTTTCATCTCGGGCTCGCGACGGAACCACGCATCGCTCGCGTGTGCTGCGCGATGCAGCATGTCCAGCGACGCGTCGGCCATCTCCGAGGTCAATGCCATGCGGCTGCCCTGCCAGGTCGGCACGCGACCGTGCTTGCGGGTGGCCTTCCTCACATAGGCGGTCATGTCGCGCACGCGCACCAGCTCGAGCACGCGGCCGCCGAACACGAACACATCGCCCGGCTTCATCCGCGCGATGAAGCCTTCCTCGATCTGGCCGAGCTTGCCGCCGGTCGCGAGCCATGCGACGAACATGGCCGTGTCCGCCGTGATCGTGCCGATGCTCATCCGGTGGCGGCGCGCGAGGTCGGCGCGCGGGACGCGATAGACGTCGGGGGTGTCGCCGGTGGGGTCGCGTGCCGGGTCGCGTGCAATACGCTGGTAGTCGGGATAGGCGGCCAGCGATGCACCGCCGCCTTCGTCGAAGGCGAGCGCCCAGTCGAATTCCGCACGCGTCAGGTCGCGATACGACCACGCGGTCTTCACTTCGTCGAACAGTTCGTCGGCGACGAAACCGGTACCGACCGCGATCGTCACGAGATGCTGGACCAGGCAGTCGAGCGGCTTGTTCGGCGCGAGCCGCGGCTCGACGCGACGGGCCGCCACGGCGCGACGGGCCGCAGCCGCTTCGACGAGCTCCAGTGCGTTGGTCGGCACGAGCGTCGCGCGCGACGGCCGACCCGGCGCGTGCCCGGACCGACCCGCTCGCTGCAGCAGCCGGGCGACGCCCTTCGCCGAGCCGATCTGCAGTACGCGCTCGACCGGCAGGAAGTCGACACCGAGGTCGAGCGACGACGTGCAGACCACGGCCTTCAGCGTGCCGGCCTTCAGCCCCGCCTCGACCCATTCGCGTACCTCGCGGTCGAGCGAGCCGTGATGCAGCGCGATGATTCCGGCCCATTCCGGCTTCGCGGCGAGCAGCGTCTGATACCAGATCTCGGCCTGGCTGCGGACGTTCGTGAAGACCAGCGTCGTCGACGACTTCTCGAGCTCGGCGACGACCGCGTCGACCAGCCTGATGCCGAGATGCCCGCCCCACGGGAAGCGCTCGATCGAGTCGGGGATCAGCGTGTCGATCACGATCTCCTTCGGCGTGTCGCCTTTCACCATGACACCGCGTCGCGGCTTGCCGCGTTTGTCGAGTCCGAGAAGCGCCTGGCGCGCCGTGTCGAGATTGCCGAGCGTGGCCGACAGCCCCCACGCGACCAACGCCGGATTCCACCGCCACAGCCGCGCCATCGCGAGCTGGGTCTGCACGCCGCGTTTGTTGCCCATCAGCTCGTGCCATTCGTCGACGACGATCACCGATACGCTGTCGAACAGCGCGTGCGCGTCGGTGCGCGCCAGCAGCACCGTCAGCGACTCCGGCGTCGTCACGAGCGTCTCGGGAAGGTGTTTCGATTGACGGGCACGCGTCGCGGCGTCGATGTCGCCGGTTCGCATCGCGATCTCCCAGTCGAGACCGATGCCGGCCGCCGATTCGGCCAGCGCGTGCGTGGTGTCTGCTGCAAGAGCGCGCATCGGCGTGATCCACAGGATGCGCAGCTTGCGGAGCGCAGGCACGCCGTCGCGTTCGGCGCGCGCGAGTTCGAAGCGCAACGCACCGAGCCACGCCGCGTAGGTCTTGCCGGCGCCGGTCGTCGCATGCAGCAGACCCGAACGTCCGGCCGCGATGTGGTTCCAGGTGTCGCGCTGGAACGCGAACGGCGTGATGCCGCGTGCCGCCAGCCAACGTTCGGTCGCTGCCGGCGCCGGCATAGGGCCGGGCGGCGTGCGGCGCTCGCGCGGCGGCGGTGCGTCTTCGGCAGGTGCCGCTTCGACGCGTGCGGCCTTCGCAGCCTCGCGCCGCTTGCGATCGAGCTGGCGGCCGAGATGGTCGCTGCCGGCGAGTGTCGACGGCAGGCCCCAGCGACCCGGCTTCGCCTCCTCCCTGCGACGCCGACTCACGCGGCGACCCCCGGCACGCCGACGATCCATCCTTCGAGCGGATCGATACCGTCGGGCAACCCGTAGCGCGGATCGCCGGCCGCGTGCTGCCGCCAGGCCCATGCGGCCTCGACCGCGCACAGCAGCGCATCGAGCCGGTCGGCGCTGCCTTCGTCGATCAGCGCATCGCGCAGGTCGTCGGCGATCATGACCGCGAGCGACAGCGCGTGCCGACCCGACACCAGCGCGTCGACGATGCGGATCCGTTGCTCGCGTCGGGCGTCGGTGTGCATCGCTCGCGTGTCCGACTTGTACGAGGCGCGCGTGACCGATCGCGCCAGGTAACCCGGATAGGCTTCGAGCGCGATGCGACCGGCATCGACGAGCGCCGGATCATCGTCGACGCCCGGTATGCAGACGCCTGCGGCGATCAGCCGCGGCACGCCGGCATGCAGCATCCACGCGACCGGCGGGTTGACCCACTTCATCGACGTGCTCGATCCGGCCGGGCGGTCCGCGGCACGATGCGCGAACTTCGAACCGGCCGGCCGCGCGTCGCAGTAAGCCGCGAAGGTCGCGCGGATGTCGCTGCGGTCGAGCGCACCGTAGTGCCGCATCAGATCGCGCCAGACGAGGGGCCAGCCGAGCGTCTCGACCAGCGCGCGCGGCAGCCCGAACGGCATGTCGAAGCCGGCCACCCACGGCCCCGGCCGCGCCAGGAACGCGTCGAACGCAGGCCAGTCGGCGAGCGCCTCGACTCCGGTCAACTCGAAGCGGCCGTCCGCGCTCGCCGCGAGACGTGCCACCGTGATCGGCTTCGCGCGTCGCGGCGCGCTGGTGAAGTCGACGCCGTAGATCGATGGCACCGTCGTCAAGCCGCGGCCTCGGCGTCGTCCGGATCGGCCACTGTCGGCGCAGCCGCGAGCGCGACCGGCGCCGCGCTCATCAGCGCTTCGAGCGAGGCCAGCGTGTCGGCCTCCTCGACCGGCTTGTCGGTCCGCCAGCGCAGCATTCGCGGAAAGCGCGTCGCGATGCCCGACTTGTGGCGCGGCGATCGCTGTATCCCCTCGAAGCCGAGCTCGAAGACCTGGGTCGGCCTGACGCTGCGCACCGGCCCGAACTTCTCGATCGTCGTCTTCCGCACGATCGCGTCGACCTTGCCCATCTCCTCGTCGGTGAGACCGGAGTAGGCCTTCGCGAACGGCACCAGCGCGCGCGGTTCGTCGCCCTGCGGCCTGTCCCACACCGCGAACGTGAAGTCGGTGTACAGCGAGGCGCGCCGCCCGTGGCCGCGCTGTGCGTAGATCAGCACCGCGTCGACCGACAGCGGATCGATCTTCCACTTCCACCAGACGCCGACGTCCTTCGTGCGGCCGACGCCGTAGCGGGCGTCGCGTCGCTTCAGCATGAAGCCTTCGACGCGACGCGCGCGCGCTTCCTCGCGCAGCGTCGCGAAGGCTTGCCAGCTGTCGGCCTTCAACACCGGAGAGATGCGAAGCGCCGGATGATCGATCGCGGCGACCAGCGCTTCGAGCCGCGCGCGGCGTTCGGACTGCGCCAGCGTGCGCAGGTCGATGCCGTCCTGCTCCAGCAGGTCGTACGCAGCCAGCACGACCGGCGTGTCCGCCAGCAGCTTCTTCGACAGCGTCTTGCGACCGATGCGCGTCTGCAGGTCCGCGAACGGCGCCGGCACGTGCGCGGTCGGCGCGTCGACCGACCGCCACACCAGGATTTCGCCGTCGATCACGGTGCCCGGCGGCACGACGGCGACGAGCGCTGCGAGTTCGGGGAAGCGCTCGGTCACGAGGTCCTCGCCACGCGACCAGACGAACACTTCGCCGCCGCGCGCGACGAGCTGACCGCGGATGCCGTCGTATTTCCATTCGACCTGCCAGTCGTCGGGCGAGCCGAGCAGCGCATCGAAGCGCTCGACCGGCTCGTTGAGCGCGTGCGCGAGGAAAAAAGGGTAGGGCTGGCCGCGCAGTTCGTCGGGTCGATCGGCATCGACTCCGTCCGCAGACGCGGCGATCAGTGCGCGATAGCTCGCGGCGGTCGGGCGCGAGCGGCCGTCGGTGTAGCCCATCAAGCGATGCGCGACGATCTTCGCGTCCACGCCGGACACGGCCGCCAGCGCGCGCGTGACCGACAGCTTCGATACGCCGACCCGGAACGCGCCGCCGATCAGCTTGACCAGCAGGAAGCGCTCGGGCGTGTCGAGTTCGTCCCACCAGCCGGCGAGCCGCGTGGCGATCACCTCGGGCGGCTCGCCCTTCAGGCCGAGCAGCCGCTCCTCGATCCACGTCGCGAGTCCGAGGTCGGATGCGTGGGCGGGTGGCGGCAGCACGTGGGCGATCGTCTCGGCGAGATCGCCGACCGCCTGGTAGCTCTCGTCGAACAGCCACTCCGGCAGCCTGGCGATGTCACGCGCCGTGTCGCGCAGCAGGCGCGTCGGCACGGTCTGCCGCGGCTTGCCGCCGGCCAGGAAGTAGACCGCCCACGCCGCATCGCGCGCCGCGTCCCCGTCGTCGCGGTCGCCGACCGCCTGGAAGTAGCGGACCAGCGCGTCTTGCTTGGCACGCGTCGCGGTCGACGCGTCGAGTTCGAAGAACAGCCGGGCGAATGACTTCATCGGGTGCTTTGTACATCGAGCCGCGTCGCCGAGCGGGCCGTCGGCGACCGGTCGTCAGGTCGGAACGGCTTCTGCGGCAACTTCGGTCGCGGCGGCGGGCTCGCCGTCCCCTTCGTTGTCGTACTCCGTCTCGAAAGCTTCGGCGTCCAGCCCGTTCTCGCACAGCCACCGGACCATCACCGGCACCTGGCCGTGGGTGACGATCACGCGCTCCGCGCCGGTTGCGCCGATCGCCCGGTGCAGGCCGGGCCAGTCGGCGTGATCGGACAGTACGAAGCCGCGGTCGACGCCGCGCCGCCGGCGGGCGCCGCGCAACAGCATCCAGCCGGACGCGAAGCCGTCGCCGTACTCGCCGAAGCGGCGCATCCACGTCGAACCCGCGGCCGACGGCGGCGCGAGGACGAGTCCGCGCCTGAACGCGGTCTTGTCGGTGACCTCGGAGACCGGCGTCGTCGCCGGCAACGCGACCCCGGCCTCGCGATAGGCGCGGTTGAGCGGCTCGACGGCGCCGTGGCAGAAGATCGGGCCGATGCCGGCGTCGATGCCGGCCAGCACACGCTGGGCCTTGCCGAACGCGTAGCAGAACAGCACCGATGCGCGATCGTCGGCCGCGTTGGCGCGCCACCACGCGTCGATGCCGGTGAACAGTTCGCGTTGCGGCTGCCAGCGATAGATCGGCAGGCCGAACGTCGATTCGGTGATGAAGACGTCGCAGCGGACCGGCTCGAACGGCGGGCAGGTCGGGTCGACATCGTCGCCTTCCATCACCTTGTAGTCGCCGGACGCGACCCAGACGCGGCCGCCATGCTCGAGCCTCACCTGCGCCGAGCCGAGCACGTGGCCGGCCGGATGCAGCGACACGCGCACTCCGTGATGATCGATGGTCTCGCCGTAAGCCAGCGACTGCAGGGCGATCGGTCCGAGCCGCGTGCGCAGCACGCCCTCCCCGGGCGCGGCCGCGAGGTAATGGCCGTGCCCCATCCGCGCGTGATCGCCGTGCGCATGCGTGATGACGGCGCGGTCGACCGGCCGCCACGGATCGATGAAGAAATCCCCCTGCGGACAGAACAGTCCCTGGGGCCGCAGCACCACCAGGTCGCCGCTGCGCTCGCCGGCCATCAGTACTGTCCGGTGATGCCGGTCAGCGATACCGCGAACCGCAGGATCACGTACGAGATCGCGTTGGTCATCCGGCCGATCAGTCCGGTCTTCAGCAGCCGCTCGGCCTGCACCGGCTCCGAGTCGTTCTCGATGGCCTTCTCCACGTGCTCGCGCAATTCGCGGGCGAAGGCCTCGTCGCGGACCACGAGGTTCGCTTCGCGCGCGAGCAGCAGGCTGAACGGATCGATGTTCGACGAACCGACCGTCGCCCAGCCATCGTCGACGATGCCGACCTTCGCGTGCAGGTAGCTGCGCTTGTACTCGTAGATCTCGATCCCTGCGGCCAGCAGTTCGGCGTACAGGGTCTGGCTCGCGTAGTGTTGCACCGGATACTCCGGCATGCCCTGCAGCAGCAACCGCACGCGGACGCCGCGCTGCGCGGCATGGATCAGCCGCTTGCGGAAGCGCCGGCCCGGAAAGTAGTAGGCGTTGCACAGGATGACCTCGGTCTTCGCGATGCGGATCGCTGCGAGATACGCACGTTCGATGCTGCGGCGGTTGCGCACGTTGTCGCGCGTCACGAACGCGACGCGGATGTTGCTGCCGTCCGCGCGTGCGACCGCCCATTCGCGGCGTGAGAACCAGGTCTGGACGGCTTTTTCGAGGTCGCCCTGCTTCGACGCCAGCCGCTTCCAGTCGAGCCGCAGCCACTGGTTCAGCATGTACGCCGAGATCGGTCCGACGATCGGTCCTTCGAGCCGCGCGGCGAAGTCGAAGCGTGGCGACTCCATCGGGCCGTGGTTCGGATCGTTGAAGTCGTCGAGGACATTGATGCCGCCGCAGAACGCGATCTTGCGGTCCACCATGGCGAGCTTGCGATGCAGACGTCGCAGACGCTTGCGGTCGAACCACTTGATGCCGCTGCGCCACGAATAGTTCTCGGGCCGGAACACGACGTACTCGACACCGGCTTCGTCGAAGTTCGTGCGGATGGATTCGGCGAGATTGCTCGATCCGAAGCCGTCGACCGATACGTGCACCTTGACGCCGCGCCGCGCGGCCGTGCAGAGCACGTCGGTGATCAGGCGGCCGGTGTCGTCGTCCTGATAGATGTACGTCTCGAGATAGACCTCTTCGCGCGCGCCCTCGATGGCCGCGGTCAGCGACGGGAAGAACTCGATGCCGCCACACAACAGTTCGACGCGATTGCCGGCCTCGAAATTCACGCGGGAACGAACACCAGTTCTGCCACGATCGGCGCATGGTCCGACAGGTTGCGCCAGGTCGGACCCGTCAGGACCTGCGCCGAAGCGATGCGCAAGCCGCGGACATACATGCGGTCGAGCCGCAGCAAGGGGAACGCGGCCGGGAAGGTGCGCGCCGGTGCCGCGAGGCGCTTCGCCTTCGTCGTCGGCATCGGGGCGGCGGTGTCGGCGTCGTCAGGCGCTGCATCGGCCGGCGGCGCGGCAATGGTGAGTCCGCTCGCGTCCAGTGTCTTGCGGATGCGCCCACGCTGCTGCGCCACATAGCCGGTCGCGCGGCGCGCGAGCGCTGCGCGCCGTGTCTCGTGACCCGAGAAGACCTCGTGGACGCCGAGGTTCTCCACCAGACGCTTGCCGAGCCGATGACGCCAGTCGTTGAAGTCGCCGGCGATGATCAGTGGCGCGTCGGCCGGCACATGCGAGCGGATGCGCGCGATCATCGCATCGGCCTGGCGGACGCGACTGTCCTCGAACAGGCCGAGGTGCGCGCACAGGCAGTGCACCGTGACGCCGTCGAAGTCGAACTCGCAGTGCAACAGTCCGCGATTCTCGAAGCGGTGGTCGGAGATGTCGATGTTCTCGTGCCCGATCAACCGGAAGCGCGACAGCAGTGCATTGCCGTGATCGCCGTCGGTCCGCACCGAATTGCGCCCGTAGACGGCCTCGGCCCAGCGATCGCCGGCGAGGAAGGTGTGCTGCGCGACTTCGGGCCAGTTGTCGAAGCGTCCGGCGTGTAGGTCGTTGCGGCCCTGCACCTCCTGCAGGAACACGACGTCGGCTTCGAGCGCATGCAGACCGGCGCGCAGGTCGTGGATGCGGTTGTGCCGCGACATCGCCGACAGCCCCTTGTGGATGTTGTAGGTCGCGATCCGCAGTCGCTTGGCGGTCTGCGGGACCGAGTCGTCGATGATCGCTTCGGCCGCGTCGCGTTCTCTCGCGAGCAGTGTTTCTTCGTCGTCGTCGTTCACAGCGGAATCACGCGCGTCATGGATCTGTGTGGCAGTTGGAGAATCGCCTCTGCGTTGCTGGGCGAGAAGCATCGGGCGGCCGCATCGGCCAGCGGCAGCCAAGCGTATTGCAAATGCTCTCGAGGGGCAACGCGGACTCGGTCGCGGGAAGGGTAGTCGTTCGGCAGGCGGAGACCGAACCAGTGTTCGACGTTGCGCGTGACGCCCGGTGCATAGCGGGGGCGCCAGTGCGGATAGATCGTGTATTCGATCGCATGATGCCAGTCGGTCAACGATCCGTCGGTGCGCGCGTCGATCGCGGTCTCTTCGCCGACCTCGCGGGCCGCAGTCTGCATCAGCGGCTCGTCGACCGTGTCGATGCTCCCGGTAACCGACTGCCAGTGATCGGCACGATCCGCGCGCTCGAGCAGCAGGACGCGCAGGTCGTCGGTGTGGATCACCACCAGCACCGACGTGGGGATCTTGAACGGCTTCCGGTCGATGTCGATCACGTCGTCGATCCCGCCAGGGAGAGCACCGATGCGCGCAATAGGGTTCGAGCCTCAGGCCGCACGTGGCTCCGGAGTGCCGCTCGCACTGCGTTCGCCGGGCACCGTGGCACGGTCGGCGCTGCGCAGCCGGATGTGCAACTCGCGCAGCTGGCGCTCGTCGACGGCGCTCGGTGCGTCGGTCAGCAGGTCTTGCGCGCGCTGCGTCTTCGGGAACGCGATGACGTCGCGGATCGACTCGGCGCCGGTCATCATCGTCACCAGCCGGTCGAGACCGAACGCGATGCCACCGTGCGGTGGGGCCCCGTAGCGCAGCGCGTCGAGAAGGAAGCCGAACTTGGATTGTGCTTCCTCGGCATCGATGTTGAGGGCGCGGAACACCTTGCTCTGGATCTCTTCGCGATGGATACGGACCGAGCCGCCGCCGATCTCCCAGCCGTTCAGCACCAGGTCGTAGGCCTTGGCAGTGCAACGCGCCGGATCGCTGACCAGCAGGTCTTCGTCGCCATCCTTCGGCGCCGTGAACGGATGATGGGCCGCGGTGAAGCGGCCTTCGGCCTCGTCGTATTCGAACATCGGGAAGTCGACGACCCACAGCGGCCGCCATCCGGCTTCGAGCAGGCCGGTGCGCCTGCCGAACTCGGAGTGCCCGATCTTCACGCGCAACGCGCCCATCGCGTCGTTGACGACCTTCGCCTTGTCGGCACCGAAGAAGATCACGTCACCGTCTTGCGCGCCGGTGCGCTCGACGATCGCCTTGAGCGCCTCGTCGTGAAGGTTCTTGATGATCGGCGACTGGAGGCCCGCTCTCGGCGAACCCGGAAGTTCCTTCTGCGCAACGTCGTTGACCTTGATATAGGCGAGACCCTTCGCGCCGTAGATCGAGACGAACTGCGTGTACGCGTCGATCTCGCTGCGGGGCATGGCGCCGCCGCCGGGCACGCGCAGCCCCACGACCCGACCGCCGTCGCTCTTCGCGGCCGCGGAGAAAACCTTGAACTCCACGTCGTGCATGACGTCGGTGAGTTCGGTGAATTCGAGCTGGACGCGCAGGTCGGGCTTGTCGGAGCCGAAGCGAGCCATCGCTTCGCTGTGGGTCATGACCGGGAATGCGGGGAGGTCGGCGTCGATCGCGGTCTTGAAGACCTGGCGCGTCATCGTCTCGAAGATCGCACGGATCTCGACCTCGTTCAGGAACGAGGTCTCGCAATCGATCTGCGTGAACTCGGGCTGGCGATCGGCACGCAGGTCCTCGTCGCGAAAGCACTTCACGATCTGATAATAGCGGTCGAAGCCGGCGACCATCAGCAACTGCTTGAACAGTTGCGGCGACTGCGGCAGCGCGAAGAACATGCCGGGGTTGACGCGGCTCGGCACGAGGTAGTCGCGCGCGCCTTCCGGCGTGCTCTTCGTCAGCATCGGCGTCTCGATGTCGATGAAGCCGAGCGCGTCGAGGTACTTGCGCACTTCCATCGTCACGCGATAACGCAGCATCAGGTTCTTCTGCATCGCGGGGCGACGCAGGTCGAGGACGCGATGCGTGAGCCGCGTCGTTTCCGAAAGGTTGTCGTCGTCGAGCTGGAACGGCGGCGTGACCGATGCGTTGAGCACCACGATGTCGTGCGCGAGGATCTCGATCTCGCCGGACTTCATCGTCGCGTTGACGGTACCGGCAGGACGGGCGCGGACAACGCCCCGAATCTCGACGCAGAACTCGTTGCGCAGCGATTCGGCCGTGGCGAACGTTTCGGCGCGGTCCGGATCGCAGACGATCTGCGCGATGCCTTCGCGGTCGCGCAGGTCGATGAAGATGACGCCGCCGTGATCGCGTCGTCGATGGACCCAACCGGTCAGAACGACCGGCTGGTCCAGATAGTCGGCGGTGACCAGACCGCAGTATTGAGTGCGCATGAGAACTCCGGATGAGAGGGACCGCAGGTGGCGACGCGGCGCGTGTGCGGCGTCAGGGCGAACGTGCGGTCCGGATCGCCTGACTACGACGAACGATGACGGGAAGATCGAAGAGGAAGTGGGCCCGACGTTACGAAGCGGGTTGACCGGCCCAGGCCAACCCTAGCGATTTCGACAGGCGCTCGATAATGCCGCGCCAAGGTGGGCAGCGGCGGGCAGAGCCGCTCGAACGAGTGGCGGGAATGAGCGGGAAGATCGCATCGGCGGAAATTATCATGCGCTCCGCCCTGCGGCAATCGCCGGGACGACACGTGGTGGCTACGCTTTCAGGTGCCGCCGGGCAACAGGGCGGCAGGGGTTTCGATCGCCGTCGGTCGCGGGCCCGGGGCAACCACACCCATCGACACCACGAACTTCAACGCCTCGTCGACGGTGATGTCGAGGTCGACCACCTGCCCCACCGGGACGATCAGCACGTAACCGGATGTGGGGTTCGGTGCGGTCGGCACGTAGACGCTCGCATGTTCACCGACGAGCGGCCCCTGCAATGCGGCGCCGGGGCTGCCGACGACGAAGCCGATAGTCCAGGTTCCCGCGCGCGGAAACTCCACCAGGACCGGCTTGCGAAAGGCTTGTCCGGACGGCGACAGCAAGGTGTCCGAGACCTGCTTGACACTCGAGTAGATCGCCGAGACGACCGGAATCCGGGCGAGCAGCGCTTCCCACCAGACGAAGAGGCGGCGACCGATGAAATTGCGCCCCAGGACGCCGACCGCGAGGATGATCAGCAGCGTGAGGATGACGCCGGTACCCGGGATGTTGAACGGCGGCCGCGTCCTCACCGACAGCGGCAGCAGCAGCAGCGTCTGGTCTAGCGTCGTGACGACCAGGTTCAATACCCAGATCGTGATGCCCAGCGGGACGAGGATCAGGAGTCCCGTGAAGAAGGTCTTCTTCAGCATCGGCTCAGCTGTTTCCGCTGGCCGGCGGAGGGCTCGCCTTGCTCGCACTCGATTCGGTCTTTGATTCGGCCTTCGATTCGTTCTTGGATTCGGTCGCCGGCGCCGGCGTGGCCTCGGACGGCGTATCGGATGCGGCGCTCTTCGAAGCACCTTCGTCATCGCCCTTGCCGGCCGGGCTGGCGTCGCCGTCCGCCTTCGCTTTGGACGTCTCCTTCGTGGCCGGATTTCGGAAGTCGGTGACGTACCAGCCCGATCCCTTCAGCTGAAAACCTGCGGCAGTCACCTGTTTTCGGTAGGTGGATGCACCGCATGCAGGGCAGGTCACCAGCAGCGGATCGGACATCTTCTGCAGAACGTCCTGCTGGTGACCGCAGGTTTCGCAACGATAGGAATAGATGGGCATTTGAAGGCCGACAATGCGTACGCGCCTGGACGGCGACCCGCGGGAAAAGCCTCGAATTATAAGGCGTTGCGAACGGACAAAAAAAAGCTCCGACTCATCGGAGCTTTCCAGGACTGCTATCCCGCGATTACTTGGTGGGCTCTTCGGCAGGGCCCGATGGAGGCAACTGACGTCTCATTCTCGCGAGCGAGGCACCCCACTGCTCCTGATGCTTGAGCCATCCGTAACGCGTTTGAAGACGACCGCGACTCTCGAACTGCTCACCGGTCAGTACCAGCGCGCGTCGATCGAGTTGCTGCCCGAGCGTTTTTAGTACCCGGCCGCAAAGTTGTCTGCCGTTACCGATGGAAATATCCCAATTCATTCGAAATCCTCTATAGCTGGTGACGGCCGACGAGCTACATCCACTTGCTCACATGGCGGAAGTAGACGAAGCGTACGTCCGGGTCCCATGCGTAAATCCCCGGTATCGATATCGATGTTGCATCGTCCTGCGCATGGATGCCGACGGTGGCCGGCGGGGAAGTTCGTCGACCATTTACGGCGCGCGCGGTCGAATCGAGCGACACCGTTAAGACGCTCGATTCGACCACGGAGGTCTGCGATCCGGAGGCCCGGAGGTTTCCGATCAGCGCTACGACGCCGACCATGCCGACGATGACCATCCGTTGGCAGGCGGACTTGCGCCTGTGGTTCATCGCACCGTCGGCTCGCAGCCGCCCCTAACGTCTGACGAGGCCAACCAGTAACGACACGACGAACAGGACAAGGAAAATGAAGAAGAGGATCTTGGCGATCTCGGCGGCGCCAGCGGCGATGCCTCCGAATCCGAAGATTGCGGCGATCACTGCGATGACGAAGAAAACGACGGCGTAGTGCAGCATTCGATACTCCTTTGATCAGGTTCGCAGAAATCCGGTCTGCTCTTCGTCGCTAAGACCAATCAGCACCTTCGGCAGGTCGGAAAACTGCGTCGATTTATCCAAAAAATAATCCGCACCCAACTGCTTCGAATTCCGCAAATACTCCTGCCGCGGATAATTGGTGAATACGACAATCTTCGGCTTGGCATCGTCCCCCTCGCCCCAGTTCAGCTGCGCCAGGACGTTGAGTCCGTTGCCTTCGCGCAGCTTGATGTCCACCACCAAAGCTGCCGGTTTCAGCTTACGAATCTTCTGCAACGCGTCCTTCTCGCAGTCAGCGGTACCGATCAGGATCAACGAGGGCTGATCGGCGATCGCCTCGGCGATCCTCTCCAGCAGGATCGGCGAATCCTCGATGACAAAGACCCGCAGAGGCAAATTCATAAGAAACGAGAATCGTGCCCGTCGAGCTGGCACGATCCTTTTCCGGTTGCTTTGATGCTGTGACGCTACGCGAAAACGATCGACAGGCGAAGCTTAGAAATGAAAGCGTGTCGCTCGTATCGGCTCGTCCCCCGTTGCTCTGTGGTCGTTCGTCTTATCGGACCGCAAAATTAAAATGTCCCCGGGCGGGGACAGTCAGGTCATCGCGAAGCTCCAGCCGACTACTGGATCAGTTCGTTCTTGATCGCGTAGTAGGTCAGGTCGGCGTTCGTCCGCAGGTTCATCTTCTCGAGGATGCGCGCGCGATGGGTGCTGACCGTCTTGACCGATAGGAACAGCTCGTCGGCAATGTCCGAGACGCTGTGTCCGGCCGCGAGCTTGCAGAAGACCTCGAATTCGCGGGTCGACAGCTTCTCGTGCGGCGCGCCGTGGACGTCGCTGGTGAACGCCGTCGCGAGTTGCTGGGCCAGCGCCGGACTCACGTATTTCTTGCCGGTGAGCACCATGCGAACCGCCTTGAGTATTTCCGACGGTGGGCTGCTCTTGGCGATGTAACCGTTCGCGCCGGCCTTCAGCACGTTCATCGCGTACTGCTCCTCGGAGTGCATCGACAGGATCAGGATCGGCAGATCGGCGCGCTCGCCCCGCATCCGTCGCAAGACGTCGATCCCGCTGCGATCGGGCATCGACAGGTCGAGCAGCACGCCGTCCACTGGACGGGCGCGCAACAACTCGAGGGCTTCGGTGCCATTGGCCGCTTCTGCATCGACGACGATGTCCGTGCACTCGGCGAAGATCTGTCTCAGGCCGGCACGCACGATCTGGTGGTCGTCCACCAGCATAATTTTCTTGATCAACGGAAGCTTCCTGTGGGATCTGCAATGGACCGGTGGATTGTAGCGCCATCCCGAAAAAAGCCAGTGTTTGGCCTATTCCATGGCGCGCATCGTGCTCGTTCGTGAAATGCCGCCAAAGCGAAGACGTCATCGCGCGGCGTGCGACTATCGTGGGCCCGACCCGCTTTGCGACTAGTCTTAATATGGGTTCGACTGTCCGAAAATAGCCGAGTGTCCGAAATCAGCACACCGACCGGCCGTGGGCTTCAGACGAAATGCATGTCGAGCGAATCCGCTCTGGCTTGCGTCGCGGCGAGCTCGTACGGGATGCTGCCGCGGACGATCGTGCCCCCGTTCGCTCCGCGCAGGAATTCGACGTGCCCGCGAAACGCATGGACGCGTTCGCGAGTGCCGAGCAGCCCGTGCGTTCCGGACTTGAACCGCTCCGGTTCGGACAGCCCGACCCCGTCATCCGCGATCTCGAACTCGATCGCGTCCCCGACGCGATAGGCATAGGCCGCGACCCGAGTGGCATCGGCGTGCTTCGCGACGTTGATCAATGCCTCCTGGAAAACCCGGAAGATCGCGATCGGAGCCCCTTCGTCGCTGGTGTCGAATGTGCCGCTGTGGTCGAACGTGGCGGCGATGCCGGTCCGCCGCGACCATTCGTCGATGTACTGCTCCAGCGCCGCACCGAGCCCGAGGTTGTCGAGCATGCTGGGACGCAGGTCGCTGATGAGCTGGCGTTTCATCTCGATCGCGCTGCCGAGCAGGGTGAGCGTGCGCTCGAGCTTCGCGGCCTGTTCCGGATTCGTGGCCGCGATCTTGTCGCGCGCGCGCGATACGTCCATGTTGATCGCCGTCAGGTAGCTGCCGAATTCATCGTGCAGATCGCGGGCGATGATCTTCTTCTCATGCTCGCGGACGTTCAGCAGGTGACGCGACAGATTGGCAAGGTCGGCGGTACGGTCGACCACACGCTTCTCGAGTTCGGCATTGCTGGCCTCGACGACAGCCAGTGCCGCGTCGCGTTGCCGCAGGAAGCGTCGCATCAGCAGATAGAAAGCGGTCAGGGCGAGCGCGACCATGCACGTCGCGATCAATGCACGCCACTGGCTGCCCGAATAGGCCCGCGCCGCCATGCCGCGACGTTCGGTGAGCAGACGCGTTTCCTCGACGAGCATGACGCGGATCAGCTCGCGGACGCTGGTCATCGAGTGGATCGCGTCGTCCTTGCTGAAGATGTCCATCGCCGCTTCACGGCCCTGGGTCGCCAGCACGTCGAGCGTGCGATTCATCTCGTCGAATTTCTGCGTGGCGAGTACGCGCAGTTTTCCGACCGACGCCTGCTGCGCAGCGGTGTTCGACACGAGCTCACCGACTTCGGCCAGCCGTTCCGGGACGCGCTGTTGCATGTCGCGATACGACGCGAGGTAGAGCGCACTGCCGGTGAGGATGTAGCCGCGCTGCGACGACTCGGCGATGAAGAAGGTATTGCCGATCTGTCGCAATTTCTCCATCGCTTCGAGTGTCGTGGAGACATTACTGCCGCTGACCTCGAGATCACGCGCATTGCGATAGTCGATGATCGCGCTGCCGCCGAGCAGGAGCATGGCCACGGCATAGGCGATCAGCAGAGCCGAACGCGCCGAACGGGCGCGGACCGGAGGGTCAGCCGCGGACTGGGCCGGCATGAACCGATGGGACTCGGGAGCTTCGGCCGGAGCGGCCAGATGCGCGGCGAAACCGTCCAGATCAGAACGGGATGTCGTCATCCATGTCTTCGAAACCCGAAGCGGCACGCGCCGGCGCCGCCTTGGCGGGCGCCGCACGGCGCGGCTCCTGCGATGCCGGCTCATGGTCCATCGGGGCCGAACCTTCGCCGCGCCGATCGAGCATCCGCATCACATCGCCACGCACCTCGGTCGTGTACCGGTCCTGGCCTTCCTTGTCCTGCCACTTGCGGGTCTGGAGACGGCCTTCGACGTAGATCTTGGAGCCCTTCTTGACGTACTGACCGACCACTTCGGCGGTGCGGCCGAAGAAGACGACGCGATGCCATTCGGTCTGTTCCTTCTTGTCGCCGCTGGTCTTGTCAGTCCAGTTCTCGCTGGTGGCCACGCTGAAGTTGGCGATCGCTTCGCCGCTCGGCATATAGCGCATTTCGGGATCCTTCCCGAGATTGCCGATGAGAATGACTTTGTTGACCGATGACATGGCGAGCTCCTGAAAGAACGAGAATGGGGTGGCGGCGCGTCGTGTCCGGGGGCGCGTCAGGCGCGCGAAAGACGACAATTCACCGGGCTTCTTGCCGTACAGCGTGGCAGCCCCATATCGGGACGACAAGAGACCAATCGGGTCGGCTATATTAACTGATTGATTCGGATGATTCCGTCGGCCGGATCGCCCGCCTCACCCGACCGGTTCTCCTCCCGCACTTCCGAAAATCGCCGGCCGCGTCCCGCGTCCGACACATCACACCCGCCCGAAGAATTATCGACGATGGACGAGATTCGCATACGTGGCGCCCGCACGCACAACCTGAAGAACATCAACCTGGACCTCCCGCGCGAGAAGCTCGTCGTGATCACGGGTTTGTCGGGTTCGGGCAAGTCGTCGCTGGCGTTCGACACGCTGTACGCCGAAGGACAACGCCGCTACGTGGAGTCGCTGTCGGCCTACGCGCGTCAGTTCCTGCAGTTGATGGAGAAGCCCGACGTCGACCTGATCGAAGGTCTGTCGCCCGCGATTTCGATCGAGCAGAAGGCCACCAGCCACAACCCGCGTTCGACGGTCGGCACGGTCACCGAGATCCACGACTATCTGCGGCTGCTGTTCGCGCGGGTCGGGACACCCTATTGCCCCGACCATCAGCTGCCATTGCAGGCACAGAGCGTCTCCGAGATGGTCGACGACGTACTTGCGATGCCGGAAGGCACGAAGCTGATGATCCTGGCGCCGGCCGTCCGCGAGAAAAAAGGCGAGCATGTCGATCTCTTCGCCGCGATGCAGGCGCAGGGCTTCGTCCGTTTCCGTGTCGACGGCCAGGTCGTCGAAGCCGAGTCGTTGCCGAAACTCAAGAAGACCGAGAAGCACAACATCGACGTCGTCATCGACCGGCTCAAGATCGGCAGCGATCCGCTGCAGATCAAGCAGCGTCTGGCCGAGTCCTTCGAGACCGCGCTGCGCAACGCCGACGGCCGCGCGATCACGCTCGACATGGACTCCGGCAAGGAATCGTTGTTCTCGAGCAAGTTCGCATGCCCGGTCTGCAACCACTCCCTCGCTGAACTCGAACCGCGGCTGTTTTCGTTCAACAATCCGCTGGGCGCGTGCCCGACCTGCGACGGTCTCGGCGTGATCCAGTTCTTCGATCCGAAGCGCGTCGTCGGCTTCCCGAACCTGTCGCTGGCCAGCGGCGCGATCAAGGGATGGGACCGCCGCAACCAGTTCTATTTCCAGATGCTGCAGAGCCTCGCGTCGCACAGCGGCTTCGATATCGACGCGCCTTTCGAGGCGCAGACCGACGCAGTGCGCGACCTGATCCTCAACGGGTCCGGCAAGGACGCGATCCCGTTCACGTACATCAACGAACGCGGCCGTCCGGTGGTTCGCGAGCATCCGTTCGAAGGCGTGCTGCCGAATCTCGAGCGGCGCTACAGG
Source organism: Burkholderiaceae bacterium (assembly GCA_039936235.1). GTDB lineage: Bacteria > Pseudomonadota > Gammaproteobacteria > Burkholderiales > Burkholderiaceae_D > CAHJXF01. The sequence continues at coordinate 1,351 of JBDTIS010000133.1, read as the reverse complement.
GAGACCGATTCGGTGGCGGTTCGCGAAGAGCTCGCGAAGTACCTCAACAGCAAGCCGTGCCCGACCTGCGACGGCACGCGGCTGCGGCGCGACGCGCGCTACGTCCGCGTAGGGCCGGTCGGCCACGACAAGGCGATCTACGAGATCAGCGCGATGCCGCTGTACGACACGCTCGCGTGGTTCGAGGGACTGAAGCTGCTCGGCGCGAAGAAGGAGATCGCCGAGCGGATCGTCAAGGAGATCATCGCGAGGCTCGCGTTCCTCAACAACGTAGGCCTCGACTACCTGTCCCTCGAGCGCAGCGCCGAGACGCTGTCGGGCGGCGAGGCGCAGCGGATCCGGCTCGCATCGCAGATCGGATCGGGACTCACCGGCGTGATGTACGTGCTCGACGAGCCGTCGATCGGCCTGCACCAGCGCGACAACGACCGGCTGATCGACACGCTCAAGCACCTGCGCGACCTCGGCAATTCCGTGCTGGTCGTCGAGCACGACGAGGACATGATTCGCGCGGCCGACTACGTCGTCGACATGGGTCTCGGCGCCGGCGTCCACGGCGGCCACGTGATCGCGTCGGGCAAGACCGCCGACATCGAGGCCAATCCGCGTTCACTGACCGGCCAGTATCTGTCGGGGAAGATGCGGATCGCGACGCCGACGCAGCGCGTCGCGCCGGGGTCGGCACCGAGCGCGCCGATCGACCTCGCACTGCCGCCACCGAAGGTGAAGAAGGGCAAGAAGAACGCCGTCGTGCAGCCGCTCCCGTTCCGCCGTGCGAAGCAGGACGGCTGGCTCAGGATCCACGGCGCGTCCGGCAACAACCTGAAGCGCGTCGACCTGAATATCCCGGTCGGGCTGCTGGTCTGCATCACCGGCGTATCGGGCTCCGGCAAGTCGACACTGATCAACGACACGCTGTATCACGCGGCCGCGCGCCACCTGTACGGCTCGTCGACCGAGCCGGCACCCTGCGTCAGCGTCGAAGGTTTGGACAGCTTCGACAAGGTCATCAACGTCGACCAGAGTCCGATCGGCCGTACGCCGCGTTCGAACCCGGCGACCTATACGGGTCTGTTCACGCCGATCCGCGAGATGTTCGCCGAGGTGCCGATGGCGCGCGAACGCGGCTACGGTCCGGGGCGTTTCTCGTTCAACGTCAAAGGCGGCCGCTGCGAGGCGTGCCAGGGCGACGGCGTCATCAAGGTCGAGATGCACTTCCTGCCCGACGTCTACGTGCCGTGCGACGTCTGCCACGGCAAGCGCTACAACCGCGAGACGCTCGAGGTCCAGTACAAGGGCAAGAACATCACCGAGGTGCTCGGCCTCACGGTCGAAGACGCGTTCGAGTACT
>JBDTIS010000132.1:0-13929 GCA_039936235.1 Burkholderiaceae bacterium | reverse complement strand
GCCACGGTTGCCTCGGGCATCGGCGCGCCGCCGAAGTGGCCGATGCGCCAGTAGGTCGCCAGGTCGAAGCGATCGAAGTCGGGACAGCGCAGCAGCAGGTTGTAGATCGACGGCACGAAGATGGTCGCCGTGATCCTTTCCTGCTCGATCAGCTCCAGCGTACGACGGGCGTTGAACTCGCGCTGCACGACGACGCAGCCGCCGACGCTGAACATGACGTAGATGCAAGCGAGCAGCCCGCTGATGTGCGACGCGGGGATCGCAAGCAGGCTGCGTGCGCCCGGCGCATAACCGAAGGCGAGCTGGTAGTGCTTCAGCGTGTGCCAGAAGCCGACGTGGCTGAGCCTGGCGCCCTTCGGGAAGCCCGTCGTGCCGGACGTGTACATCAGGAATGCGGTGTCGTCCTCGTCGAGCGTCGGCAGCACCTGAACGGCATCGCTCTGCGCGAGAACGCTGAACGGCGCGATCGCCTGCCCGAACGACCAGGCGGCGTCCGGCTCGCCGTCGCAGACGTAGAACCGTTCGATGGTCGGGACGTCCTGCAGCGCCGGCACGCGCGCCGCCGACGCCGCGTCGAAGATCAGCACGCGCGCCGCGCATTGGCCGAGGATGAACGCTAGTTCGGCCCTCTGCTGACGGATGCCGATCGGCACGCAGATCGCGCCGCTGCGGACGATGGCGAGCAGCGCGACGAGGCACGCGAGATGGTTGCCTGCGAACAGGGCGACGCGATCGCCCCTCGCCACGCCCGCGGCGACGAGACCCTGCGCCGTGCGTTCGACGCGCGCGTCGAGTTCGGCGTAGCGCAGACGGTCCGCTTCGAACACGACCGCCTCCCGCTCGGCGTGAGCTGCGGCCGTGGCGCGGAACATCGCGTCGAGGCTGGCCGGCCGATCGACGAAGCAGCGCATCGCGCGATCGCCGTAGTGGATCTCGACCCGGTTGTCCGGCACGCCGTCGTTCAATGCGGTCGGCATCCGTTACGCGACCGGCGACCGCGGCTCCTGCATGCGCAATGCGGCATCGAGCCGGACGTTGGTTCCGTTGAGCATCGGGTTGGTGACGATCGCGCGGACCATCGCGGCGAACTCGGTCGGTAATCCTGGACGATGCGGGAACGGAACGTCGGCGATCAACGTGTCGCGCGTCTCGACAGGAATGGCCTCGATCATCGGGGTGCCGAACACCCCGGGTGCGATCGCGACGACGCGGATGCCGTAGCGCGCGAATTCGCGCGCCAGCGGAAGCGACAGCGCAGCGACGCCGCCTTTCGATGCGGCATAGGCGGCCTGCCCGGAGAGCCCTTCCCAGGCTGCGACGGAGGCGGTGTTGACGATCACGGCGCGCTCGCCCCCGTCGTCGGGATCGAGATGGCGCGCGCAATCGGCCACGACGCGAATCGTGTTGAACGTCGCGGTCAGGTTGATCGCGACGACGCGGCGGAACCAGTCCGGATCCTGAGGCGTTCCCCTGCGGACCAGCGCACCCGGCGTGACCACGCCGGCACAGTTGACCAGGATGCGCGCTGCACCGCGTTCGGCGAATTCCGCGCGCAACACGGCGTCCACCCCGGCATAGTCGGTCACATCGATCGCGATCGCACAGCCCCCGCTCGCGGCCGCGAGCGCATCGACCTGTCCGATCGCGCGATCGAGCGCGACGATCACGCAGCCGGCCTCGACCAGCATCCGCGTCGTGCCGAGTCCGAGCCCGGAGTTGGCACCGGTGACGACAGCGACCTGGCTGGCGAGCCGCATCACTTCGCCGGTAGCCGTAATGCGCCGTCGAGCCGGATCACGGTGCCGTTGAGCATCGGATTCTCGACGATGCTCCGGACCAGGGCCGCATAGTGGGCCGGACGTCCAGGCGTGTACGGGAACGGCGGCCTCATCCCGAACACGACGGCACGCGACTTCTGCGGCAGCGTCGTCGTCATCGGCGTCTCGAAGACGCCCGGCTCGATGCTGACGATGCGGATTCCCGACGCGCCAAGTTCGCGGGCGATCGGCAGCGTCATGGACGCGACAGCACCTTTGCTTGCGACGTAGGCACTCTGCCCTCCCTGTCCCTCTTCGGCAGCGATCGACGAGGTCGTCACGAAGACGCCGCGCTCGCCGTCCACATCGGTATCGCCGCCGGACGCCGGCCACGGAGCAGAGTCGCGAAGATGGAAAGCGGCCAGGCGCAGGGCGTTGAACGTTCCGACCAGGTTGACCTCGATGGTCCTGATGAACTGATCGATGTCGATCGCACCGTCGCGTCGCAGCACCGGTCCGGTGAGCGCGATACCGGCACAGGTCACGACGATGCGCGGCGGTCCGTGCAGCGCGACGGCCGCGGCGAAGACCCGCTCCATCGCCGCGCCGTCCGAGACGTCGCAGCAGTATGGCGTGGCGCCACAGGAAGCTGCGGTCTCGTGCAGTGACGGCGTATCGAGATCGACGATGCTGACCGGGCACCCAGCCGCGGCGAACAGCGCGACCGTCCCGCGCCCGAGACCGGACGCGCCACCGGTCACGAGGACGTGCTGTCCGTCAATCTTCATGTCGTGCGTCGCAGACGGATCAGCCGGCTTCGACGACGAAGCTGACCGATGTCGTGAACGCGCCGCCGATGTTCAGCGTCGCGACGCGCTTCGCGCCGTCGATCTGCTGCGCGCCGGCGGTGCCGGTGACCTGTCGCGATGCATCGAGCATCATCCGAACGCCGGTCGCGCCTACCGGATGTCCGCAGCCGATCAGGCCGCCGCTCGGGTTGATCGGCAGCCTGCCGCCCTTTTCGATCGTGCCGTCGTCGACCACCTGCCACGCTCGCCCGGGCGGCGTCAGGCCGAGATGGTCGATCGCCGCGTATTCCGTCATCGAGAAACAGTCGTGCAGTTCGATCGCGTCGACGGACCAGATGTCCGGCAGTCCCGCACGACGCAGCGCATCCTGCACGGTGCCGCGGACCTCGGGGAACATGTACTCCCCGCTGCGACTGTGTTCGAGCTTGGTCTCGAGATGCATCAGCGATGTCCGATGGCCGAAGCCCGCGATGCGACCGAAGTCCGACAACGACATGCCGTGCCGAGCCGCGTGCCTTTCGGCGAAGGCCCGCGACGCGAGGAAGACCACGGCAGCGCCGTCGCTGACCTGCCCGCAGTCCTGGCGCCTCAGACGCCCGGTCACCACCGGATTGCTCGTCTCGTTCTCCGTAAAGCTCTGTTCGTCGAAGCGCCAACCCCGCGACTGGGCGTTAGGATTCGACTTCGCGTTGTCGAACGCGATCTCGGAAATCCGCGACAGATATTCGTACTTCACGCCATAGCGCGCGTCGTACGCGTCGAGCACGCGATCGAAGGCGGCTGGCCAGACGTATCGCGCGTCGTCGAACTCGCGTCCCTTCCAGGCCGCCGCGCCTAGATGATCGGCCGCCACCGAACCATGGACGTTGCGCATCAGTTCGACGCCCAGGACCGCGACGACGTCGTAGCGCCCGGCCTCTATCTCGGCCGACGCGGCGAGCAGCGCGATGCTGCCCGACGCGCAGGCGGCCTCGTGACGAGACGTCGGCAGTCCGACGAACGCCGGATCGATCGCGGTCAGCATCCCGCCGAGCATCCCCTGCCCGACGAACAGTTCGGCGACGAAGTTGCCGACGTGGGCGCTTTCGATATCGGGCGGTTCGAGCCGCGCGTCGGCAAGCCCCGCCTGCATCGTGTCGCGCATCATCGAGAAGATGTCGAGGCCTTCACGCGTCCAGTTGCGCGCGAAGTCCGATTGCGCGCCGCCGAGTACGTAGACGGGATTCATAAGGGTCCTTTCGCAGGATGCGGCGCGTTCACGCCGGGCGTTTCATCTTGCAGACGGTTGGCAGTTCGGTGTCCTTTGCCGGCACGGTCATCACCGTCCTCCATCCGAGACCGGTGTTCTCCGCGTCGTATTTGACGCCCTTGCTGAACACCGAGATCAGCAGCGGCTGGATCAGCTGATGATCGTCGCGGCGGACACGCACCGGCCCGAACGGCGTGTTCGCCTCGATGCCCTCGAGCGCGAGCGCGACCTTCTTCGGATCCTCGGCGCCGCCGGCCTTCTCCACCGCCTTGGCGAACAGATCCATCTGGACGACGATGGCCGAGTAATAGAGGTCTTCCTTGTACTTCTGCTTGAACAAAGTGTTGATTGCCTCGACCGCCGGCGTCTTCTGCTCGACCGGAACGTTCGGATGCCACGGACCGACCTGATAGACGACGCCGTCACCCGCTTCGCCGACGGCGGTCGGCGCGCCGCCGAGTCCGCCGTAATAGGTGAGGTACTTCACCTTCAGCCCGAAGTCCTTGCCGGACTTGACCAGCAGAGACAGGTCGGCGCCGAAGTTACCGGTCAGTACGGTGTCGGCGCCGGACTCCTTGATCTTCGCGATGTACGGCGCGAAGTCCTTGACCTTCCCGACCGGATGCAGGACGTCCCCGACGAAGTTCACGTCGGGACGGCGTTCCTTGATCATGGCCTTGGCCGATGCGCTCGTGACCTGTCCGAAGGCGTAGTCCTGATTGATCAGGTAGATATTCCTGATGGTCGGATCCGACGCGACGAACTCCGCCAGCGCACGCATCTTCATCAACTGGTGCGGCTCGAAGCGAAACATCCAGAAGCTGCACTTTTCCTCGGTCAGGTCCGGCAGCGCCGAACCGTAATTGAGATACAACACGGGCTTGGCGGGATTGCGTTCGTTGTATTTGACGACCGCGTCCAGCGTAGCGCCGGCGATGCCTGAATTCGTCGCCTGCACGATGTAGCGAATGTCCTGGTCGGTCGCGCTGTTGAACGCGGTCAGTGACTTGTTGGCGTCGCCGGCGTTGTCGATCGACACCAGCTCCAGCTTCTTGCCGAGCACGCCGCCGCGCGCGTTGATCAGCTCGATCGCGTATTGCATCGTCTTGCTGGTGGTGTTGCCGACACTCGCGAAGGAACCCGAGAACGGATCGATGTGAGCGATGCGAATCGTGTCCTGCGCCTCCGCCGGTAGCAGCATGACCGTTCCCAGCGCGGCAACGATGGAAACGACGACGCGTCGCGCCGCGGTCCATCCCGTGGCGCGATACCCTCGATGCAATGCCTTCATCAACCGTCTCCGCAGGCAGCGCCCCCGATGCCAGGGGCACATGTTTTAATGTGACCGACGGGTAACATAACGCAACAGGCCGAAATTGGCAACGACAAAAGGATCACCGACATGGTGACGAAACGATCACCGGCAAAGACGAAAAACCGCTGGTCAGGCGTCGCGCTCGACGGCGATGACACGCGCGAGATCAAGCTGCGGACACTGATCCGCGCCGCCGGCAAGGCGTTCGGCACGAAGGGCTTCCACAACACGACGCTCGACGATGTGGCGGCCGCTGTCCACGTCACGAAGCCGGCGCTCTATCGTTACGTGAAGAACAAGCATCAACTTCTCTATGAATGCCACCGCATCTCGATCGGCATGGCCGAACGTGCGTTCGAAGAGAGCGACGCGGCCGGCGGCCGCCCCGTTGAAATACTGCACCGCTTCGTGCTGGCCTACGTGGTGGAGCTGACGAGCGAGCTCGGCACCTGCGTGATGCTGACGGAGTACTACTCGATGCTGCCAGCCGACAACCGGAGGATCCAGCAGCGCCGACGCGCGCTCGACACGGCGTTGCGGTCGCTCGTGCAGCGCTGCGTGGCCGATGGCGACGCGGCCCCTTGCGATCCGAAGCTCGCGGTCTTCTACTTCATGGGCGCGATCAACAACATCTCGCGCTGGTTCACCGAGACCGGCGCATCGTCCGGATTCGAAGTCGCGTTGCGCTTCGCGGATTTCACGGTCGCAACCGTCTGCGGACGCGCCGCAGCGAAGGCCGTCGCCGGCCGCAAACGGGTGGCCGTCTTCGGCAAGGCTCACGCCTGATGCTGGCAGCACCTGCTCGTGACGATGATTCTGTTCCCGCAGCTGGCGTACCTGCCGATCCACGCCCTGCTGGTCGCGCTGCCGTGACGCTCAGGCGATGCGAGACGCGGGCCATTGCCGCGCGAGAATCTTCTCGAGCCAGAACGCGCCGATGATGGTCTTCACGTCGGTGATCGTGCCGTCGCGGACCCAGTCGAGTATCTGCGCCGGCGCGACGGTGAACACGTCGAGGAACTCGCCGTCGTCGAGCTTGCGTTCGCCGGGTGTCAGGCCTTCGGCGAGATACAGGTCGATGTGTTCGTTCGAATACGAGATCGCGTTGTGGATCGTCGTGATGAACGTGAAGGCCATCGCGGTGTAGCCGGTCTCTTCGCGCAGTTCCCGGATGCAGGTCGCGAGCGGCGCCTCGCCGGTATCGATCTTGCCGGCGGGGAACTCGATGAACGCGCGCGACAACGGATAGCGCCACTGTCGCTCCATTACGACCGTGCCGTCGTCGAGCAGCGCCACGATCATCACGGCACCCGGGTGCAGAAGGTATTCGCGCGCCGTCTCATTGCCGTCCGGCAGCCGCACCATGTCGCGGTTTACATGCAGGAACACGCCTTCGAATACGCGTTCGGAACGAACCATCACCTCTTCGAGATGGCTGTCGTCCTTCATGCGCGACACGTCCGCATCAGCTCGACAGCGTGCGCGCCATGGCGCTGACGCACGCCTGCATCAGCCCGTCCGGCAACAGCCCGAGGACGAGTAAGGCGGCGCCATTGACGACCAGGACGATCCGCGCGTCGAGGCGGCCGCTGCGGGCACCGGCGATGGCCGCCGACTCGACCGGCTCGTCGAAGTACATCAGCTTGACGATCCGCAGGTAGTAGAACGCGCCGATCAGCGACATCAGCACGGCGAACACGACCAGCCACACCTGGCCGGTCGCGAACGCGGCCGAAAGCACGGAGAACTTCGCGTAGAAGCCGACGGTCGGCGGCACGCCGGCCAGCGAGAACATCGTGAGCATCATCACCACCGCGGCCCACGGATTGCGCTTGCCGAGCCCTTTGAAGTCGTCGATGTGATCGGCCTCGTATCCGTTACGCGACATCGCCAGCAGCACGCCGAACGCCGCACAGGTCGTCAGCGCGTAGACCACCGCGTAGAACAGCGACGCGCTGTACGCGCTCACCGCCGAATAGGCGTTGCCGTTGATGATCCCCGACAGCATGCCAAGCAGCAGGAAGCCCATGTGCGAGATCGTCGAATAGCCGAGCATCCGCTTGACGCTGGTCTGCGCGATCGCCGCGAGATTGCCGAGCGCGAGCGACAGGACGGCCAGGATCATCAGCATCTGCTGCCAGTCGAACGCCAGCGAGATCATCCCTTCGACGAGCAGCCGCAGTACGATCGCGAACGCCGCCAGCTTCGGCGCACCGCCGACCACCAGCGTGACGGCCGACGGCGCGCCCTGGTAGACGTCGGGGATCCACATGTGGAATGGCACCGCGCCGAGCTTGAAACCCAGCCCTGCGACGACGAACACCAGGCCGAACACGAGGATCGTGCGGTTCGCGATGCCCGCGTCGAGCTGCCTCGCCAGCGTCGTGAGGTCGAGCGTGCCGGTCGCGCCGTACAGCATCGACATCCCGTACAGCAGGAAGCCCGACGACAGCGCACCGAGGATGAAGTACTTCATCGCGGCCTCGGTCGATGCGCTGTGGTCGCGGCGCAGCGCGACGAGCGCGTAGAAAGCCAGCGACATCAGTTCGAGACCGAGATAGATCGACAGGAAGCTGTTGGCCGAGATCATCACGAACTGGCCCAGCACCGCGAACAGGACCAGCGGATAGAACTCGCCCCCACGCTGCCCGGACACGATGCCGCGATCGACCAGATAATCGTGCGAATAGACCAGCGTGGCGATCATCGCGATCGACGTCGCGAGCTTCAGCAGGTTCGCCATCGGATCGCCGACGAACATGTCGCCGAACGTATAGTCGGTGGTGCCACCGACCAGGTACAGGCCGTTCAGTACCGCGCAGACGACCAGCGTCGCGATGCTGAGCCAGTAGGTCGTCAGGCGGCGGCGGTCACCGACGAACATGTCGATCAGCAGGATCGCGGAGCCGGCGATCAGCAGGAAGATCTCCGGATACGCCGGGATCAGGTTGACGACCGGGAACGGGATCGGATTGACGACGTAGGGGGAAACGGGATTCATGTCAGAGCTTTGACTGCGCGACGTGCTGCAGCAGGTTGGCGACCGATGCATGCATCACGTCGGTGAAAGGCTTCGGCACGATGCCCAAGTACAGCGACGCTACGGCCAGCACCGCGAGCATGCCGAACTCTCTCGCGCCGATGTCCTTCATGATCGCGACGTGATGGTTCGCGACCGCGCCGAAGGCCACGCGCTTGTACATCCACAGCGAGTAGGCGGCACCGAGAATCAGCGCGATCGCCGCCAGCAGACCGATCCAGAAGTTGAACTGCACCGCAGCCAGGATGACCATGAACTCACCGACGAAGCCCGACGTCGCCGGTAGTCCGCAGCTGGCCATCGAGAAGAACAGGAAGAACGCCGCGAACTTCGGCATCGTGTTGGCCACGCCGCCGTAATCGGCTATCAGCCGCGAGTGGACGCGGTCGTACAGCACGCCGATGCAGAGGAACATCGCGCCGGACACGAAGCCGTGCGAGATCATCTGCGCGATCGCGCCTTCCATCCCGAGCTCGCTGAAGATGAAGAAGCCGAGCGTGACGAAGCCCATGTGCGCGATCGACGAATATGCGACCAGCTTCTTCATGTCGGTCTGAACCATCGCGACGAGGCCGATATAGATCACCGCGATCAGCGACAGCGTGATCATGAACGGCGCGAACTGATGCGCGGCGTCGGGCGCGATCGGCAGCGAGAAGCGCACGAAGCCGTAGGCACCCAGCTTCAGCATGAGGGCCGCCAGCACCACCGAGCCACCGGTGGGCGCCTCGACGTGCGCGTCGGGCAGCCACGTATGGACCGGCCACATCGGCACCTTGACCGCGAACGCCGCGAAGAACGCGAAGAAGACCAGGGTCTGGGCCTCGATCGACAGCGGCAGCTTCTGCCACGTCGCGATATCGAAGCTGCCGCCGGACTTGAACCAGAGGAAGATGATCGCGACCAGCGTCAGCAACGAGCCGGCGAACGTGTACAGGAAGAACTTGATCGACGCGTAGACGCGGTTCGGTCCGCCCCAGATGCCGATGATCAGGAACATCGGGATCAGCGTCGCTTCGAAGAACACGTAGAACAGCAGCCCGTCGGTGGCGCTGAACACGCCGACCATGATGCCGGACAGCATCAGGAACGCGGCCATGTATCCGGCGACGTTCTTCGTGATCACTTCCCATGCGGAGACGATGACGATGATCGTGATGAATCCGGTCAGCAGCACGAACCAGACCGCGATGCCGTCGACACCGAGCGCGTAGTTGACCGCGAAACGCTCGATCCACGGTGCGTGCTCGACGAATTGCATCGCTGCCGTCGTGTGATCGAAGCCGGTGTAGAGCGGGATCGTGACGAGGAAACTGACGACGGCGGCGAGCAGCGCCAGCCATCGGATCAGCGGCGCGCGGTCGTCGCGACCGATGGCGAGCAGCAGCAGCCCGGAGACGATCGGGATCCAGATCGAGAGGCTGAGGTAGGGAATCGTTGCTTGCATCTTTTCTGGATATGTCATCCCGGCGAAGGCCGGGACCCAATTGTTCGGGGCACGTAGGATGGGAAATTAGGTCCCGGCCTGCGCCGGGATGACATGATCGGTGCGTACGCACATAACCGTTAGTGCACCGGCTGTCGCAACACGAAGTAGGACATCAGCGCCAGCACGCCGATGATCATCGCGAACGCGTAGTGATAGATGTAGCCGGTCTGCGCCGTGCGCACGACCGACGCGAACCAGCCGATGAAGCGCGCGCTGCCGTTGACGATGAAACCGTCGATCAACGACTGGTCGCCGCGTTTCCACAGACCCATGCCGATGCGTCGGGCGCCGCCCATCAACACGATCTCGTTGAAGCGGTCGAGGTAGTACTTGTTGTCGAGCAGCTTGTACAGCCAGCCGGTCTTCGCCTGGATCGTGTCGGTCAGCTTCAGGTTGACGAGGTACAGGTACCAGGCGACGACGACCCCGGCCAGTGCGAGCCAGAACGGCAGACTGACGAAACCGTGGAACGTCATAGCGAGTGCGCCGTGGAACTCCTCGGCGAGCTTCTCCATGACGTGATGGTTCTCGCCGACGAAGATGGCACCCTTGAACCATTCGCCGTACAGCATCGGCCCGATCGTGAAGAAGCCGATCAGCAGCGACGGGATCGCCAGCAGGATCAGCGGCAGCGTGATCACCCAGCCGGTCTCGTGCGGCTTCTCGCCGGGGCCGAGGCCATGATGTTCCTCGTGGGCATCGTCGTGCGTCGCCAGCTCGTCGTGGCTTGCGCTCGCCTCGTGCATAGCCAGCGCCGCGCCATCATCTACGCCGGCCGCCGGCGCAGCGTCGCGGGCCTCGTGCGCATGCGCCTTGCCGAAGCGTTCCTTGCCGTGGAAGACCAGGAAATACAGCCGGAACGTATACAGCGCGGTGACGAACACGCTGACGATGACGGCGAAGTAGGCGAAGCCGGAGCCGGCGATGTGCGACTCGGCGACCGCCTCGATGATCGAGTCCTTCGAGTAGAAGCCAGAGAAGAACGGCGTACCGATCAGTGCGAGCGATCCGATCAGCGATGTGATCCACGTGATCGGCATGTACTTCTTCACGCCGCCCATGTTGCGGATGTCCTGATCGTGGTGCATGCCGATGATCACCGAGCCGGCGGCCAGGAACAGCAACGCCTTGAAGAATGCGTGCGTCATCAGGTGGAACATCGCGGCCGAGTAGGCCGAGGCGCCGAGCGCCACCGTCATGTAGCCGAGCTGCGACAGCGTCGAGTAGGCGATGACGCGCTTGATGTCGTTCTGGATGACGCCGAGGAAACCCATGAACAGCGCCGTGATCGACCCGATCACGATGACGAAGCTCAGCGCGACGTCGGACAGCTCGAACAGCGGCGAGAAGCGCGCGACCATGAAGATGCCGGCGGTGACCATCGTCGCCGCGTGGATCAGCGCGGAGATCGGGGTCGGACCTTCCATCGAGTCCGGCAGCCATACGTGCAGCGGGAACTGTGCCGATTTGCCCATCGCGCCGATGAACAGGCAGATGCAGACCGGCGTCAGCAACATCCAGTTCGTGCCCGGCAACGTCATCTTCGCGAGCTCGTCGCCCTTCGCGAACACGTCGCCATAGTGCATCGAGCCGGTGTACGCGAGCAGCAGGCCGATGCCGAGGATGAAGCCGAAGTCGCCGACTCGGTTGACCAGGAAGGCCTTCAGGTTCGCGTAGATCGCGGTGGGCTTCGTGTACCAGAAGCCGATCAGCAAATACGACATGAGACCGACCGCCTCCCAGCCGAAAAAGAGCTGGAGCATGTTGTTCGCCATGACCAGCATCAGCATCGAGAACGTGAACAGCGAGATGTACGAGAAGAAACGCTGATAGCCCGGGTCGTCGACCATGTAGCCGATCGTGTAGACGTGGACCATCAGCGACACGAAGGTCACGACCAGCATCATCGTGGCCGTCAGCGTATCGACCAGGAAACCGACCTCGAACCTGATGTCGCCGATCTGGGCCCACGTGTAGAGCGTCTCGTCGACGCGGCCGCCTTGGCTCACGCCGACGAACGCGACGGCCGACAGCAGGAAGGCGATGGCGACGCCGAGGATGGTCACACGATGCGCATTGGCGCGCCCGATCGCCTTGCCGAAGAAGCCTGCGACGATCGCGCCGACCAGCGGCGAGACCGGGATCGCGACGAGCATCGGGATACTCAGGTAATTGAACATCGGTGGTCTTCAGCCCTGCAGCTTGTCGAGGTCCTCGACATTGATCGTGTCGAGATTGCGGAACAGCAGCACCAGGATCGCGAGCCCGATCGCCGACTCGGCCGCGGCCACGGTCAGGATGAAGAACACGAAGATCTGCCCGCCGTAGTCGCCGAGGTAGTTCGAGAACGCGATGAAGTTGGTGTTGACGGCGAGCAGCATCAGTTCGATGGCCATCAGCAACACGAGCACATTGCGGCGGTTCAGGAAGATGCCGATGACGCTGATCGAAAAGAGGATGGCGCCGAAGACGAGGTAATGCGCGAGGCTCAGCATGCAACGTCCATCGAACAGGCACCACACACCAGACCGTCGTTCCCGCGAGCGCGGGAACCCGGCGTCGTGGGGTGGTCGATGGCTGACGGAGGCACGGCGCCAAGAACGCCGCTGGGTTCCCGCGTACGCGGGAACGACGCATTGGAATGGGTGTGGTTCATTCCCGCGACTCCGATCCCATCTTCACGATCCGCAACCGGTCCCCGCGCTTGACCAGCACCTGCCGGTTCGGATCCTGGCCCTTCGTGTCCTTGCGCGTGCGCATTGTCAGCGCGACCGCCGCAACGATCGCGACCAGCAGGATCACGGCCGCGATCTCGAAGCCGTACACGTAGTCGGTGAATAGCAGCCGACCCAGTTCGCGCGTGTTGCTGCTGCCCACCGGAATCACGAGCGTGTTGGCCGCGCTATCCGGGATGATGAAGGTCTTCAGCAGCACGAACGCCATCTCGAGGACGATCACGATGCCGACGCCGGCTGCCAGCGGCAGGTTGGTCCAGAAGCCTTCGCGCAGCTTGTCGAAGTTGATGTCGACCATCATCACGACGAAGACGAACAGCACCATCACGGCACCGACGTAGACCAACACCAGCGCGATCGCGAGGAACTCGGCCTTAAGCAGCATCCAGATCGCGGCCGACGTGAAGAACGCGAGCACCAGATGCAATACCGCATGCACCGGATTCTTCGCGGTCACGACGCGCAGCGCCGCGTAGACGGCGACGAGTCCGAAGATGTAGAACAGGATTGCCTTGATGTCCATGCGTTCGATTAACTGGAGTTCGCTGGCTCAGCGGTAAGGCGCGTCGGCCGTGCGCGCCGCGGCGATCTCGGTCTCGTAGCGGTCGCCGACCGCGAGCAGCATCTCCTTCGTGAAGTGCAGGTCACCGCGCTTCTCACCGTGGTACTCGAGGATGTCGGTCTCGACGATCGAGTCGACCGGGCAACTCTCCTCGCAGAAGCCGCAGAAGATGCACTTGACGAGGTCGATGTCGTAGCGCGTCGTGCGCCGCGTGCCGTCTTCGCGCTGCTCGGACTCGATCGTGATCGCGAGCGCCGGACACACCGCCTCGCACAGCTTGCAGGCGATGCAGCGCTCCTCGCCGTTCGGATAGCGGCGCAGCGCGTGCAACCCACGAAAGCGCGGCGACTTCGGCGTCTTCTCTTCGGGGAACTGGATGGTGATCTTCCGGGCGAACATGTAGCGGCCGGTCAGCGCCATGCCCTTGAGCAGTTCGCCGAGCAGCAGGCTGCCGAAGAAGTCCTTGATCGCGGTCATCGTGCCGCGCCCTGCGTCGCGCTCGGCTTCGATGCGAGTGACTGTGGTCGTATTCATCGTTTTTTCACTTCCAGATGTTCCACGGCGTCTGCATCCAGAGGCCCACGATCATCAGCCAGGCGAGCGCGAGCGGGATGAAGACCTTCCAGCCGAGTCGCATGATCTGGTCGTAGCGGTAGCGCGGAAACGTCGCGCGGAACCAGATGAAGAACGTCACCAGCACGACGGTCTTGCCGAACAGCCACAACCAGCCCCAGAACGCGATCGATGCGACGACCCAGTGCGGCGTATCCATGCCGAACAGCCCGAACGAGATCGGTGCGCTCCAGCCGCCGAAGAACATGATCGCAGCCAGCGCCGAGATCAGGATCATGTTCATGTATTCGGCGAGGAAGAACATCGCGAAGCCCATGCCCGAATACTCGACCATGTGGCCGGCGACGATCTCGGATTCGCCTTCGACGACGTCGAACGGATGGCGATTGGTCTCGGCCAC
>JBDTIS010000131.1:0-14907 GCA_039936235.1 Burkholderiaceae bacterium | reverse complement strand
GGTCTCTGGTCGGTCCAGAGTGCGTGCGACACGAGCAGCGAGACCGTGGGCGGTGCCTGGCGCAGCGTATCGAGGGTGTCGACGGTCGTCCACGCATCGTCGACGATCCGTCCCCCTTCCGAGATCGATCCGTCAATCAGCAGCGACATGCGCACGCTCGCGATAGACATGCTGCTTGAACGGCTCGAGGCCGACACGTCTGACGGTGTCGATGAAGCGCTCGTCGTCGTGGCGATGCGCGACGTAGGTGTCGAGCAATCCGTCGATCACGTCGGGCATCTCGGCACGCGCGAACGAGCGTCCGATGACCTTGCCGACCGCCGCGTCCGCGCCCTGCGCACCGCCGATCGTGACCTGGTACCACTCCTCGCCATTCTTGTCGACGCCGAGTACGCCGATGTGACCGACGTGATGGTGTCCGCACGCATTGATGCATCCCGAGATGTTCAGGTCTATCTCACCGATGTCGTGCAGGTAGTCCTGGAATTCAACGCGTTCCTCGAGCCGCCGCTGGATCGCCTCGGCGACCGGGATGGACTTGGCATTGGCCAGTCCGCAGAAGTCGCCGCCCGGGCAGCAGATGATGTCGGTCAGGAGGCCGATGTTGGGCGTGGCCAGGCCGAGGTCACGCGCCCGCTCCCAGACCGCGTAGAGGTCTTCGAGCCTGACGTCGGCCAGCACGAGGTTCTGTTCGTGCGTGACGCGCAGTTCGCCGAAGCTGTAGCGATCGGCCAGCGCCGCGACGGCGTCCATCCGGTCCGCAGTGATGTCGCCGGGCGGCGCGCCGGTCTGCTTGAGCGACAGCGTGACCGCCTTGTAGCCGGGGACCTTGTGCGCGAACGTGTTGCGCCGGACCCAGTTCGCGAACGGCTTGCTGTCGGCCAGTCGCGACCGCAGCGCGCGGCTCTCCGCCGGCAGGCTCTCGTAGCCCGGCGGCGCGAAGAACGCCTCCATCCGTCCGTATTCGGCGTCGGGCACGAACGCGGCGCCACCTTCGAGCGCCGACCATTCGGCCTCGACCTGCTCGGCGAACACGGCCGGCGTCAGGTCGCGCACCAGGATCTTGATGCGGGCCTTGTACAGATTGTCTCGCCGGCCGTGGCGGTTGTAGACCCGCAGCACCGCGTCGAGATAGTTCAGCAGTTCGCCGCGCGGTAGCCATTCGCGGATCACGTGACCGACCATCGGCGTCCGGCCGAGCCCGCCGCCGACGATGATGCGAAAGCCCAGGGCACCGTCGGCGCCACCCAGCGCGTGGATGCCGATGTCGTGAACCATGGTGGCGGCGCGGTCCTCGATCGCGCCGTTGATCGCGATCTTGAATTTTCGCGGCAGGAAGGCGAATTCCGGATGAAAGGTCGACCACTGCCTGACGATCTCGCAGACCGCCCGCGAATCGATCAGCTCATCGTGGGCGACGCCGGCGAACTGGTCGGTGGTCGTGTTCCGGATGCAATTGCCGCTGGTCTGGTTGGCGTGCATCTCGACGCTCGCGAGTTCGGCGAGAATGTCGGGAACCGTCTCGAGCGCCGGCCAGTTGAACTGCAAGTTCTGGCGCGTGCTGAAGTGTCCGTAGCCGCGATCGTACCGCCGCGCGATGAACGCGAGCTTGCGCAACTGGAGCGACGACAGCATCCCGTACGGGACCGCTATGCGCAGCATCGGCGCATAACGCTGGACGTAAAGTCCGTTCTGCAGCCTGAGCGGGCGGAACTCGTCTTCGCTGAGATGGCCGGCAAGAAAGCGACGCATCTGGTCGCGGAACTGGGCGACGCGCTGGTCGACGAGCGTTTGGTCGTAGGAGTCGTATCGATACATAAGCCGGCCATACTATGCGGCAGCGCACTATCGACGAACGACAATCGCGCAGAAACGATATAACGAATGCTTATTTACGGCCGGCTGCCTGGCGCGGTGCCCCCCGCATGAGATCAACTCTACCGAGGCAGCGACTTCCGTCGACCGAGTCGAGTCGGCTCGAGGCGCTCGAGGGACTTCGGATCCTCGACACGCTCCCCGAGGATACGTTCGACGACCTGGTCGTTCTCGCGTCGCAGGTGTGCGGCGTTCCAATCGCGCTGATGTCGCTGGTCGCGTCCGATCGTCAGTGGTTCAAGGCCAGGATCGGGCTGGCAGCTCAGGAGACTCATCGCGACTTCGCGTTCTGCGCGCATGCGATCCGGACGCCCGACGAGGTGTTCGTCGTCGAAGACGCGTCGCGCGACCCGCGCTTCGCGAACAACCCGCTCGTGACAGGCGATCCGAACATCCGTTTCTATGCCGGTGCGCCGATCGTCACGGCAGACGGGCAGGCGGTCGGGACCGTCTGCGTGATCGATATTCGCGCAGGCATTCTCAGTGCGACCCAGCGTCGCTGCCTCGAGGCGTTGGCCAGCCACGCGTCGCTGCTGCTGCGGTTGCGGCAGGAAGCCCTCGACGCAGCGCAGCTCGAAGAGGCTCTGCTCGCACGCAACGAGACGCTCGAACACGACGTCGACCTGCGAACGCAGCAGCTCGATCGGCAATGGGAAACGAGCGAGGATCTGCTCGTGACCGTCGATCGCGACGGGCGTCTGCAGCGTGTCGGCGCGTCGTGGTACCGCCTTCTCGGCTATCCGCCGGACAGGTTGCTGTCGCGGCCGTTCGTCGAACTCGCCGACGCGGACGACGCAGCGCTGGCGAACGAGGTGCTGTCGCGCGCGCGCGCCTGCGCCGGCCCGGTCGCATCCGAGCTGCGCATCCGCGCCGCCGACGGCAGCTGGCGGTGGATCGTATGGACCTGGACTGCTGCCGATGACGGCGGTCGGCTCGACGGTGTCGGCCGCGACGTCACCGAAGCCCGCGACCGGCAGGCCGCGCTAGAAGCGGCCGAGGCTGCGCTGCGACAGAGCCAGAAAATGGAGGCGCTCGGCCAGCTCACCGGTGGACTCGCGCACGACTTCAACAACCTGCTGACCGGCATCACAGGCAGCCTCGAGCTGCTGCAGCGGCGGATCGCCGAAGGTCGGATCCACGACCTCGATCGCTACCTGATCACGGCGCAGAGTGCGGCCAGGCGGGCCGCTGCGCTGACCCACCGGCTGCTCGCGTTCGCACGAAGGCAGACGCTCGATCCGAAGGCGATCGACGTCGACCAGCTGGTCGCCGGGATGGAGGAAATGATCCGTCGCACGATGGGTCCGCAGATCCTCTGTGAAATCGTCGGCCCTTCGGAATTGTGGCCGGCGCTGGTCGACGCGAACCAGCTCGAGAATGCGCTGCTGAACCTGTGCATCAACGCCCGCGACGCGATGCCCGAAGGAGGCTGGCTGACGATCGAAACGGCGAACCACTCGCTCGTCCCGACAGCAGCGCATGCGTTCGACCTGGCCGCCGGGCAGTATCTGGCGTTGTCGGTGACCGACTCGGGCACGGGGATGAGCGAAGAGATCGTCAAGCGCGCGTTCGATCCGTTTTTCACGACCAAGCCGCTCGGCGCCGGGACGGGGCTCGGACTGTCGATGGTCTATGGATTCGCACGGCAGTCCGGTGGTCAGGTCCGCATCGATTCGGAGCCCGGCCGCGGCACGACGATTACGTTATATCTACCGCGACATTTCGGCGAAATAGAATCGGTCCACAAGCAGCGCGAGAAGCCGCTCGCTGCCCACGCCATCCATGAAGAAACGGTGCTCGTCATCGACGACGAGCCGACGGTCCGCACGCTGATTGCCGAGGTGCTCGACGATCTCGGTTATCGCTGTTTCGAGGCGCACGACGGTGCGGCCGGCCTGGAGCTCCTGCAATCGAACGCGCGCGTCGACCTGCTGATCACCGATGTGGGCTTGCCGGGCGGCCTGAACGGCAGGCAGGTTGCCGACGCCGCGCGCGCGCTGAGGCCCGGCCTGAGGGTGCTGTTCATCACCGGCTATGCCGAGAACGCCGTCGTCGGGAACGGGGGCCTCGATCCCGGCATGGCCGTGCTGACGAAGCCGTTCTCGCTCGAACTCCTGTCTCAGCGCATCGGCGCCATGCTGTCGCCCGATCGTCCGTGATGCCCCACCCTTATTGAATCGAGATCGCCAGGCATGCCATTCCAGCTCGCAGCCCACGACAACCCGCTGGCCAACCGCTACGAGATCGAAGTCGACGGTCAGGTCGCAACCGCCGACTACATCCGCGAGGCAACCGGCGTGACGTTCACGCACACCTTCGTGCCGGAGCCTCTGCGCGGACGCGGCCTCGCGACCCGGCTCATCCTGGCTGCGCTCGACGACGCGCGCCGTGCGGGGCTGCAGGTGGTTCCGCAGTGCGCCGCGTTCGCGGCGTACATGAAGACGCATCCCGAGACCCAGGATCTGCTGAGCCCCGCAGGACGCCGCATGCTGGACGAATAGCCTGTCGTTGCGCCCCCCGTCGACCTGCTACCCTTCGCGCCCCGACGCACAACGCCGCCAACTCCATGCAAAGCGACATCCAGATTGCGCAAAGCGCAGTCCTGCAACCGATCGTCCAACTCGCGCGCGAGCGCCTCGGCATCCCTGAAGACCAGCTCGAAACCTACGGCCGCTACAAGGCCAAGCTGTCGTTAAGCCATATCGCGAGCCTGTCCGACCGTCCCGATGGCAAGCTGATTCTCATCAGCGGCACCAGCCCGACACCGGCCGGCGAAGGCAAGAGTACGACGGCGGTCGGCCTCGCCGACGGGCTGAACCGGATCGGCCGCAATGCGATCGTCTGCCTGCGCGAGCCGTCGCTCGGGCCGGTGTTCGGGATGAAGGGAGGCGCGGCAGGCGGCGGCCATGCGCAGCTCGTGCCGATGGAGGACATCAACCTCCATTTCACCGGCGACTTCAACGCGATTGCCGCCGCGCACAACCTGCTGGCCGCGCTGATCGACAATCATATCCATCATGGAAACGCACTCGGTCTCGACGTGCGCCGCATCACGTGGAAGCGCGTGATGGATATGAACGATCGCGCGTTGCGCGAGATCACCGTCGGGCTCGGCGGTCCGGCCAACGGCTATCCGCGCCAGGACGGCTTCGACATCGTAGTCGCGTCGGAGATCATGGCGATCCTGTGCCTGTCGAAGGACCTGGCCGAGCTGAAGGCGCGTATCGGTCGCATCGTCGTCGGCAGCACGCGCGATCGCGAGCCTGTCACCGCTAGCCAGTTGCAGGCGCACGGCGCGATGGCGGCGCTGCTGCGCGACGCCATCAAGCCGAACCTGGTGCAGACGCTCGAGAACAATCCGGCGATCCTGCACGGCGGGCCGTTCGCGAACATCGCGCACGGCTGCAATTCGGTGATCGCGACGCGCGCGGCGCTCAAGCTCGGCGACTACGTCGTGACCGAGGCGGGCTTCGGCGCGGACCTCGGCGCCGAGAAGTTCGTCGACATCAAGTGCCGCAAGTCGGGCATCAGGCCCGACGTCGTCGTGCTGGTCGTGAGCATCCGCGCGCTCAAGTTCCACGGCGGCGTCGATGCGCGCCATCTGCAGGACGAGAATCTTCCGGCGATCGAGAAGGGCCTGATCAACCTCGAGCGGCACCTCAACAATGTCCGCAACCACTACGGGCTGCCGTGCATCGTCGCGGTCAATCACTTCGTCCGCGACACGCCGGCCGAATGGGAGCTCCTCGCGCGAAAGCTGGCCCATCACGAGGTGCCGGTCGTGCTCGCGAAGCACTGGTCCGATGGCGGCGCAGGCGCGGAGGCGCTCGCGCGCGAGGTCGTCCGCGTGACGGACACGACGCCGGCCGACTTCCGCTTCGTCTACGAGGACGACGCGACGCTGTGGCAGAAGTGCGAAGCCGTCGCGACGAAGATCTACGGCGCGAGCGGCATCAGCGCCGACGCGAAGGTCCGCGCCGAGCTGGACCGGCTGCAATCGCTCGGCTACGGGCACTTCCCGGTCTGCATCGCGAAGACGCAATACTCGTTCTCGACCGATCCGACGCTGCGCGGCGCGCCGAGCGGCCACGTCGTCCACATCCGCGAGGTGCGCCTCGCCGCGGGCGCGGAGTTCGTCGTGCTCGTGTGCGGCGACATCATGACGATGCCGGGGCTGCCGGCGGTACCGTCGTCGACCGCCATCGACGTCGACGACGACGGCAACATCGTCGGGCTCTTCTAGCCATATCTCCCATGCAGACCAGCTTCATCCTCACGATCCGCTGCAAGGACGCGATCGGCATCGTCGCCGCTGCCGCGTCCGCGCTCGCATCCGCGGACGCCTTCATCACCGAGTCGTCGCATTACGGCGACGAGTCGACCGGGCTGTTCTTCATGCGGACCGTGTTCCATCCGACCGGCACGCGCTTCGTCACGCAGGGCGACTTCGCGGAGGTGATGGCGCCGGTCGCACGACGTTTCGAGGCCGAACTGTCACTGCATCCGGCCGATGCGCGGCTGAAGGTGCTGCTGGCCGTCTCGAAGCAGGGTCACTGCCTGAACCACCTGCTGCATCAGTGGCATGCCGGCGAGCTGCCGATCGACGTGGTCGGCGTGGTCTCCAACCACGAGGACATGCGGCGGATGGTCGACTGGTACGACATCCCCTTCCATCACCTGCCGGTGACCGGCGACAAGGCCGCGCAGGAGGCGCGCTTCCTGGATGTGGTTCGCGACAACGGTGCCGAATTGACGGTGCTGGCGCGCTACATGCAGATCCTGTCGGATGCGATGTGCCGCCAGCTCGAGGGCCGCTGCATCAACATCCATCACTCGTTCCTGCCGAGCTTCAAGGGCGCCAAACCCTATCACCAGGCGCACTCGCGGGGCGTGAAGGTAGTCGGCGCGACCGCGCACTACGTCACCAGCGATCTCGACGAGGGCCCGATCATCGAACAGGAGACCGTGCGCGTCGGGCACGGCCTGAACGGCGACGCGTTCGTGCGGATCGGCAAGGACGTCGAAAGCGTCGTGCTGTCACGCGCGGTGCTGTGGCATGCGGAGCATCGCGTGCTGCTGAACGGCCGCCGTACGGTGGTGTTCCGCGAAGGAGCCTAGGCCGCGAGTCGGGAAATCGACAATACCGCGGCACTGCCTACCATCGTTCCCGCGCACGCGGGAACGACGAAGCGCCGAGGAGCGGATGTGCGCGAAACCGTCGACCAGTTCGACCCGTTCGCAACCCACGCCACTAATTCAGCGCGTGCGTAACCAGCTTGAACGACGGATCTTCCGGATAGGGCTTCACTGCGAAGCCCAGTCGTCGCATCAGCTTCAGCATCCCCGGGTTGTTTGCCAGTACCAGCCCTTCCATCTCGGCGAGACCCTTGTCGCGGGCCACGTCCATGATGCGATCCATCAGCCGCGATCCCAGGCCCTTGCCGTTGTAGTCGTCGGCCACGACCAGCGCGAACTCGCAGCTCGTCTGGTCGGGGTTGGTCACGTAGCGGGAGACGGCGACGATGCGCTCGTGTTCCACGACCTCCTCGTTGGCGCCGGTCGTGCGTTCGGTCACGACCGCGACCAGCGCCATCTCGCGGTCGTAGTCGATCAGCGTGAAACGCGCCAGCATCGATGGCGGCAGTTCGATCAGCGAAGACACGAAGCGGAAGTAGCGACTCTCCGGCGACAGGTGATGCATCAGATCCTGCAGCATCTGCGCATCGTCCGGGCGAATCGGACGCAGCCGGTATTCGCCACCCCCCGACAGCGGCCAGGTCTGCTCGAACTGCGTCGGGTACGGCAGGATCGACAGGTGGCTGTATTGATGGCCACGCCCGTTCGTGCCGGTCGACGCGTGGTCGATGACGATCCGCGCATCGACGGCCACGGCGCCAGACGCATCGACGATGATCGGATTGATGTCCATCTCGCGCAGCTGCGGAAGCTCGCACACCATTTCAGACACCCGCAGCAGGATGTGCTCGATCGCCGCCATGTCGACCGGCGCGGCCCCACGCCATTCGCCGAGCGTCTCGGCGATACGCGACCGTTCGATCAGCCGGCTCGCGAGAAAGCGGTTCAGCGGGGGCAGCTCCATCGCCCGATCGTCGAGCAGCTCGATCATCGTGCCGCCGGCGCCGAATACGATCATCGGACCGAACGGCACGTCGGTCGTCAGCCCGATGTAGACCTCGCGCGCCCGGTTCGCACGCGCCATCCGCTGCACCGTCACGCCGTTGATCCGCGCGTCGGGCTGCACGCGCTTGACGTGCTCCATCATGTCGTTGAACGTGTCGCGCGCGTGCGCACCGTTCGTGACGTTCAGCACCACGCCCCGTACGTCGGACTTGTGGCTGATGTCCGGCGAATCGATCTTCAGCGCGACCGGAAAGCCGAGCTGAGACGCGATCATCATCGCCTCGTTGGCGCTGCGCGCGAGGATGGTGTGCGTGATCGGGATGTGGAACGACGACAGCAGCGTCTTCGACTCCATCTCGGTGAGCACGTTGCGGCGCTCGGCCAGCACGCTCTCGATCACGAGACGCGCGCCTTCGATGTCGGCCTTCGCGAACGTCGACGACGTCGTAGGCGTCTGCAGCAACAGCTGCTGGTTCTGGTGGAAGGACGCGATGTTGCCGAATGCGCCGACGGCCGCCTCCGGCGTGCGGAAGGTCGGGATGCCCGCGTCGTTGAGGATGCGCCGCGCCACGTCGACCGATGCGTCGCCCATCCAGCACGACAGTATCGGCTTGCGGATCGTGTCCTTGTTCGCGACCAGCGCCTGCGCGACGGCGGCGCCATCCATGCCGGGCTTCGGCGAGAAGATCGTCAGGATGCCGTCGATCGCACGATCGGTGTTCGCTGCCGCGACCGCCGCGACGTAGTGCTCGACGGTCGCGTCCTCGGACAGGTCGATCAGATCCGACAGCGACGCGAACGGCGGCAGCAACGGCTTGAGCTTGTCGACCGACTCGGTCGACAGCTTGCCGAGTTCGAGCGAGATCACGTTGACCCAGTCAGCGGCCAGGACACCAGGGCCGCCCCCGTTGGTGACGATCGCCAGGCGCCGACCGGTGGGCCGATAGCGCGACGCGAGGCACTTGGCCGCCGAGAACAGTTCGACGAACGAACGCACACGCACGGCGCCCGCCCGGCGCAGCGCGGCATCGAACACGTCGTCGCTGCCGACGATCGCACCGCTGTGGGTGTGCGCCGCCTCGCTGCCGGCGGGCTCGCGTCCGGCCTTCAGCACGACGGTCGGCTTCGCGCTCGCGGCCGAACGGAGCGCACTCATGAAGCGCCGCGCGTTCGAGATGCCTTCGAGATAGACGATCACGCTCTGCGTCTGCCGATCGTTCGCGAAGTAGTCGAGCACCTCCGCGATGTCGATCGTCGTGTGAGGTCCGAGCGAAACCACCGTCGAGAAGCCGACGCCGTTGTTGCTCGCCCAGTCGAGCATCGACGAGGTCAGCGCGCCCGACTGCGACACCAGCGCGAGCGATCCGGCACGCGCGAGCGGGCCGATGACGCTGGCGTTCAGTTGCAGCTTCGGACGCTGGAAACCGAGGCCGCTCGGTCCGAGCAGGTGGACGCCTTCACGCCGCGCGATACGGCGGAAATCGGCCGTCTGTTCGGTGGTGACGCCGGTCGCGAGAACGAGTGCCGAACGGCATGCCATGCGACCGGCGACTTCGAGCGCCTCCGCGATCTCCTGCGGCGGCAGCGCGATGATCGCGAGGTCCGCCCTCGCCTGCGCGAGATCGGCGAGCGTGCCGCTGGTGCGGATGTCGAGGAACTGCAGTGTCCCGTCGAAGCGCTGTGCGGCGAGCAGCTCTCGCAGCGTTCGTGAAAAGCGCGTCTGCGCCGCCGGTTCCTCGTCGCTACCCGCGAACACGACGATCGACTGTGGCGAGAACAGAGAGGTCAGATAGTGTTGGTCCATGAATCCGATGGGCGTCGATGCCCTGCCTTGCGGTCCGAGAGTACACGAGCGCGAAAGAAGCCGGCTTGCTCCGTGCACCTGCGTGCCTGCCTGCGCCGGGATGCGAGTTCGATGGAAAGCCGTCCTTCGACCCGGGCCGCCTGCTGCGCGACACGGCCGACGACATCGCGAGGCAGAATGAAAGCCTTCAAGGCATGGCATCTCCATCGAACGTTCGGAGCGTGCCAGGTCTACACGAGTCCGTGCCGGCCACGGCGGGCGTCCACTCGAGCATCCACGGAGGTATTGCAATGAACGTAGGCTTCATCGGAACGGGCAGCATGGGAGCAGCGATGATCCCCAACCTGATCAAGGCTGGCCACCGCGTCGAAGCGTGGAATCGCAATGCCGCCGCGGCCGCGGCGATCGACGGGGTCACGGTCGTCGCCTCCCCGGCGGACACCTTCCGCAACGACGTCGTCATGACGATGCTGGCCGACGACAAGGCCGTGCGCGGCGTGATCGTCGACTCGGGCGCGCTCGCGTCAGCGCGCAGGGGCGGCGTCCACGTGATGATGGCGACGATCTCTCCGGAGCTCGTCGACGAGCTGGCCGCGCTGCATCGCGCGGCCGGGATCGCCTACGTGGCCGCGCCGGTCTTCGGCGTGCCCGCCGCGGCCGCCGCTGCACAGCTGAACATCGTGGTCGCCGGCGATGCCGCGGCGCTCGCCACCGTGCAGCCGCTGCTCGATGCGCTCGGCCAGAAGACCTGGCCGCTCGGCGACGATCCGAAGCGCGCGAACGTCGCGAAGATCGCCGGCAACCTGATGATCACGCTCGCCATCGAGGCGATGGGCGAAGCGACCGCGCTGACCGAGAGCTACGGCGTGAAGGCGGCGGACTTCCTCGACATCATCACGAACACGCTGTTCGCGAGCCCGAGCTACAAGCGTTACGGCGGCTTCATCGCGACCAACACCTACGTCCCGGGCTTCAGGCTGACCCTTGGACTCAAGGACGTCGACCTCGCGCTCGATGCGGCAGCGGCGAAGAACGCGGAGCTGCCCGCCGCGCGGCTGGTCCGCGAGAACATGCAAATGGCGATAGACCAGGGATACGGCGACAAGGACTGGTCGATCCTCGCGAAGATCACACGGCTTCGGGCGGGACTCGATGCAGGTATCGCCTGACGGCTTCGTCGCCCGTCGTCACCCCGCGACGGATGCGCGGAGCTCGGTCACCGCCACGCTCGTGACGCGCGGCCTGCAGCGGCTGCAGGTCGGACCGATCGACCTCGACCTCGCCGCGGGAACCTGCGTGTCGATCACGGGCCCGTCCGGCGCCGGCAAGAGCCTCCTGCTGCGGATGATCGCCGACCTCGATCCGCACGTCGGCGACTGCACGCTCGACGGGCGCGCCTGCTCGGCCATGCCCGCGCCTGCGTGGCGGCGTCTGGTCACCTACGTCGCGGCCGAGTCCGGCTGGTGGCTGCCGCAGGTCGCAGCGCATTTCCCACCCGCGACCGACTTCGGCACGCTGTTCGCGACGCTCGGCATCCCTGCCGAAGCCGCGACCTGGCCGGTGACGCGATTGTCGACCGGCGAGCGTCAGCGGCTTGCCTTGCTGCGTGCGATGGCGCGGGACCCGCGGATCCTGCTGCTGGACGAACCGACCTCCGGGCTCGACACGGAAAGCATGACCCGGGTCGAGTCCTTGCTCACGGACCGGCTGCGCAGTGGGATCGGCATCCTGATGGTGACCCACGACCCGGCGCAGGCAACTCGGATGGGTACGCGACACCTGGTTCTCAGGAACGGCAGGCTGGAAGACGCATGAACACGCCTGCACCCGGCCTCTTCTCCCTGATTGCCGCATCGGGCCTGGTGCTTGTCAACGCGGCGCTATCGCTGGCGATGACCCTCGGCATGGCCCGCAGCCTGCTCGTCGCCGCGACGCGGATGGTGGTGCA
This sequence comes from Burkholderiaceae bacterium, assembly GCA_039936235.1. Classification (GTDB taxonomy): domain Bacteria; phylum Pseudomonadota; class Gammaproteobacteria; order Burkholderiales; family Burkholderiaceae_D; genus CAHJXF01. Next base: position 3,139 of record JBDTIS010000131.1, on the reverse strand, counting down.
GTTGCTGCTCGTCGGGCTCGTCCTCAAGAGTGTCTTCGCATCCGATTCGCTGCTGCTGATCGGTATCGTGCTCGTCACGATGTTCGGTACGGCCAGCTACGAAGTGCTATCGCGTCAGGAGCATCGCTTCGTCGGCCTCTGGCGCTACGGCCTGGGGGCGGGCACGACGCTGATCGCGACACTGCTGGTCGCCGCATTCGCGCTCGTCACGCTGCGACCGTCGCCATGGTACGAGCCGCAGTTCCTGATTCCTCTCGTCGGCATCGTGCTGGGCAGCGTGATGAACGGCGTCAGCATCAGCCTCAACGCATTCAGCATCGGGCTGATGCGCGAGCGTACGGCGATCGAGGCGCAACTGGCGCTGGGCGCGAGCCGCTACGTCGCATTGAAGCCGCTGCAGCGCAGTGCGTTGCGCAGCGGACTGATCCCGATCGTCAACCAGATGTCGGCCGCGGGCATCATCACCCTGCCCGGCCTGATGACCGGCCAGATCCTGGCCGGCTTGCCACCGCTGGCCGCAGCCCGGTATCAAATCCTCATCCTGCTACTGCTCGCAGGCGCCACCGGACTCGGGGCGGTGGCGACGACGACCCTGGCGGTCTGGCGCGCGACCGACGATCGCGACCGGCTGAGGCTCGATCGTCTCGACGCCGGATAGACGTTCAGAACCAGAGGCGAATCGCGGCGACCGCTCCGCTCTTGCGAACGGCCCTGTCCGCGTCACGCGCAAAACGCGCGGGATTGCCGAACTTCCTGATCCATACGACGCCGAGATACGGCGCGACCCATCGAGAAAACCTGACCGGTCTTGTCACGGGGCAGTCACGCCGGCACGCTCCATTTCCAGTCGCGGATCTCGGGCATGTCCTGACCGTTTGTGTCGATGTAGCGGTGATGTTCGAACAACTTGGACTTGAGCTGTCCCTTCACGGCGACGCCTTCGTAGCCGGTGGCCGGCAGCAGGTCGATGACCGTCATCGCAAGGTGGAAGCGATCGAGATCGTTGCGCACCGCCATGTCGAACGGCGTCGTGATAGTGCCTTCCTCCTTGTAGCCGCGGACGTGGATGTTGCCGTGATTGGTGCGGCGGTAGGTGAGCCTGTGGATCAGTCCCGGATAGGCGTGGTAGGCGAACACCACCGGCCTGTCCTTCGTGAAGAGATCGTCGAAGTCGACGTCGCTCAAGCCGTGCGGATGCTCGCTTTGCGGCTGCAGGCGCATCAGGTCGACTACATTGACGACCCGGATCCGCAGTCGCGGCAACAGCACGCGCAGGATACTGACGGCAGCGAGCGTCTCGAGCGTCGGCACGTCGCCGCAGCAGGCCATGACGACATCGGGCGCGACGCCCTGGTCGTTGCTCGCCCACTGCCAGGCGCCGATACCCGCGGTGCAGTGCAGGACGGCGTCCTCCATCGTCAGCCATTGCGGCGCCGGATGCTTGCCGGCGATGACGACATTGACGTAGTGACGGCTGCGCAAACAGTGGTCGATCACCGATAACAGACAGTTCGCATCGGGCGGCAGATAGATCCGCACGACTTCCGCCTTCTTGTTGCCCACATGGTCGATGAAGCCCGGATCCTGGTGGCTGAAGCCGTTGTGGTCCTGGCGCCATACGTGCGAAGTGAGCAGGTAGTTGAGCGACGCGATCGGACGACGCCACGGCAGCCCCGCAGTGACCTTGAGCCATTTCGCGTGCTGGTTGAACATCGAGTCGACGAGGTGGATGAACGCCTCGTAGCAGTTGAAGAGCCCGTGCCGCCCCGTCAGCAGGTAGCCTTCGAGCCAGCCTTCGCACTGATGCTCGCTGAGCATCTCCATCACGCGGCCGGTCGGCGCGAGAAACTCGTCGTTCGGCAACGTCGCGTTGTCCCATTGACGACTGGTCGCCTCGAAAACGGACTCGAGACCGTTCGACAGCGTTTCGTCCGGGCCGAAGATGCGGAAGTTGCGTTGCGCATCGTTGAGCCGCGTCACGTCGCGCAGGAAGGCGCCGAGCACATGGGTGTCTCCCCTGCCCCGGGTTCCCGGCGCGGGCACGTTCACGGCGTAGTCGCGGAAGTCGGGCAGCCGCAGGTCGCGCAACAGCATGCCGCCGTTCGCATGTGGATTCGCCCCCATCCGGCGCAGACCCGTAGGCGCGAGTGCGGCGAGCTCCGGTCGCAGCCGGCCGGTCGTGTCGAACAGCTCCGCCGGCCGATAACTCAGCAGCCAGTCCTCGAGCTGCTCGAGATGACCCGGGTGGCTCGCGGGATCCGACAGCGGCACCTGATGCGAACGGAAGGTACCTTCCACCTGCTTGCCGTCCACGATCTTCGGGCCGGTCCATCCCTTCGGGGATCGCAATACGATCATCGGCCAGCGCGGACGCCTGGTCTGGCCGCGGTCCCGGGCGTCGCACTGGATCCGGCGGATCTGCCCGACCGCCGCGTCGAGCGCGGCTGCCATCGCCTGGTGCATCAGCGCCGGCTCGTCCCCTTCGACGAAGATCGGCGTCCAGCCATAGCCGAGCATCAGATGTTCGAGCTCATCGGGATCGATGCGCGCCAGGATGGTCGGGTTGGAGATCTTGTAGCCGTTGAGATGGAGGATCGGTAGTACCGCGCCGTCGGTCGCGGCATCGAGGAACTTGTTCGAATGCCACGACGTAGCGAGCGGGCCGGTTTCCGCTTCGCCGTCCCCGATCACGCAGGCCACGATCAGGCCGGGGTTGTCGAAGACCGCACCGAAAGCATGGCTGAGCGAGTACCCCAGCTCGCCACCCTCGTGGATGGACCCGGGGCATTCGGGCGAGACATGGCTCGGGATGCCGCCGGGAAACGAGAATTGCAGGAAGAGCTTCTGCAGCCCTGCCTCATCCTGGCTGATGTCCGGATAGATCTCGCTGTAGGTGCCTTCGAGGTAGGTATTGCCGACCATCGCCTGGCCGCCATGACCCGGGCCGGAGATGTAGATCATGTCCAGGTCGTACTGCCTGATGACGCGGTTCAGGTGCGCGTAGATGAAGTTCTGTCCGGGCGTCGTGCCCCAATGTCCGAGCAGCATGTGCTTGACATCGGTGACGGCCAGCGGACGCTTGAGTAGCGGGTTGTCGGCCAGATAGATCTGGCCGACCGACAGGTAGTTGGCGGCGCGC
>JBDTIS010000130.1:0-6680 GCA_039936235.1 Burkholderiaceae bacterium | reverse complement strand
GTTCTTCGGGCGCAGCACGGTAGCGCATCGCACGCAAACCGCCAAACCGCGCTTACCTGCCGCTCCGGGCGGGCACGGCGACCGGTGTCGCTTCGAAGATGTTGATGATCGGCGGGGCGCTGGCGAGCGCGGCCAGCCGCCTGCCGAATGCGCGTGCAGCCGGCACCGCGAAGTGCTGCCACAACATGGTCTGGTCGGTCCACTGCTCGACGAACACGAGCCGCAGCGGATTCTCGCTGTCGAGATGCACGGCGTGCGCGATGCAGCCGGGCTCGGCCCGCGATCGCAGCACATGCTCGTAACTGATGGACAGGACTTCGTCGAAGTGCTGCGCGTGTGCGACGACGCTACCCAGTACGACGATCATGATTCGCCTTTCGTGTTCGGTTCGCAGGCTTGTCGGGCAACGAGATTGCCACAGACCGCAGCACGCGTCAGCGCGATCGGCTGTCCGGCATCACCAGGACCGGCTGCGCTATCGCGGCCCGCAGGCTCGCTGCCGCGATGTCGGCATCGGCGCGGCGCGCGTACGGTCCGAGACGAACGCGATAGAGGCCGTTGCCATCGCTGACCTGCAGCTTCGAAGCGACCGATGGATCGAGGTCGCGCGCGACATGCGACGCGAAACTGTCGGCGCCGGCCTTCCCCTTGAACGCGCCGAGCTGCAGGTAGAAGCCGACGCCCGACGCGATTTCGGGCAGAACTGCATCGGGCTGGCGATCGGGCGACGCGACGAGGTCGGGACCCGTCTCGATGTCCGGCTTCGTCGACAGCGGTAGCGAGCGCCCCGCGGCTTCGGGCGCGATCGTCGGCGCGGCCGGCAGGACCGGCATCGGACCGTCCGACGCGATGATCCGGGGTCGCGGCGCGTCGGTCGACGGCGCGCTGGCGGTCAGCGCCTCGATCGTCAACGGCGACTGTGCGCCGACCGGCGTCGTCGAGGCGACCGGCGTCGAAGCGGATGCCGACGCCAGCAGCCCCCCCGTTGTCGCCGGAATACGACCGGCGGCGATGTCCGACGGCATCAGCATCTCGACCTCGATCATCCCGCTGCCGCTGCTCATGTAGCCGAGCTTGAACGCCGCGGCGTACGACAGGTCCATCACGCGATTGTGCAGGAAGGGGCCGCGATCGTTGACGCGGACGATCACCGAGCGGCCGTTCTGCAGATTCGTGACCAGCGCGTAGCAGGGGATCGGCAGCGTCGGATGCGCCGCCGTCATCGCGTACATGTCGTAGATCTCGCCGGACGAGGTTCGCTGGCCGTGGAACTTGCGGCCGTACCACGAGCCGACGCCGCGCTGCCGGTAAGGCGAGCCCGACAGGTCGGGCACGTAGTCGACGCCGAACACGTTGTACGGCCTGTTCGCGCCGCTCGCGAACTTCTCGACGCGCGGGATAGCATCCGGCAGCAACGCAAGGTCGGGCGGCGGATTGTCGCCGGGACCGTCGTCGAGATAGTAGCCGCCGCCCTTGCGCGGGGTCGACGCGGTCGGCGGAGCAGCGTTGCCGGCCGACGCTGTACGGGACGGCACGGTGCCGCCGTGCTTCTGCGGCACCGACGAACATCCGGCGATCGCTGCCAGCAGCGCGATCGCAAGGCCTGTCCTCGGAGTCGGAATCGGCCGCATCGACGTCAGGTCTGTACCAGCTTCTTGTGCCGCTGCACGCTCATCAGGATTCCCGCCCCGATCCCGAGCGTGACCAGCGCGGTGCCGCCGTAGCTCATGAACGGTAGCGGCACGCCGACCACCGGCAGTATTCCCGAGACCATGCCCATGTTGACGAACGCGTAGGTGAAGAAGATCAGCGTGATCGAGCCGGCCAGAAGACGGGCGAAGTAGGTAGGCGCGTTGGCCGCGATGACCAGTCCCCGGAAGATCAGAGCGGCGTACAGGCACAGCAACAGGATGATGCCGACGAAGCCGAACTCTTCGGCATACACCGCGAGGATGAAGTCGGTCGTGCGCTCCGGGATGAAGTCCAGGTGCGTCTGCGTCCCCTTCATGTAGCCCTTGCCGGTCAGGCCGCCCGAGCCCACCGCGATGGCCGACTGAATCGTGTGGAAGCCGCGCCCGAGCGGGTCGGTCGTCGGGTCCAGCAGCGTGCAGATGCGCTGCTTCTGGTAGTCGTGCATGCCGGGCCAGTTCACCTCCGGCTGGCAGATGCGGTCGCCGACGAAGATGAGGGCGGTGGCGCCGACCACGGCCGCTACCAGCACCGGCAGGATCAGCTTCCACGACAGGCCCGCGAAGTAGATGACATAGATGCCGGCGGCGAGCACCAGCAGCGCGGTGCCGAGGTCGGGCTGCTTCGCGATCAGGCCGACCGGCACGACCAGCATCAAGCCGGCGAACACGAAGTCGCGCAGGCGGATCAGTGTCTCGTGCTTGTGGAAGTACCACGCGAGCATCAACGGCACGCCGATCTTGAGCAGCTCCGATGGTTGAATCTGCAACGATCCGACCGTGAGCCAGCGGCGCGCGCCGTTCTTCACCGTGCCGGCGGCGAACACCGCGATCAGCAGCAGCACGCCGATCGTATAGACCGGGATCGCGAAGCGCATCATCTTCTGCGGCGGGATGCTGGCGATGAACCACATCATCAGGAATGCCGCTACGAAATTGCGGACCTGCCCTTCGAAGCGGCCCGGGAAGTCGTAGCCGGCGCTGTACAGCGTGACCAGCGAGAAGCCGCACAGCAGCGCGAGAATGATCGACAGCAACGGATCGAAGACGAACACGTAAGGCTTCGCGCGACGCCAGACCGACATCAGGGGGGCGTCGTTGTTCATGCGCAGGCTCATGGGGAGCCACCGCTGCCGGGGTGGGGAGGGAGAGAAGTGAGGAACCTGATTGATGCGCGCATCAATCGGGTTCCTCGGACGTGTCCGGACCCTCTTCCACCGGCTTCTTCGGATCCACCGGCAGCTTGCCCAGCAGGTAGTAGTCGATCGCCCGCCGCGCGATCGGTGCCGCGGCCGCCGCGCCGAAGCCGCCGTTCTCAACCAGCACCGCGAGCGCGATGCGCGGATGGTCGGCCGGCGCGAACGCGATGAACCACGCATGGTCCTTCAACCGCTCCGACACGTGCGAGTCCTTGTACTTCTCGTTCTGCTTGATCTGGAACAACTGCGCCGTGCCGGTCTTGCCGCCGGACGTGTACTGCGCACCCTTGAACGCGGCCGCACCGGTGCCGCTGATGTTGACGCCGACCATCGCGTTCTTGATGAAGTCGACGTTCTTCTGGTTCAGCTTGATCCGGAAACTCTCGCTCGGCACGGTCAGCGTGCGCTGTCCGGTCCGCGCGTTCTCGATCTCCTTGACCAGGTGCGGCTTCATCACGACGCCGTCGTTGGCCAGCGTCGCGACGGCATGCGCGAGCTGCAGCGGGGTGTACGAGTTGTAGCCCTGGCCGATGCCGATCGAGATCGTGTCGCCGGGGAACCAGCGCTGCTGTTCGACTTTCTTGAACGCGGTCCGCTTCCACGCGGTCGACGGCAGGACGCCCCTGCGCTCGCCGTCGAGGTCGATGCCGGTGATCTGTCCGAAGCCGAACGGCTTCAGGAAGCTCGCCATCATGTCGATCGGCATGTCGGCCGCGAGCATGTAGTAATAGGTATCGCAGGATGCGACGATCGACTTGTACATGTCGACGGTACCGTGGCCGCCCTCCTTGTCGTCGCGAAAACGATGGTTGCCGAAGTTGAAGTAACCCGGGTCGAAGATGGTCTGTTGCGGGGTGCGCTTGCCGTTCTCGAGCGCGGCGAGCGCGAGGTACGGCTTGAACGTCGAGCCCGGCGGATATGTGCCCGACAACGGACGGTTCACCAGCGGCTTGTCGATCGATTCGTTGAGTCCCTTCCAACTTTCGGCGTCGATGCCTTCGACGAACAGGTTCGGGTCGAAGCTGGGCCGCGACACGAACGCGAGGATGTCGCCGGTCGCAGGCTCGATCGCAACCAGTGCGCCGCGACGCGCACCGAACGCCTCTTCGACCAGCTTCTGCAGCTTCGTGTCGATCGACAGCACGAGATTGTCGCCGGACAGCGCCGGCGTGTGCGTCAGCGTGCGGACCGCGCGACCGGACGCCGTGACCTCGACCTCGTCGGCGCCGGTGGTTCCGTGCAGCTGCGCCTCGTACCTCTTCTCGAGTCCCTCCTTGCCGATGTAGTCGGTGCCCTGGTAGTTGGTCAGCAGGTCGACACCTTCCTTCTCCTCGCGCTCCTCGAGCCGATCGAGGTCCTTCTCGCTGACGCGGCCGATGTAGCCGATCACGTGCGCGGCGCTGTCGCCGAGCGGGTACTGGCGGAACAGTCGCGCCTGCACCTCGACGCCGGGGAAGCGATAGCGCTGCGCGACGAAGCGCGCGACCTCTTCCTCGGTCAGTCGCGTGCGGATCGGGATCCCTTCGAAGGTCTTGGTTTCCTCGAGCAGCTTCTTGAACCGTCGACGGTCGCGCTGCTCGATCGGGATCACCTCCGCCAGCGACTCGATCGTCGCGTCGACGTTGACGACCTTCGACGGCGTGATCTCGAGCGTGTACGCCGAGTAGTTGCGCGCGAGCACGACGCCGTTGCGGTCGGTGACGATGCCACGGTTCGGCGCGATCGGCACCAGCGAGATGCGGTTCTCGTCGGCGCGCGCGGCGTAGTTGTCGTGACGCACGATCTGCAGCGTGAGATAGCGCGCGACCAGCAGGCCGAAGCAGATCAGCACGAACAGCATCCCGGCGATGAGACGCAGCCGGAAGATGTAGAGCTCGCGCTGGGTGTCCTTGAGTTCCGTCATTCTCTATTCAGGGTTGCATAGCGCCACTCGCTTCTCACCGTCTCCTTCAGGGGGAGGGTGAGGTCAGAGCGACGGTGAATCTGTCGCTAATCACTAGATCGGTCTCGTCTCGTCTCGCTCCAGGGGCCTGCGTTGCGGCGCGAACAGCAGCCACGTCGCGAGCGGCCACAGTAGCGCGGTCGTCAGGCATTCGAGATAGATCTGCCAGCCGGGAAAAGGCGCACCGATCACCATTCGCACCACCAGCACGACGGTCTGCGCGACCGCGAACAGCGGCAACACCTGCAGCGCCTGCACGAAGATCGGGAACGACACGACGCGTCGATGCAACATGATCGCGCCGTAAGAAAGCAGCGTGTAGGCCAGCGCGTTCTCTCCGAGCCGGGACGCCGAATGCACATCCATGAACAGGCCCATCAGGAACGCGACGCCCATCCCGACGCGGCGCGGCTGATGGATATTCCAGAACACCAGCACCAGCGCGACGAAGTCCGGCACGGCCATCAGCCGGCCCCACGGCATCAGATTCAGGATGAACGCGACCAGCAGCGACGCCGCGATGAACGCGGGGTTCGCCGGCCGCAGCAGGTACTGCTTGTTGCCGATCCGCGAAGGTCCGATCGGCATCCGCGGCGGCATCGGGACGCGCGTCCTCATGGCATCTTGTTCCGCTTGGCCTTCGGGTTCACCACCGGCACTTCGTCGACCGGTCTCGGATCGGGCCGCGCGGTCAGCAGCACCAGCACGTGCCGGTTGCGTTCGGTGCCGCCCATCGGCGTGCAGAGGATGCGTGCGAACTGATAGGCCGCGTTGCGCTCGACGCTCAACACACGCGCGACCGGCAGTCCGTCTGGGAACACGCCGTCGAGTCCGGACGTGGCCAGCAGATCGTCCTTGCGGACATCGACGTTCGACGGCATGAAGCGCAGGTCGATCTGCCCCGCCGACCCACCGGCCGCATTGCCGTACGCGATGCCGCGCACGCCGGTGCGCACGTTCTGCACGGCGATCGCCTGCTCGCGATCGGTCAGCAGCGTGATCTCGGACGACAGCGGAAACACGCGCGTGATCTGCCCGACCACGCCGGACTCGTCGATCACCGGCTGCCCGCGTTCGACGCCGTCCTGCGTCCCGCGATCGATGATCACCTTGCGAGAGAACGGATCGCGCGCGTCGTAGAGGATCTCGGCGGCGACCGACTTCGCATGCAGGCCTTCACGCAGTCCGGCGAGCTTGCGCAGATGGACGTTCTCGGCCTCGAGACTCTCGGCGCGTAGCGCGGTCTGGGCGAGCGTGTTCTTCTCGATCGCGAGCTGCCGGTTCTGCGCCTCGACCCGATCGAGCGACCGGAAGTAGCCGAAGAAGTTGCCGGCCCATTGCGTCGGCGCGAGCACGCCGCGCTGCACCGGATAGAGTGCGGTGCCGAGACCGATCCGTACGTAACGCAGCGCGTCGAAGCGCGTATCGGCCACGATCAGCGTCAACGCCAGGACCGCGAAGAAGAACAGCCGCGCGAAGGCGGACGGTCCCTGCTTGAAAAGTGGCGGCGCGACTTGATCCATGCGTCAGATCGCCGCAAAACTACTGCGGTGGCCGTCTGCGTCGTTGCGCGGTGCTCGAGATCCTCGCGTACAAACGCACGCTCCGGTCTCTGCGCTCCGTGCGCCTAGCAGCCAGCCATCCTCGCTACGTTTTTCGGCGATCTGCACGTGCAAGAGTCCCATGCCCGACCCATCGCTGCAGGTGCGAATCGCACACCACGCTTCACTCGTGGGTGAAGATGCTGCCGAGCTTGTCCATGCGCTCGAGCGCCATGCCGCAGCCGCGCACGACGCAGGTCAGCGGCTCTTCGGCCACGACCACCGGCAGGCCGGTCTCTTCCATCAGCAG
>JBDTIS010000129.1:0-12695 GCA_039936235.1 Burkholderiaceae bacterium | reverse complement strand
AGTCGGCAATGATCAGCGTGATGCCGGACGCGACCTCACGCTTCACATACGGTCGCGTCACGGCGGACAACGCAATCGCGCCAACTATCGGGAGGCCTGCCGGTGAGGGAGCTAGCTCCCTCTAGACCTTGCCCTTCCAAGGCACCAGAACGCGCTCGGTGTAGCGCATCAGCAAGTCGAAGGCGAATGCGAACAGGCCGATGACGATGATCCCCATGATCACTGTGTCGCTCGCCAGGAACTCCGCCGCGTTGAGCACCATGAAACCCAATCCGCGCGTTGCTGCGACCATTTCAGCAGCCACCAATGTGGTCCATCCCACGCCGATGCCGATGCGCATGCCGGTAAAGATCTCGGGCATCGCAGCCTTCAGGATCACATGCCAGACGATCTGCAATCGACTTGCGCCCATCGCATACGCGGCGTGGATCTGCTCCATCGAAACCGAACGAACGCCGGCGCGTGCCGAGATCGCCATCGGAGCGAAGATCGCCAGATAGATCAGCAGGATCTTGGAGAATTCTCCGATGCCGAACCAGATGATGACCAGAGGCAGGTAGGCCAGGGGGGGGAGCGGTCGATAGAACTCGATCGGCGCATCGAAGATGCCGCGCATGACGCGGTTGGTACCCATCAGGATACCGATCGGTATGGCAGTGACGCACGCCAGAAAAAATGCGCCGAACACGCGCGACAGGCTGGTCAGGGTGTGTTGCCACAGCGTCGAGTTCGCGACGCCTTCGGTCGACGCGAGCACGAACTTTCCCCACACCGCCTGCGGAGTCGGCAGGAATAGCGGCTTGATCCACCCCATGTTGGTGATGACGAACCAGGCCACGATCAAGGTGATCGCGGTGACGAGGCTGATCAATGTGCTGCTGCCGTGCCCCGGGGCGCCGTAGACCTCGCCGGGAGTCGCGGCCTTTCTAGCGAAGATTCGCATCAGGCCGCCCGACTGGACAGCCGCGCCAGACCCCGCTTGCACGACACCCAACTGCGTCGAAGAGAATTTGATGATCTTAGACATGGATCGCCTCTTGGCTGGATTCGGCGGCCAACTCGTCGCCATAGATGATGCCAAGGATCTTCTCGCGCATCTGAATGAAATCGGGACTGGACTTCACGGCGCGGGCATCGCGATTCTCGAGGAAGCGTCGGTTGAAATCGAGGTTGTAGGTATTGGTGATGCGTCCGGGTCGCGGCGACATCACGATCACACGGTTACCGAGAAACAGCGCCTCTTCGACGCTGTGCGTGATGAAGAAGAACATCTTTCCGGTCTTCTGCCAGACGTCGAGCAACAACTCCTGGATGGTTTCGCGCGTGAGCGCGTCGAGCGCCGCCATCGGTTCGTCCATCAGCAGGGTCGCCGGATTGCAGGTCAGCGCGCGCGCTATCCCTACGCGTTGCTGCATGCCGCCGGATAGCTGATAGATCATGTGCTGGTGGAAATCCTGCAGACCCACCAGCGCCAGGTTGCGTGCGGCAGTCTCCTGCCGTTCTCTTTTCCCGACGCCTTGCAGCTTCAGCCCGAACTCGGTGTTGTCCATGACGTTGAGCCAGGGCAGCAGCGCGTGCTTCTGAAAAACCACGCCGCGGTCGCTGCCCGGGCCGGTGATTTGGTGACCGCCGAGCAGCAGCTCGCCACTGGAAGGCGAAAGAAAACCAGCCATCATGTTGAGCAGGGTGGTCTTTCCGCAGCCGGAAGCGCCCAACGCGACGACGAAGTCACCGTCGTTGATCGTCAGGTTGATGTTATCGAGCGCTTGTACCTGCTCGCCCGGCTTTCGGCCGGGAAAGATGACGCTTACGTTGTTCACCTGCAGGGTTTGGGTCTGGGCGGCCATGAGCATGTTCCTTGTGGATTCGTGAAGATGGGATCGACCCTCTACTTCGACGACGCCTGTGCGTATTTCGCGTTGATCGCCGTACCGTAGTCCGGCAACACCTTGTCGATCTGGCGCTGGCTCTTGAGGAACTCGGCGCTCTTCGTGAGCGCGCGCAGGGCGCCGCCATCCTTGCCGCCGCCCAGCCATTCGGCGGAGGCCTGCTCCTGCGCGGTGGGGAAGACCAGCAGCTTGAGTGATTCGACGTCGTCGTCGGGCTTGCCGCCGATCAGCTTGACGATCCCCTTGACCTCGGGTGATTGGACGGTCCACTTCGCGCCGTTGGCCCGATAGTCAGCATACGACTGCGCGAGTACCTGCGTGAACTTGGTCATGAAGTCCGCGTTCTTCTCCGCCCATGCCTTGCTCACGACGAGGCCATCGAAAGTGGGAACGCTCTTCTTGCCGATTTCCTCCGACGTGACGATGGTCTTGCCGGTTTTCTGGATTTCGATCAGCGCCGGCGGCCACACGTATGCGGCATCGATGTCTCCGCGCGCCCACGCAGCGACGATCTGAGGCGGCTTCATGTTGAGAATTTCCACATCGCTCGGCTTGATGTGCCAGATCTGCTCCATCGCGATCAGCAGATGGAAGTGCGAAGTGGACACGAAGGGCACCGCGACCTTCTTTCCCTTGAGGTCGGCCGGGGAATTGATGCCTGAGCCGTTGCGCGCGACCAGTGCCTCGGACTTGCCGATGTTGTCGAGGATCCAGAAGAGCTGGACGTCGACGCCACGGGTCGCGGCGGCGGCGATCCCGGTCGATCCCAGCACGCCGAGCGGGACGTCGCCCGAGGCGAATGCGCTGGTGATGTCGCCGGCTGAAGAGAACTGGCGCCAATCGATCTTGTAGCCGGTCGCCTTTTCGAAACTGCCATTCGCGATCGCGGTCAGGAATGGACCGACGATCAGCTGATAGCCGATCGTGACCGTCTTCTCCTGCGCGAAGGCGGTTCCGGGAGTGAGCATGGTTGCTCCCGCGAGGGAGCCCATCAACACGCTGACAGCAGTCAGATTGAAATTGCGACGTGAATAATTCTTCTTCATGGCGGCTCTCGGCTTGGAATGGTTCAGGTTGCAGAACTGACGGTGATCAAGTGCGTGGTGAGACGCGCATTCCGATTTCGTGCAGCGCCATCCGTCGACGCCGACTGTGCCTCTTGTCTCGACCAGGGAAAAGGTCCAGCGGTCTGCGTCGCATGGAGCCAGCGACGAGTGCCTTCCCTCGCACCTCGGCGGTGGTCGTCGCTCTTGTGCTTCAGTGCCGGTCGCACATCGGAGCACGCGGAAGGCGCCGGCCCTCTGCGTGTTCCCGCGCCTGCGCAAGTTCGTCGACGGCGAGGCCGAGCGCACGGATCCCCGCTGCTACCTGTGTGGCCGCAATCGATGACAGGCGCAGCCGGAAGTAGGGGCAGGGATAGGGCGGCCTGAGGAAGAACACTTCACCGGATTCGATCAGCACGCCGTGGCTGCGCGCCGTCAACGAAAGCTCCGCGGCATCGACCCAGGCAGGCGCGCGAATCCAGATCGACGCCCCGCCTTGCGGCAGATCGAACGCGAAGTCCGGCAGATATTCTCGCAGTGCCGCGGCCGCCAGTGCCAGTCGTTCCTGCATCGCCTGGTTGACGCGTCGCGCATGCGATTCGTGGTGACCGAGCGAGAGGAACAGCGCGTACGCATGCTGAAGGAAGGCGCTCGGATGGCGCACCATCGCGTGCCGGACCAGGCGCAGTTCCTGGATGAGCGCGCGCGGTGCGACGATATAACCGAGTCGCAGCGCCGGCGACAGGCTCTTCGAGACCGAGCCGATATAGAGCACGCGACCGGCCTTGTCGAGACTCTTGAGCGCCGGCATCGGCGAACCCTCGTAGAGGTTCTCGGCTTCATAGTCGTCCTCGATGATCACGAAGTCGTTCAGCTCCGCCTGCCGCAACAGGCGTCGGCGCCGCTCGAGGCCCAGCGTGGCCGTCGTCGGACTTTGATGCGACGGCGTAACGAACAGATAGTCGACCGCAGGCAGCGTATCGACCAGCAGGCCCTCGTCATCCACGCCCACCCCTACCCACTGCGGCGCGCGCAACGAAAAGCTCTGGCGTGCATGCGGGTGACCCGGCTCTTCGAGTCCCACGCGCGTCTTCTCATCGAAAAGGGCATCGGCCAGGAGGTAGTAAGCGTGTTGCGCGCCGATGGTGACGATGATTTCCTCCTTCAGCGCGAACACACCGCGCTTGGGCAGCAGACGCGTGCGGATCTGCTCGATCAGATCGGGCACATCGTCGGTTTCGAAATCAGGAGTCCAGCGCGGCAATTGTGAGCGCGCAAGGCTGCGCGCGCAACACTCGCGAAAATCCTCGGTAGGGAACAACTGCGGGTCGTAGTTCCCGTAGATGAATGGATAGGGATAGGCGCGCCACTGGTCAGGCTTGCAGAGCGTGGGTTGCTGCGCCAGCGAGCGCAGCACGCGCGTCGACCAGAGCGGTGCTCGGTCCACCTGCCCACCCTGTCCAGTCAGGGGTTCGGCTAATTTCGCCGAGAGGGGACGCGCGTTCGGCGCGACGAAGACCCCGCTGCGCGGACGTGCCTGCAGAAAGCCTTCGTCCATCAATTGCAAGTAGGCAGCGGTGACGGTGTTTCGGCTCAGTCCGAGCAGGCCGGCCAACTCGCGCGACGATGGCAGCGCGGCGCTGTCGCCGAGGCGACCATCGAGGATGGCATGCACGATCGCGAGTCGCAGCCTGGCCTGCAGCGGCAGCGCAGACTGGTCGGGCAACTGGAACAACTGATCCCACTGAATGGATCGCGGGGTGCTCATGTCACGCGCGAGTCTACGCCGCGGAGTTCGAACTGGCACGGCCGAATCCAGCCATCTGGCCCTAGCGGCATGCGATGAAATTTCCTACGCTAGCAGGCATTCACCCATTTATCCGCTTTCACAGGAGTCCGCCTTGAACACCCCCGCCGGTCCGATCACCGAAGCCACGCTCGCCGCCTTCAGCGCAGCCTGGAACCGCCACGATATCGACGCACTGATGAGCTTCATGCATTCCGATTGCGTGTTCCAGACCGCCGCGGGACCCGACTCCTGCGGCACACGCCACGTCGGGCCGGAGGCCGTCCGCAGGGCCTTCGCAGTGGCCTGGGAAACCGTGCCCGATGCGCAGTGGACCAGGGACACGCACCACGTGCACGGCGAGTTCGGCGTTTCGGAGTGGACCTTCACCGGCACGGCTGCGGACGGCAGCCGCATCGAGAGCGATGGCGTCGACCTGTTCACGTTCAAGGACGGGAAGATCGCGCTGAAGAACGTGTTCCGCAAGGCGCGTCCCAATCTTCCCGCTGCCAAATGATGTTTCTCCTTTGCGAATCGACATGATGATGACTCAATCGCAATTCACCGCGGGCGTCGTACCCGCCGACAAGCGATACGACCCCTGCTACGACCCGATGCTCGAGGCCACGCCAGGCACGGGTCGCGCCTACGCCCCAACCTGGTGGGTTGCGAGTGCGGGTGTGCCGCCGGACGACGACGGCCCGGTCATGCGCGACATCGACGTAGACGTGGTCGTCATCGGCTCCGGCTCGACCGGGTTGTCCACTGCGTTGTACCTGGCCCAGGAGCAAGGCATCCAAGCGGTGGTTCTCGAGGCGAATCAGACTTCGTGGGGCTGCTCGAGCCGCAGCGGTGGCCAGGGCCAGAACGCGAGCGGCCGGCTGAATCGATCGCAATGGATCGCGCGTTGGGGCCTCGACGTCGCGAAGAGGCTCGACACCGAGATCCGCACCGGCTTCGACAACTTCAAGGCGCTGACCCGCGAGATCGAATGCGACGCCTTCGACGGCGGACATCTCTACCTCGCGCACCGACCCAAGAAGCTCGAGTATCTGCGTCAGCAGACCGAGGTGATGCGCAAACAGTTCGGCTATGCGACACGCATGATGAGCGCTGAAGAAGTGCGCAGCGACTATTGCGACGAGCGCGAACAGGTGGGCGCGATGTTCGAGCCCGAGGGTGTGGGCGTCCATCCGCTCAAACTCACTTTCGGGCTGATCCGCAAGGCACGCGCTCTCGGCGTGAAGATCCACCCATCCAGTCCGGTTCAAGGCTGGGTCACGAAGGACGGCGTGCACCACCTGCGCACTCCGGGCGGCACGGTGCGCGCGAAGCGCGTCGCGGTCTGCACCGGTGGCTACACGGGCCAGGCGCTCAATCCGCTGATGAAGAACAGGATCATGCCGATCCTGTCGAATTCCTTGGTCACGCGGGTGCTGACCGACGCGGAACTGAAAGCCTGCAACGTCAGGTCCGAAACCTTCATGACCGATACGCGCACCCTGCGCTTCTACTATCGCTTCCTGAAGGGCAACCGCCTGCAACTCGGCAGCCGCAGCTCGGTAACCGGTGCCGACGCCGAGGACCCGGTTCATCTGAAGCTGTTGACCGACGCGATCGCGCGCAAATTTCCGCCGCTTGCGGGAATCCAGATCGACCACTCGTGGTGGGGCTGGATCGACGTGAGCCACGACATGATGCCGCGTATCACTCGACCCGATCCGACCAAAAGCATCTGGTACGCGCTCGGCTACGGAGGCAACGGCGTCTCGTTTTCGACCTGGGCTGGCAAGCGCCTGGCAGAACGGGTTGCCGGCAAGGATGGCGGCCGCGAGGTGTTCACGCTGCCGATCTACGACTCTCCACTGCCGTATCCCAACGTGTTCGAGTTGGTCCAGTCCGAAGCGTTCGCGCCGTTCCGTCGCTTCGGACAGCGGTTTCTATACAAGTGGTATTGGCTGCAAGACGAAAAACTGTGATTCTCCAGCTGCGCGTAGAACAGGGCTGCCGATCTTCGGGGCTCGATATCGCCGGCGAAGAGTCGGTTCAACGCAATGTGGACCGCTACAACCCACTGGAGTCTCTAGATGTCGAATCCAAGTATCACCCGACGCCGGGTGGTGGTATCGGGCGCGTTGTTGACTGCCGCGCCATTGCTCTCATCGCCGGTCTGGGCACAGCAGCCCAAACGCGGCGGTACGCTGGTCGTGGGCAGTACGCAGGTGCCGCGCCATCTGAACGGCGCGGTGCAATCCGGCCTCGCCACAGCGATCCCTTCGACGCAGATTTTCGCCAGCCCGCTACGCTTCGATGACAAGTGGGATGCGCAGCCCTACCTGGCCGAGTCGTGGAAGCTTGCCGCCGACGGCAAGTCATTGACGCTGAATCTTCGCAAGAACGCTGTTTTCCACGATGGCAAGCCAATCACCTCGGCGGACGTCGCGTTCTCGATCATGGCGATCAGGGCCAACCACCCGTTCACGACGATGCTGGCCCCAGTCGAGAAGGTCGACACGCCGGATCCGCACACCGCGATCATTCGCATGAGTACGCCGCACCCGGCGATCGTGCTGGCGATGTCGCCGGCGCTATGCCCGATCCTCCCCAAGCACATCTACGACGATGGCAAGGACCTGAAGACCAACCCGCGTAATTCGGTGGATGTGATCGGCTCGGGACCTTTCAGGGTCGTCGAGTTTCAGGCAGGCCAGCGCATCGTGATGGAGCGCTTCGACAAGTTCTTCCTGCCAGGCAAGCCCTACCTGGACAAGGTGATCGTGGACATCAATCCCGACTCGTCCAGCCTGATGCTGAGCTTCGAACGGGGCGATATCCAGATGCTGCCTTTCGTCTCAATTCCCAGCGACCTTAAGCGGCTGGCCGCGAACCCGAAGAGCGTGATGACGGCCAAAGGATACGAAGGCATCGGTCCACTGAACTGGCTCGCGTTCAATCTCACGAAAAAACCGCTGTCCGATGTGGCGGTCCGCAAGGCGATCGCCACCGCGATCGACAAGAACTTCATCTGCAAGGTGCTGATGGGTGGCTTCGCAACACCCGCAGACGGCCCGATCGTGGCCAGCAGCCCGCTCGCGTCCACCGACCTGGTGCGCTATCCGTACGACATCAAGAAGGCAGCCGCGATGCTCGATGCGGCCGGCTACAAAGTGGGCGCAAACGACGAACGCTTCAAGCTGACGATCGATTACCTGCCGGGCAACGACGATCAGCAGAAGAATGTTGCCGAATACATACGTGGCCAGTTGAAGAAGATCGGCATCGCGGTCGATGTGCGCGCCTCTGCGGACTTTCCGGCCTGGTCCAAGCGCCTGGCCACGCACGACTTCGACATGTCGATGGACATCGTATTCAACTGGGGAGATCCGGTCATCGGCGTTACCCGCACTTACCTGTCGACCAACATCAAACCGATCGTCTGGACCAACACGCAGTCGTACAGCAACCCCAAGGTCGACGAGCTGCTCAAGGAGGGGGCCGACGAACTCGATCCGGCAAAACGCAAAGCCTACTACGCGAGCTTTCAGAAGATCGTTACCGACGACCTGCCGATCGACTTCATCAACTTGATTCCGTACCGCACGGCCACGAGCAAGAATGTCGGTAACGTGCCGACGTCGATCTGGGGACCGCTGTCGCCTTATGACGAGGTGTACTTCAATTAAGGGCGCAGGGCTGGATAGCGCGTGCCCTTGCCGCGGCTGCGGCCGTGCGAAGAAGAGCGACGCTCCGGCAATTCAGGCAACGAGATCAGCGCCGGCGATCTAGTGCGCATCGCTTCACCTGATCGACAGACGGCCCGCTGCGGCCGGTGCGAGTGCGCGCGCGCTAGTTGATTTTGCAAGTGGAGAGTCCCATTGTTGGAAGTCGTCAGTGGCGGATTGGCTGGATCGCCCGCCCCGGTCGGTAACGATGCCCTCGAAGTGCCGGATGAGCCTCCGGTCCATCGCGCCATCGCAGTCGCCGGTGCCGGCATCGTCGGCCTGTGCGCCGCGCTCATCCTGCAGCGCGAGGGCCACGCCGTCACGGTTTACGATCCGCTCCCGCCGGGTGGCGGGGCTTCGTTCGGAAACGCGGGACTGCTGAGTATCGACAGCTGCGTGCCCATCGCACTGCCCGGCATGCTGCGCGAGGTTCCCCGTTGGCTGAGCGACTCGCAAGGACCGCTTGCGCTGAAACCGGCCTATGCGCTGCGCGCGTTGCCCTGGCTGCTGCGCTGGATACGTGCCGGCCGCATGCCCCAGGTGCGTGCGGCGTCCGATGCGCTCTGCGCGATGCACGAGACCGCGCTCGACCAGTATCGCGCGTTGCTGGGGCCGTCGCACTTTAGCGAACTGATCCGCACCACCGGACAGGTTCATGTCTGGGAAGGCGAACACGAAGGTGCAGGAGACCGGATCGCACGGGAACTGCGCGATCGCCACGGAATCCCCACCGAGCCCCTGGATGCCGACCAGCTGCATGAAATGATTCCTCAGCTTTCGCCGCGTATTCGCCGTGGATTGTTTTTTCCACGAAACGGCCACACCGTCGGGCCGCAACGGATGGTTCAAGTGCTGGCCGCACTGCTAGAGCAGGCAGGAGGAAGGCTTCGCCACGAGAAGGTGCTCAAGATCATTCCACAATCCGAAACCCGATATCGCGTCCTTACGAACGTCGGCGACCGAGTTCACGACGGCGTGGTCGTGGCCTGCGGCGCATGGTCACGCGAACTGCTGGCGCCGTTGGGCACATCGATTCCACTCGATACCGAACGCGGCTATCACGTGAGTCTCCAGGGTCCATCTTTCGATCTTCCGATCCCCGTCGTGCACAAGGATCGAGGCTTCGCCGCCACCGCGATGGAGACCGGCCTGCGCATCGCCGGAACGGTCGAGATAGGCGGCCTCGAATTGCCCCCCGACGAGCGTCGGGCAAACGCTCTGTTGCACCATGCCCAATCACTGTTCCCATCGCTGCGTTTCCAAACTCATTCGATGTGGATGGGCTTCAGACCGTCGATGCCCGACAGTCTGCCGGTAATCGATCGGGTGCCGAACCATCCGGGCATATTCGTCGCTTGCGGACACGGGCATTTCGGAATGACGGCGGCCCCAATGACCGGCCGGCTGCTCGCACGTCTCGTACAGGGCCGCACCCCCGAGATCGATCCACTCCCCTATCGCATCTCCCGCTTCTAGCGCCATTGCATCATGAATAAGGCAGACGACACCCACTGCGCCTGGACGGCATTCTTACCGTCCCGCCGCCCTTCGCCCAAGCTGTCGGGCCACGTCGACTGCGCTGTGGCCGTGATCGGCGCCGGCCTCGTGGGCATGGCTGCAGCACGCCGGCTGGCCGAACTCATGCCGGGCGAACCGATCGTGGTGCTGGACGCCGGTGCCGTCGCGGAAGGCTCCGCCGGGCGCAATTCGGGCTATGTGATCGACGTGCCGTTGTCCCATGCGATGGACGCCAGGAGCACGCTCGGAACGGTGGCGAGCACGCAACTCACCCTGTCGCGCCGGACCTATGCGTGGCTGGATGCCATCGTTCGCGACGCGCACATCGATTGCGGCTGGCATCGCGGCGGGCGCTTCTACGCCGCCGCGACCGACGACGGAATCACGGCGCTGCAAAGTTTGGCGGAGCAGTTCGAAGAATTGAACGAGCCGGTGACCCGAGTGCATAGCGATGAATTGCGCGCGCTGTTGGGCACCGACTACTACCGGGCCGCCGTGTTCAATCCCAGCTGCACCTTGGTCCAGCCTGCCGCGCTGATCCGGGGTCTGGCAGACAGCATGCCGGAGTCTGTGCAATTGCATGAGCACAGCAGGGTGACGGACTGGAGCATCCGTCGCGGCATGCATGTGCTTCGCACGGCGGGCGGTACGGTCGACGCGCGTCGCGTCATCTGGGCAACGCATACCGACCTGCGCGATTTCAGCCGGCTCGGAAGCCGCTACATGACGCTTTACACCTATGCCGGCGTTACACCGGAGCTCAGCGACGAAGAACTCGGCCATGGCGCGCTCCAGCAGTGGGGAGTGCTTCCGGCCCTGCGTGCAGGAAGCACGGTGCGCCGGCTTCCCGGCGGGCGCGTGCTGGTCCGAAGTCTGTGGTCCTACGGGCGTACGCTCACCGCGCCGGAGATACGGCACGGCCTGCAGCCGTTGCTTGTCGCACGCTTTCCCGGCGCTGCGGCCACGGGCTTCGAGTTTGTCTGGGGCGGCCCGGTATCGATCACGCGGCATGCGGACGCTTACCTCGGCGAATTTCGTCCTGGTGCGTATGCCTTCACGGGCTGCAACGGCTCCGGCATCGTCAAGGGCAGCACCTACGGTCGACTGCTCGCAGAACTCGCCTGCGATCATCGCAGCGAAGAGCTTGACCTTGCCTTGAAAGAGCCGATGGCCGGCTGGATCCCGCCAGAGCCACTGCGTCGCGTGGCGGTGCATTTCACGCTGTGGCGCAATGCCCGGCACACGGGCGTCGAGGTGTGAAGATCGCGCATCGCGATCTAGCATTTATCGTCATCGTCAGTTCAACCGGATGATCTTCCCGCGATCTGGTTCCATCGAAGCGCGCCAAGTGGACCTTTTCGGAGACCCGGCAACGCGCTACCGTTCGCACGCTGCGTCTTCGCTTCTTCGCTGACCGACACTCGATTGTCTATTTGTCTTGATTGGAATCCAAACGTGTTCATTCCTCTCTACACCCGGCGCCATATATTGGCCTTCTCCGTTGCGGCAATCGCTGTTGTAACTTCGTGGTCCGCTGCGGCGGCAACGGAGGAACCCAAGCGCGGCGGCACGCTGGTCGTCGGCACGACCCAGACGGCTCGCACGCTCAACGGCGCGGTTCAGCCGGGGAGCGCCACCGGGATGCCTTCGACCCAGCTCTTCGCCAGTCCGCTGCGCTTCGACGACAAATGGAATCCACAGCCCTACCTGGCCGAGTCGTGGAAGCTCGCCGAGGACGGCAAGTCGCTCACGCTCAAGTTGCGCAAGAACGCGGTGTTCCACGACGGCAAGCCGATCACCTCGGCCGACGTCGCCTTCTCGATCATGGCAATCAAGGCGAACCACCCCTTCACGACGATGTTCGCCCCGGTGGAGAAGGTCGACACGCCCGACCCCTACACCGCCAGTATCCGCATGAGCACGCCGCACCCTGCGATCGTGCTGGCGATGTCGCCAGCCCTGTGCCCGATCATGCCCAAGCATATCTACGGCGATGGGCAGGATCTGAAGACGCATCCGCGCAACAGCACGGACGTGGTCGGCTCGGGTCCGTTCAAGCTGGTCGAGTTCACCCCTGGCAGGCGCATCGTGCTGGAGCGTTTCGACAGATTTTTCCTGCCGGGCAAGCCCTACCTCGACAAGGTGATCTTCACCGTCAATCCGGACCCGGCCAGCCTGTTGCTCAGTCTCGAGCGCGGTGAAATCCAGATGATTCCGCTGATCTCGGCTCCCAACGATCTCCGGCGCCTGTCGACCACTGCTGGCGTGGTGCTGACGTCAAAGGGTTACGAAGGCCTCGGCCCCCTCAACTGGCTGGCTTTCAATACCGCGCGCAAGCCGATGTCCGACATCAGAGTCCGCAAGGCGATTGCGCATGTCATCGACAAGAATTTCATCACCAAGGCCCTGATGGGCGGCTTCGCGCAGCCGGCCGACGGGCCCATCGTTCCCAGCAGCCCATTCGCGACGAACGATCTGGTGCGCTACCCCCTCGACCTCAAGTTGGCGGCGCATTTGCTGGACGAGGCAGGTTACAAGGCCGATGCGACCGGTGAACGCTTCAAGCTCGTCATCGACTATTTGCCAGGTTTCGACGACCAGCAAAAGACTGTTGCCGAATATCTGCGCGCTCAACTCAAGAAGGTGGGAATCGCAGCGGACGTCCGAACCTCCGCCGACTTTCCCGCCTGGTCCAAGCGAATCGCGGCGCGCGACTTCGACATTACGATGGACGCGG
>JBDTIS010000128.1:0-4204 GCA_039936235.1 Burkholderiaceae bacterium | reverse complement strand
CGCAGGCTTCTGCGTCGTCGATGGGTACATCGTCGTAATCGACGAGTCAGGCGTCTTCGAGCCGCCCTTCGTAATTTTGTTCTTCTCCCTGTCGGCGGTCGGAGCGGACTTGCTCATCACTGAATCCGTATCAGACTTCGGATACGTCGTCGACTTCCCTGTCTCGGTCGTCTTCTTGCTTTCCATGCCTGCTGGTGTCGTATCGCCCGTCTTGGCGAGGGACGACGGATTGGGCGTCGTCTGCGCAAGCGCCGCGAGCGGCAGTACCCAGATCAGGACGGCAAGCATCTTCACGCTGGTCTTCATCGATCGGTCTCCTAGGTGTCTCGCACGAGGTGCCTTCGAGGCATCGTGCGAAGCGACGCATCGACGCGTGCGCACGGCATTCCAACATGACGCCGCGCGGGTTTTCGATGGTGCCCGTCCGGATCAGGTGCTCGCCTACGGGTGCGAACGGCTGCGAATATCGTCTGCTTCGGGCACTGCGTTGCCGATCGACACATGACTCGAAGCCCGATAGCCTGGACGGAGATTCTGCTGAGATGGTTTCAACCGATGGAGGCGGGGGTCGGAATCGAACCGGCCTAGACGGATTTGCAATCCGCTGCATAACCTCTCTGCCACCCCGCCCTGCATGCACGTTCGTTGCGAACGGCTACTGTGCGGATCGAAGACCCGGCACAAACAAAAAGGGAAGCCGCGCTGGCTTCCCTGTCTAGCCTTACCGCCTGTTGAGTGGAGCGGGAAACGAGACTCGAACTCGCGACCTCAACCTTGGCAAGGTTGCGCTCTACCAACTGAGCTATTCCCGCACTCGACACAGGCGCCGAATTATAGCGTCAGAGCCGATCGTGTCAACCGTCACAGGACGCGAATGGACGGATGCGCCGCGCCGGACCTGGTTGAATCTATAGAATACGGGTTCGCGCCCGCCCGGGCGCGGGTCGGATCCGCCTCACGGATATCGACCCCCATCTTCCTCCTGCATGAATTTTCAGCTTCCCGCTTCAGGTCAACGACTTTCGCTTGGCACCGTCCCCGGTTCTGGAGACGCCTACGTCATCGCCCTCCTCGCCTCGGAGACACAGCCGCGCCGCATGCTGGCCGTGCTGTGCGCAGACGCGTCAGCGTCGCAGCGTCTCGCCGAGGAGATCCCGTTCTTCGCACCCGACCTGCGTGTCCACGTGCTGCCCGATTGGGAGACCTTGCCGTACGACCAGTTCTCGCCGCACCAGGACCTGGTGTCCGAACGCCTGGCGACGCTTCATTACGTCTCGCGCGGCGAATGCGACGTCCTGCTGGTGCCGGTGTCGACCGCGTCGTATCGGCTCGCGCCGCCGTCACATCTCGCGGCCTACACCTTCTTCTTCACACAGGGTGAACGGCTCGACGAAGGTCGGCTGCGTTCGCAGCTGCTGCTGGCAGGCTACCAGCACGTCGGCCAGGTGATGTCGCCGGGCGAGTACAGCGTGCGCGGCGGATTGATCGACTTGTTCCCGATGGGATCGGTGATCCCCTATCGCCTCGACCTGCTGGGCGACGAGCTCGAGACGATCCGCACCTTCAACATCGAATCCCAACGAAGCCTGTATCCGGTCAAGGAAGTGCGCCTGCTGCCAGGTCGGGAGTTCCCGATGGACGAAGAAGGCCGCAACGCCTTTCGCAGCCGCTGGCGCGATACCTTCGAAGGCGATCCGACGAAGTCGGCGATCTATCGCGACATCGGCCACGGCATCCCCAGCGCCGGCATCGAGTACTACCTGCCGCTGTTCTTTCCGCAGACCGCGACGCTGTTCGACTACTTCGCCGAAGACACGGCCCTGGTCTTCATCGGCAATGCCGAAGACGCTCTACAGCGCTTTAGCAAGGATGCCGAGCAGCGCTTCAGGTTCATCTCGGGTGATCCGGAACGGACTGTACTGGCGCCGGAAAGTCTGTTCATGGGCCCCGAGCAGTTCTTCACGCGGGCGAAAAATTTCGGGCGTGTTTCGTTGAACATGGTGCTCGCCGCCGAAGTCGGCAACGACCGGGCGAACATCGCGCAGATCCAACCCACCCCCGAAGTCGCCGTCGAGCGTCGCAACGAAGATCCACTGGCGTTACTGAAGAAGCATCTTGCGCGAACGAAGGGCGGGACCGTCATCGCAGCCGATTCGGCCGGTCGCCGCGAGACGATGCTGCAGTTCTTTGCGGAATTCGGACTCAAGCCGGACGTGTTCGACAGCTACCGCGACTTCGCGGAGTCCGGGTCGTCGTTCGCAATCTGCGTTGCGTCATTGCAGGAAGGCTTCGTCACTTCGGATCCCGTCCTCACGCACCTGACCGAGACAGAGCTGTACCGGGGCAGCCCGACGGTGCGACGTCGCGCTGGCAGGCGTCAGCAGGAGCGGGCCAGCAACGTCGAGATGATGGTGCGCGACCTGTCCGAACTACGCGTCGGCGATCCTGTGGTTCATGCGCAACACGGCATCGGGCGCTATCTCGGGCTCGAGACGATGGATCTCGGCGAGGGCAACATGGAGTTCCTGCTGCTGGAATACGCGAACTACACGAAGTTGTATGTGCCGGTTTCGTCTTTGCACGTCATCTCGCGCTACTCTGGCGCGTCCGAAGAAGATGCACCGCTGCATTCGCTGGGGTCCGGTCAATGGGAGAAAGCGCGCCGCAAGGCCGCTCTGCAGATTCGCGATTCCGCGGCTGAACTCCTGAATCTCTATGCGCGCCGCGCGGCGCGCGAAGGCCATGCGTTCGAGTTCTCGGCGCGCGACTACGAGATTTTCGCAGAGTCCTTCCCGTTCGACGAGACGCCTGACCAGGCCGCTGCGATCTCCGCGGTGATGGCCGATATGACGTCTGGTAAACCGATGGATCGACTGGTCTGCGGCGACGTCGGCTTCGGCAAGACTGAAGTCGCGTTGCGGGCCGCCTTCATCGCGGTGATGGGCGGCAAGCAGGTCGCGCTGTTGTGCCCGACTACGCTGCTGGCCGAACAGCACACGCAGACGTTCAGCGACCGCTTCGCGGACTGGCCGGTGAAGATCGCGGAGTTGTCGCGCTTCCGATCTACGAAGGAAGTGGCAGCCGCCGTCAAGGGCATCAACGACGGTACGCTGGACATCGTGATCGGCACGCACAAACTGCTGTCGCAGGACGTGCGCTTCGCACGACTGGGACTCGTGATCATCGACGAGGAACATCGCTTCGGCGTCCGCCACAAGGAGAGAATGAAGGAACTGCGTGCCGAGGTCGACGTGCTGACTCTGACGGCGACGCCGATCCCGCGGACACTCGGAATGAGCCTCGAAGGACTGCGCGAGTTCTCGGTCATCGCGACTGCGCCGCAGAAGCGCCTCGCGATCAAGACCTTCGTGCGTCGCGAGGCCGACGGAACGATCCGCGAAGCCGTGCTGCGGGAATTGAAGCGGGGCGGGCAGATCTACTACCTCCACAACGAAGTAGACACGATCCAGAACAGGAGGGCCGCGCTCGAAGCGCTGCTGCCCGAAGCGCGAATCGCAATCGCTCACGGCCAGATGGGCGAGCGCGACCTCGAACGCGTCATGAGGGACTTCACGCAGCAGCGCTTCAACATGCTGCTGTGTACGACGATCATCGAGACCGGCATCGACATCCCGACGGCGAACACGATCGTGATCCATAGGGCCGACAAGTTCGGTCTGGCCCAGCTACATCAGTTGCGCGGCCGCGTCGGTCGATCGCATCATCAGGCTTATGCTTATCTACTCGTCCCCGATCCGGAAGCGCTGTCAAAGCAGGCGCAACTGCGCCTCGATGCGATCCAGCGGATGGAAGAGCTTGGCAGCGGCTTCTATCTCGCGATGCACGATCTCGAGATCCGCGGTGCGGGTCAGGTGCTCGGCGAGGACCAATCGGGCAACATGCACGAGATCGGCTTCCAGCTGTATACCGAGATGCTGAACGAAGCCGTGCGTGCTCTGAAACAGGGACGCGAGCCCGACCTGTCGCAGCCGATGGCTGCGGTGACCGAGATCAACCTGCACACGCCAGCCCTACTGCCGGAGAGCTTCTGCGGCGATGTCCACGAGCGGCTATCGATCTACAAGCGGCTGGCTACCTGTGGCACCCTGGAGGAGTTGATCGCAATACAGGAAGAGTTGATCGATCGCTTCGGCAAGCTGCCGGAGCCGGCGAAGGCGCTGGTCGAGACGCATCGACTCAGGTT
>JBDTIS010000127.1:0-17356 GCA_039936235.1 Burkholderiaceae bacterium | reverse complement strand
GTGCTGGCGCTGATCAGCACGCTCGGCACCGGCATCGGCCCCGAGGAATACGACGTCGCCAAGCTGCGCTACCACCGCATCATCATCATGACCGACGCCGACGTGGACGGCAGTCACATCCGCACGCTGCTGCTGACGTTCTTCTATCGCCAGATGCCCGAGCTGGTCGAGCGCGGCTACATCTACATCGCGCAGCCGCCGCTTTACAAAGTCAAGTACCAGAAGGACGAGCGCTACATCAAGGACGACGCCGAGCTCACGCAGTACACGATGAAGCTCGCGC
This sequence comes from Burkholderiaceae bacterium, assembly GCA_039936235.1. Taxonomy (GTDB): domain Bacteria; phylum Pseudomonadota; class Gammaproteobacteria; order Burkholderiales; family Burkholderiaceae_D; genus CAHJXF01. The sequence continues at coordinate 17,073 of JBDTIS010000127.1, read as the reverse complement.
TGCAGAACGCCGAGTTGGTGACGCACGAGGACCAGGACGGCCCGCAGGCGGCGATCGTCGGCGAGGCGCTGGCGGAGCTGGTCCGCAAGTACATGGTTGCCGACGGCGTCGTGCAGCGCCTCGCGCGGCGTTACGACGTGGCCACTCTGGTCGCGATCCTCAACGGCACCACGCTCGACCTGTCCGACGCGGCAAAGTCCGAAGACTCGGCGGCGCGGCTATCGCAGGTGCTCGGCAACGGCACGGTGCACGTGCATTCGGAGTTCGACGAGGCGAGCGACAAGCACCGCCTGATCGTCGAGCGCAACGTCCACGGCAACATGCGCTCGACGGTGATCGATGCGGAGTTCGTGGCCGGTGCGGATTACGGCACGCTGCACGAAGCGGCGGAGACGTTTCGCGGGTTGATCGGTGCGGGCGGGCGGATCAAGCGGGGCGAGGGGGAGAAGCAGCGTAGCCAGGCGGTCGGGGACTTCAAGTCGGCGGTGCAGTGGCTGATCGAGGATGCGGAGCGCAACCTGACGAAGCAGCGATACAAGGGATTGGGCGAGATGAATCCCGAGCAGTTGTGGGAGACGACGATGGATGTGTCGGCTCGCCGGCTACTGCGCGTGCAGATCGAGGATGCGATTGCGGCGGATCAGGTGTTTTCCACGTTGATGGGGGATGACGTGGAGCCGAGGAGGGCGTTCATCGAAGGGAATGCGCTTTATGCGGGGAATATCGATGTTTAGCGCTTCTCGCTAAAAAAGGCCACGCAGCGGCCTGTTTCAAGGGTGACGCACTGGTCGGACACGACTGCATAGCGCCCCGAAGCGAACATCTGAGAGCGGCGATTGGTGGCCTTGAGCAAACATTCAGCTGCGCAGATCGGCAGCGGCGCACGCGGTCATCTACGGCCAAGCGGTTGACTGTTTCCGGGCCGGCAATGGTGTGTTACCGAACCGACCGTTCTGGCTTACGACCCTAGAATCAACGGTCGTGAACGAACCCTCGACGGAACCCTTCCTGGCGGACCTTTGGCGGCGCCGCAGCGTGGTGATCGCCCTTTTTTCGCTCGGCGCCATCGCTCTCCACTTGTTGCTGCGCTTCATGTGGCACACGTCGCCGGAGGTGCAACAGTTTCCGCTGTTCGTGATGCTGGCCGTCGGCGGTGTACCGATGCTCTGGGAGTTGCTGCACAAGCTCGTCAGGCTCGACTTCGGCGCCGACCTGCTCGGCGGCATTTCCATCGTCGCCTCGGTGTGGTTGGGCCAATACCTTGCCGGCACGGTCATCGTGCTGATGCTCGCCGGCGGCGAAGCGATCCAGGGTTACGCGCTCCGCAGCGCTTCGTCGGTGCTGGCCGCGCTGGCCAAGCGCATGCCGTCGGTCGCCCATCGCAAATTGGGGGCCGTCATCGAAGACGTGGCGCTCGCTGCGGTGGCCGTCGGCGACCTGCTGGTGGTCTATCCGCACGACATCTGCCCGGTCGACGGCGCAGTCGTCTCTGGTCACGGCATGATGGATGAATCCTTTTTGACCGGCGAGCCGTTCGAGATCACGAAGACCAGTGGCTCGCTGGTGATCTCCGGCGCCATCAACGGTGAATCGGCGCTGACTATCCGCACGTCCAGAGTGGCTGCCGATTCGCGCCAGGCCAAGATCGTGGCCGTGCTGCGTGACTCCGAAGACAGGCGGCCGGAACTGCGCCGTCTGGGCGACCAGCTCGGCGCCTTTTACACGCCGCTCGCATTGACGGTCGCAGGCGCGGCCTGGGTCGCCAGCGGCGACCCGATCCGGTTCCTGGCGGTACTGGTGATCGCCACACCCTGTCCGCTGCTGATCGCCATCCCGGTGGCGATCGTCGGCTCGATCTCGCTGTGCGCGCGGCGCGCCATCGTCGTGCGCAATCCGGCAGCCCTGGAGCAGATCTCGGAGTGCCGAACCGCGATCTTCGACAAGACCGGGACGCTGACCTACGGCCGCCCTACGTTGAGCGAGCAGCTTGTCGCGCCCGGCTTCACGCAGCCCGAGGTGCTGGCGGCGGTGGCGAGCCTGGAGCGCTATTCGAAACACCCGCTGGCCGGTGCCATCCTGGCCGCGGCAAAGGCCAGCGGCGTCGTGCTGGTCGACGCAGATGACGTGAGCGAGCCGCCCGGGCAAGGCATGCTCGGCAACGTGGCGGGGCGCCGAGTACGCATTACCAGCCGCAACCGGCTGGGCGCGGAGAAGATCGGCGGCATCGAGTTACTTCCCCCGGTCACCGGCGGCCTGGAGTGCCTCGTCATCGTCGACCGTCGCTATGCGGCGCTTTTCCGCTTTCACGATGCGCCGCGCGCGGAAAGCCATTCCTTTCTGAACCACCTTGGACCCAGGCATCGCTTCTCTCGTCTGATGATCGTCTCGGGTGACCGCGAATCGGAAGTGCGCTATCTGGCCGCACAAGTGGGCATCACCGACATCCATGCCCAACAGAGCCCCGAGCAGAAGCTCGCCCTGGTGCGCAAGGAGACGGCTGCTGCCAAGACGCTTTACGTCGGCGACGGCATCAACGATGCACCGGCGATGATGGCCGCCACGGTGGGCATCGCGATGGGGCAGAACAGCGACGTGACGGCGCAGGCGGCGAGCATCGTGGTGATGGACAACTCGCTCGAGAAGGTCGACGAGTTCATGCACATCGGCAGGCGAATGCGCACGATCGCGCTACAAAGCGCGGTCGGCGGCATGGTCCTGAGCGGGGTCGGCATGTTGTTCGCAGCCACCGGGCACCTGGCGCCGTTGACGGGGGCCGTGCTGCAGGAAGCGATCGACGTGATCGCCATCCTCAACGCCCTTCGGGCGGCATTTCCGCCGAAAGTACTCGAGGACATCGACGTGGATGGCAGCGCGGCCATAACAGGTTCGCCTCGGAAGGGCGAAAAAATCTCGCGCTAGACCGCGCCGTCCAGGCTCGGTTCGACACCGGCAGCCGGAGGTTCGCGCATGTCGTCTCTGCGGCCGCTCAGCCGTTCCTGGGATCGACGATTCGTCAGCGCACAGACACCGAGCGGCGAGGGATCAGGTCTTAGACCCGACGCCCTTGCTTCGCCAATTTGCAAGCTGCCGACGCCCACCCAAGATTCAAGAGACGCAAAATTGGATGATCAACCTTCGTGCAAGCGTGACAAACGCGCATATGAAAGCCCCGCCTGAGCGGGGCTTTCATCGGATCGCGGTCGGTTACTGCTTGCGGCGGCGCGAGAAGCCGAGTCCGGCTAATCCGAGACCGAGCAGGACGAGGGTCGCGGGTTCGGGGACGTCGGCGGCAATGACCGCCGGCGCCACGGAAGCCAGCATCCTGAGATCGATGTAGTTCGTGCCGATCGAGTTGCTCGCGTATTGACCCAAACCGACCACGCTATCCGTAAAGGTAAGACGATAAGTGCCGTCGTAATCCGTCAAACCAAGCGGGCTCTGCCCACCGAAGTGCGCGTTGTAGAGGCCTGACCCCCCGGTGACGTCGAACAGATCGTTGCCAGACAGGAAGCTGAGCGTGAAGTTGGTAAGCCCGAGCCCGCCGAGATTAAAGATGTTGAAGCCTTCATCCTTGCTGGTGCCAACGGCGAGCTCGCCAAAATCGATGGTGCGGTCGTTGAGATCGCCACCCGAGGCGAAAGAGGCATTGCTGTGAGTCGAGTAGGTGTAGTTAATGCTCTCGCTGCTAACGAGGTCGTCCTTGTGAGTCAAGCTGGTTCCGGTGAAGGCGCCAACACCGACGGTACCCGAAGCCCAATATGCCGTCAGGTATGAGGAAAAGCTATTGGATGCGATGCTTCCAGTCCCCACAAAGTTATTCAACGTGGCGGCTGAGCTGGTCACGCTGATTGGATTCCATGAGAAATCGGTACATTGGGCGCAACTTACTTGGTTAATGGTTGTGCCGAAGGAACTATTGCCGCCGAGTGACCAAGTGGAATAAGCGTACGCCTGGCCGGTGCCGCCGGTTTTGACAAGCGCTACTGCAGAATCTGGCGTTGCGTTAGCAACTGCATTCGTAAGGACACCGAGCGTTGGATCAAACTGACCTAACGTGCCTGACGAGACTCTCGTAGGTCCGGTTGCAGTACCGTTAGCCTTCGTGAGATCGGAGACGCCATTATTGGAGGGAGCCGCAGTCGAAAAAAGCGTGACGCCCGCGCCCGTGACCGTAATCAGACTGGACACATTAGCCTGAGCCGCTGAGGTGGCAAGCAATACGACGAAGAAAATCGCGGCTGTGCGAGGTGTTGCGATTGCGGCCTTCATTAATTGTCCCATCAGATGTGCAGATATATTTAATTTTGCTCGGAGGCCGAGTTCTCATCGACCCTACCGTAGAGGACAGAGCAATATCCTTGCCACTGACGAACTAACATGCAATTCATAGCAAATACAATGAGTTACAAATACCCAATCTGTAATATTCCGAACACGGAAAAGCACCTGTAAAAGCTTTCGACACAAAGTGACGGTATTTACGGCCGTTGTGGCGATATTGCGAGTCACAGGAATGGAGTCAGGAATGCGAGCTCAACGCGAGCCGTAATCAGCATGACTTTCCGATGTTCCAAGACTCTAATCTCCGTCAGGGTGACCCGAAGCAAGGATTCGGCCAGGATGATGCGGTGCTGCGCATCGAGCGAAGGCGGTGGAACCCCTCGTGTTCCAGATGGCTGAGACGCATTTGCAGCCGCCACCGCGCGGTGTCCGGTGAATCGATTGCGTGGACCCGGGCATACCGGGCGCGCGCCTCCATGATGCGGGCCGCTTGATCAAGGACATCGTTCTCGCGTTCCTGGGTCGTCCGGCTGCGTTTACCTGCCCTTTAGTGAGTCTCGCGGGCGGGAACCGCGCTGCGTTGGTGTTGTCGGGGTTGTGTGCCGTCGATGCACGCATGGTCTGCCCTCTCGGCGGTGGTGGTCTGCTCTTCGGAGCCGTCTCGACGCATGAACAGCGGGGGCTCGGCGCATTGCCAGGGCGCGCCCGGAAGCCGCAGCCCGCAGCAACGCGGAGGGACGGGGTGAAGCCCGATTGACGCCGATCCGTCGTCGACCTCGATCGCGCGCTAACGCGTCAGCATGATCCCCGTCACGTACCCGATGCTGTGACCCTTGGTGTTGTCGGCGTCGGCGCCGATCAGCACGTCGACGATCGCCGGGACCGTCGCGCTTTCCTCGCCGAACAGACGCACGAAGTCGGCCGCCACGTCGCGCTTTTCGTCATGCCATTCGCGCGCGCCCGCCTCACCGCTCTCGACGACGAAATAACGGACGCGTCGCGTGAACGCGTTATCGAGCGTCGTCCCGATCGGCAACTTGTCGTCCCACACGTAGCAGATGGTCGCGCCCGGCACCGGTTCGCTGCTGCGCGACCGGGCCAGAGCCAGCGCCGGCCGCTCGAAGAGGGGTACGTCGTCCTCGGGCAGATCGAACGCCACGCAGACCTTCAGCGTCGTGTCGTCGCCCTGTTTTTCGCGAAGGTTCGCCGCCTCGTTCAGCAATTCGACGCGCCACTGCCAGGTCAGGTGCTTGAGATCGGTGGCCGGCGGCGAGAGCGGATGGACGAGGTTGGCGTAGGAACTCTCGGCCTCGACGCGCAGCGCCCGTCGGCCCGCGGAGTCTTCGACCCTGAAGCGGGTCAGCGGTTTGCCGGCGATCGGGAGTCCGACGACGTGCCACGGCGAAGGTGGCTCCGGGGATGCTCCGGCAACTGGTGTCAATTCGGCCGCACCGGCGGACCCGGCGAGGAGCCACGCTACGAAGAAAGCGCAAAGCGTTTTGGAGTTGAGCATGGCCGAGCCTGCGTGGAAAGAGCCGCGATGGTTCGGCGGCCGACCCGGCGCCGACGGAAAGGAGGTTCAAAGCGGGCAGCGTACGCCGTCGAGCTTTCCATCTCAACGCACACGTGGGCGGCAGCCCTCAGCCGTCCTTCTCCGGGATTTCAGCGTGAACACGCCCCCAGGTCGACGTCGATCAGCGTGATCGGCCACCCCCAACACGTGCACGAACAGCGCGACTCGATGGGAATGGCCGGATAGCGGATGGCGATGTAGCTCGATCGGGTCGGTGGGTGATGTCTGCATGGTGGCGTTCGACGGGATTCGACTTCGGAGGCAACGATGACGCGCACTGGTCGCCGCTGATCAACTCTCGCGGGAAGGCGGACGCCTCGACGATCCCAGGCGAATCGGACCGCCCGGCGACATCGCATCGACGTCCGCGCCGCGCCGCGTGACACGCAGCCGACCCGCCTGCGCCATCGCGGCGGCGACGGCACGAACTTGCGACATGGCCGCACGCCAGGGTCCGTCTTCACCGACGAGCGCACGTGCGACTTCGGATGGACAGATCGTCGCATCCGCGCTTCGGGCGCGCAGCAGCCGGTCGATGGTCTCGACGACGTCCTGATTTGCGAGGCCATGACTCTTCGCTTCCGTCATGCGTGCAATCGTCCTCCACATCCTCTATCGACGGACGAATGCGTGCTGGCCGGGACCGAAGCGAGGACGTCGTGACATTCGTTCATGTCGATCAATGGCTGCAGAACTGGACTCACGTTCGCGCGCTCTTGCGCAAGATCCTTACGCGGCATCGCGGATAGTTCGGACATGCCCACGCAGCCGCCATGCGCGGGAAGAAGCGTGGAGCCACTCGGGTCGCACCGCGCATAGCGGCTACCCCAGATAATTGTTCACGAGTGCCTGATCGGAGAAGACTGCAATCGGACCCTGCAGAACAGTCGCGCCGTTGCGCAGCAGAAGGGCGTGGTCCGCGACCTTCAGTGCGGCCGCTGCCACTTGCTCCACGAGGATCACCGCAAGGCCCTCGTCGGCGAGGCCGCGCAGTGCCTTCAGGATCGCCTTGACGATCTGCGGCGCGAGACCGAGCGACGGCTCGTCGAGCATCAGGACCTTCGGATTCATCATCAATCCACGCGACACCGCCAGCATCTGCTGCTCGCCACCGGACAGCGAGCTGCCGGTGACGGACGCGCGTTCGCGTAACACCGGAAAGCGATCGAATTCGCGTTCCAGTCGCGCCGTGCGTTCGGTCGCCGTATCACCGAGCGCATGCGTGCCCAGCAGCAGGTTGTCGCGAACCGACAGGCTCGGCACGATCTGCCGTCCCTGAGGGACATGGATCAGACCGGCGCGCGCCAGGGCGTGCGCACTGCGTCGTGCGGTCGACCGGCCGGCGAAGACAATCTCGCCGCCGTGCGCCGGCAGGAGATTCGAAAGGACGCGCAGCAGTGACGTCTTGCCCGCGCCATTCGCGCCGATGACGGCGAGCAGCTCGCCCGCCTTCACCTCCAGGTCGATCCCCTGGAGAACCTCGCTGGATCCGATGCGCGCCTGGACGCCGCGTGCGGAGATCATGTTCCGTCGTCCGTTCCAAGGTAGGCGGCGATGACCTTCGCGTCGCGCTGCACTTCAGCAGGCGTACCGGTCGCGATCAACACGCCGTGATCGAGGACGCTGACCGTGTCGCAGATCGACATCACGAACTCCATGTTGTGTTCGATGACCACGATGGTGGCGCCGAGCGTACGCAGGCGTATCACTGCAGCAGCGATCTCCTTGGCCTCCTGCATATTGAGTCCGGCGATCGGTTCGTCGAGCAGCATGACGCGGGGACGTTGCGCAATCGCGCGGGCCAGCTCGACCAGCTTGCGATGACCATAGGAAAGCTCCGCCGGTAGCACCTCCGCCAACGCACCGATCCCCAGAAAGTCCATGATCGCCAGCGCTAGGCGTCGTTCATCGGCCTCGAAGGACCGGCCGGACCACCACTGCCGGAGATCGCCGAGGATCGACGAGCGCGGGGCGATGCCGAGCTGGACGTTTTCGATGGAGGTCAGCGACTCGATCGACTGGAGGTTCTGGAACGTCCGTGCCAGGCCGTGACGCGCACGTCCGTCGGCATCGAGCGCGCCGAGGTCGTGGCCGTCGAGCACGATCGCTCCGGTGTCGCAGCGATAGAGGCCGGCGACGACGTTGATCAGCGTGGACTTCCCTGCCCCGTTGGGGCCGATCAGTCCGTGAACGGTGCCGCGCGCGACTTCCATCGTCACGTCGTCGAGCGCGACCACGCCCGCATAGCGCTTCGTGACGCCGCGGATGGACAGGCCCGCACCCTCGAAGGCAGCGAACGGCAGGGTCTCGTCGCGCGCCCGCGCAGCGACGTTCGGCCGACGCCTGACGAAGTGCGCGAACAACCCGGCCGCACCTTGCGGAAAGATCAGCAGCACGACGAGCAGCGTGCCGCCGTAGACGATCAGTCCGTATTTCTCGGCGCCGGCGGTGAGCTCGACGAGCAGCAGCAGGATGGCCGTGCCGAGCAATGCACCGGTGCGTGTCCCGAGGCCGCCGATCACGGCCGCGATCAGCAGCGAGATGCTCAGGCGGACCGAGAACGCGTCGCTGCCGACAAAACCGGATTGATGCGCGAACAGGGCACCGGACAGGCCGGCCAGCGCCGCGCTGCCCGCGAAGACCGAGGCCCGCCACCAGCCGACCCGGATGCCGATGGCCGCCGCGAAGACCTCGGACTCGTTGATGGCGCGCAAGCGTCTGCCGATGCGCGAGTCGCCGACATAGTCGGCGCCGATCTGTACCAGCAGCAGACAGCCGCCCGCGAAGTACAGGAACCAGGCGTCGTCGTGCCGCCCGTTACCGCCCGTGATGCCGGGCACCGAAGAGAGGCCCATGGTGCCACCGGTGACAGAGACCCAGCGCTGGCCGACGATGCCGATCACGAAGCCGATCGCCAGTGTCGTCATCGCGAGATAGAGCCCGCGGGTCCGCAACGCGAAGACGCCCACCACGGCGCCCGCCACGCCTGCGAGGATGGTGCCCAACAGGACAGCCACCATGACCGGCAGGCCGGCATGCAGCGCCACCAGCGCCGAGCCGTACGCACCGATCGCGTAGAAGCCCGCCTGGCCGAGCGACATCTGCCCGGAAAGACCGAGCAACAGGTTCAGGCCGATCACCGCGATGGCGGTGTAGCTGAACGTCTGCGCGACTGTGACCCAGTAACCGTTGACCGGCAGCCACGGCAGCGCGATCAACAACGCGAGCGCGATCGCGTAGGCCGCACGAGGAGCACGTCTCACACTCCGGTCGGCGAGAGGCCGGGTGTCAACGGACATCGATGGCTCGTTCGCTGAAGAGCCCTGCCGGCTTGATGGCGATAAGGACCAGAGCGGCGAGCAGCGGGTACAGGTCGCCGAAACTCGAGTCGAAGTAATTGGACGCAGCTTCGGCGACGCCGAACAGGAGGCCGCCGACGAAGATGCCGATCGGATTGGAGAGTCCGCCGATCGCCGCGACGATCAAGGCCTTGATCGTGAAGATCAGGCCCATCTGTGGATTGACGGTGACGAGCGGACCGATCAGGATGCCGGCGAACGCGGCCAGCACCGCGGCGATGACGAACACGGACACCTTGACCCGCTGGGTATGGATGCCGAGCAGTGATGCCACTTCGGGATTGAACGCCACGGTCTGGATGCACTTGCCCCAGCGCGAACGGAACATGAACAGGTAGAAGGCGAGCACGACGGCGCTGGCGACCACGATGACCAGCAACTCCTCGACGAACACGCCGACGCCGAAGAACTTGACGACGTTGTCGCGCTGTCCCGAGAACATCGGCGGGCTGTACTGCGACGACTTGCCGTAATACAGCTCGATCACGTTCTGCACGATCAACGCGACGCCGGCAGTCGTGAGGATCCAAGCGTACGACCCCACGATGGAGCGGCGCTTGCGTTCGAGCGGGCGGATCGCGACGCGGTCGAGCGCCCAGCCCATCACGCCCAGGCACAGCACCACGACGGCGATCGCTAGCGGCAGCGACAGCTTCGCGGCCCGCGTGGCGATCGTCAGGTACGCGGCCGCCATCATGAAGTCGCCTTGGCCGAAGTTGACCTTGTGCGTCGCCAGGTGGGTCACGTAGAGGCCGAGCGCGACCAACGCGTAGATCGCCCCCATGGCCAGTCCGCCCAGCAGCAGTTGGACGACATCGGTACCGTTCATCGACAGGGCCAGGCCGCGTTCGCGGCTCTACTTGAGCCGAACGACCACGCCGTTCTTCCAGACGCCGAGGAACACGTCCTCGCGGTTCAGGCACTCGTGCGACGTGGGGCTGAACGGCTTGGCAGGGGTCGCCGAGATCGCATCGATGCCGGAGATGTTCTCGATCGCGTTGCGGATCGCGACCGGATCGGACTTGCCGACCGTGTCGACGGCCTTGAAGACGATCTGCCCGGCGTCGTAGCCCAGCGCAGCCACGACGGGCCAGCGATAGTCGGCGCCGTACTCCTTGCGCATGCGCTGGTCGAACGCTTGCGCCTTGGGATCGGCGAGATCCAGCGCCTGTCCCATCACGGTGCCTTCGATCGCCTCCTTGCCGACGATGTCGAGCACCTTCTGCGACGACAGCCCCCAGTTGCCGGCGATCACCGGCTTGTAGCCGATACGCGGCATCGCACGGAACGGCATCTCGAACGATTCGTGGAAGTTGAGGACGAGCTGGGCGCCGGCGTCACGCAGCTTGAGCATCTGCGGCGTGAGGGCGTTGACGCCCGGGGCGGCAGCCTCGTTAGCGACCAGCGGCTTGCCGCGCGTCTTGAGTCCTTCCTCGATGTCCTTGGCCGCGAAATTGCCGTAGCCGGTCGTCGAATGCAGCAGGCCGATCTTCTCGAAGTTCTTCACGCCCCAGTCGAGCATCGCGTCGATCTGGAAGCGCTCGACCATCGAGCAACGGAAGATGTAGCTCGGCTTCTGGTCGATGAACTGTGTCGTGATGTTGGTCGCGATCGACGGTCCCGCCATCAGCGTCACGCCGGCCTTCTGGAAAAGCGGCGCCATCGCGACGACGTTGCCGCTGCTCACGGTGCCGATCACGACCGCGGCCGAATCGCTCTGGATCAGTCGTTGCGCGAGGGAGACCGCGCGCTGCGGATTGGCCTCGTCGTCGTACACGACCAGCTCGATCTTGGTCTTGGCGTTCTTCGCCTGGTAGTCCTTCAGCGCGAGCTTGATGCCTTGCAGATAGGACTCGCCGAAGTCGACGATGGCGGGCGGCCCGCTCAGACCCTCGATGACGCCGACCTTGACCTGCGCGGACGCGACGGTCGAGCACGCGAACGCGGCAACCAGCACTGCTGTCTTGAAAGAACGCATGTTGTCTCCCGATTGTTTTTATGAGGACCCGGTCGAGCTAACGCCCCTTGAAGTCGGCTTCGCGCCGCTCCCGGAACGACGTCGTGCCTTCGGCCAGATCCTCCGTCATCCCGAAGTCGTAGAACGATCGCGACTCGAGCCGCAGCGCCGCGTCCATCGGCAGGCCGACCGCCTGGTCCATCACCTCCTTGGCGAAGCGATGCGACAGGGGCGACCGTTTCGCGAGCATCTGCGCGTAGTCGAGCGTGGTCGCGAGCAACGCGTCCGCCGCGACGATGCGATTGACCAGCCCGATGCGCAATGCATGCTCGGCACCGATGCGCTCGCCCGACAGGATGATCTCCATCGCGTTGCCGAGACCGACGATCTGCGGCAGCCGGATGAGCCCGCCGTCGCACGCGTGGAAGCCCCACTTGGCGTCCTGCAGCGCGAACTCGGCATTCGGCGAGCAGAAGCGCAGATCGCAGGCGAGTGCCAGCTCGAAGCCACCCGAGATCGCGAAGCCGTTAACGGCGGCAACGATCGGCTTGTAGATCTTCAGCGTGCGCGTGATGCCCGCGAAGCCGGGGCCGTTGGTGAAACGAGCCCTGAATTCGGGGGCTGGCCGCTGCGCGAAATTCATGGTGTACGACTTCAGGTCGGCACCGGCGCAGAACGCCTGGCCGCCCGCACCGGTCACGACCGCCACGTGGGCATCGTCGTCGGCGTCGAACTCGCGCCACACGTCGACCAAGCGATCGTTCGCCGCGAAGTCGAGGGAGTTCATCACGGACGCGCGATCGATGGTGATCAAGCGAACGCGTCCATGCGTTTCGTAGCGGATGTCGCTCACGGAGGATCTGCCTTATCGAAGAGGTGAAAAGATCGGCGTGTCGCCGCGCAGCGCGGTCGCGGCGACCGCGGCACCCACCGCGATGCCGTCCCCGCTGACGAGGCGGCCGGTGACGCGCTGGCCGTTCGCAAGATCGACGATGCAGACGTCGTAGGGAACGTCGTCGCGAAACTGCGTAGGCGCGCGCCGGATGGTGGTCCAGCTCACGAGCGTGCCCGACCCGTCGACGTCGACCGGATCGAAGGTGTCGCCCAGACAGTTCGAGCAGACGGTGCGTGTCAGTGAATCGATCGTGCCGCAGCGGCGGCACTTCTGCATCGCGATGGAGACGAGCGCGGTCATGCGTCGCTCCGGCGCAGGATCGACACCGTGCACGCCACACCGGTCCCGCCGAGGTTGTGCGTCATGCCGATGCGCGCACCGCTGACCTGGTTGGGGTGGGTGCCGCGCAACTGATGGACGATCTCATAGATCTGGCCGACCCCGGTGGCGCCGACCGGATGTCCTTTCGACAGCAGCCCGCCGCTCGGATTGATCGCGATGTCGCCGTCGTTGCCGGTCCGCCCTTCGGCAGCCCATACCGCACCCTGGCCGCGCGGCACCAAGCCCAGATCCTCGCTGTCGATGATCTCGGCGATCGAGAAGCAATCGTGCAGTTCGACGACGTCGATGTCGCGCGCCTTGAGGCCGCTCTGTGCGTAGGCGCGCTCGGCCGCCGATACCGTCGCATCGAAGGTCCCGAGATCCGGATGTCCGGCGATGCGTGCCGAGCCGCGCGTCTGGATCGCGGCGAGCACGTCGATCGGGATGCAGCTCGTCTCCTTCGCGATCGACCTGGCCACCAGCAGCACGGCGGCGGCGCCGTCGCTCGCGGGACAGCAGTCGTACAACTGCAGCGGATCGCAGATCATCGCCGACGACGCGATCTCGTCGTCGGTCAGCGTCTTGCCCATCTGTGCGAGCGGGTTCAGCAGGCCGTTGCCCTTGTTCTTTCGTACGACGGCCGAGACCTGATCGCGCGTCGTGCCGTAACGATCCGCGTGCACGCGCCAGGCGAGACCGAACAGGCCCGGAAAGGTCAGGCCGCTCTTGCCGTCGTTCTCGTTATCCATCGCGCAGTTGAGCGCCGCGGTGACCTGCGAGGTCGAGCCGTGCGTCATCGTCTCGACGCCGACGACGAGCGCTGCGTCGCACATGCCGCTGGCGATCGCTATCCAGGCGTGGCGGAATGCGATGCCGCCGGAGGCACAGGCCCCTTCGACCTTGGTGCAGGGGATGTTCGGCAATCCGAGCTGGTCGCCGACGATGCCCGCCAGCACTTCCTTGCCGTTGAGCGGCCCGCTGATGAAGTTGCCCAGATAGAGCGCACCGATGCGCTGGCGGTCGATGCCCGACTCCGCGATCGCCTGCGCGGCCGCGCTCACCGCGAGCGACTCGATGCTTCGATCCGAGTGCTTGCCGAAGGAGGTAGAGCCCACGCCGGCGATGACGACGTCACGCATGTTCGTTCTCCTGTTCGAGCCGCTTGCGCAGTTCGGTCTTCAAGACCTTGCCGTAATTGTTCTTGGGCAGCGCGTCCACGAAACGATAGTGGCGAGGCCGCTTGAATCGCGCGATGCGCGTCAGGCAGATCGCGTCGAGTTCGTCGGTGGTGGGGATCTGGTCGCCTCTGGCGACGACGAAAGCGACCGCTTCCTCGCCCCAGTCGGCGTGCGGACGTCCGACGACCGAACACTCCAGGACGGCCGGATGCATCAGCAGCACCTCTTCGATTTCACGGGGATAGATGTTGGTACCGCCGCTGATGATCATGTCCTTCGAGCGATCGCGCAGGCTGAGAAAGCCGCGCTCGTCGACCGATCCGATGTCACCGGTCCACAGCCATCCGTCGCGCAATGCCGAAGCCGTGGCCTTCGGGTTGTTCCAGTAGCCCGACATGACGCAGTCGCTGCGCGTGACGATCTCGCCTGGCGTGCCGGGCGCCACCTCGACGCCGGCTTCGTCGACGATGCGCACTTCGACGCCGGTCCGCGCGGCGCCGCAAGTGCCCAGCCGGACACGGTGTGCGTCGTCGCGGGGGCCGACGTGATCGGATTGCCGCAGCCCGGTGATCGTCATCGGCGACTCTCCCTGCCCGAACAGCTGGAAGAAGCGGTTGCCGAAGACCGCCATCGCATCGAGGATGTCGCTGACGTACATCGGGCCGCCGCCGTACATCACGGTGCGGAGGTTTCCCACCGGATCGGCGACACCGCCGGCGGCTTGCACGAGGCGCGTCAGCATCGTCGGCGCGGCGAACATCGACACGTCGGGAAAGCGCTTGAACAGGTCGAACAGCTCGGGCGGCTTGAAGCCGTCGAGGATCACCTGGTGACCGCCACCGAACAGATGCGGCAGCGCGTAGAGCCCCGAGCCGTGGGACAGCGGCGCGGCATGGAACATCGACTGTCCCGGGGTCACCGTCTCGATGTCCGCGTAGTACGCCATCGACATGAACAGCAAGTTGCGATGCGACAGCACGGCGCCCTTGGGCTGCCCTGTCGTGCCGCTGGTGTAGAAGATCCATGCCGGATCGGTCATCGCCACGTCGCTGCAGTCCAGCGCATCGCCGGCGATCAGCGCCTCGTATACGTCCGAGTCGACGTCCACCAGCAACGGCGCGGTCCCCCCGATCGCTTCCTGCAGGGGCTCGAGGGACTCCGCTGTCGTGAAGAGGGCGCGCGCCGCGCAATCGGTCACGATGTAGGCGACTTCGCGGGGGTGCAACTTGGCATTGATCGGGACGATGCACAGGCCCGCGACCCAGGCGGCGAACATCGTCTCGAATACCTCGATGCGGTTCTCCATGAACACGGCGACGCGATCGCCGGGTGCGAGCGCCAGCGTCATGCGCATCGACGCGGCGATACGCGACACCCGGTCGGCGAAAGCGCGGTAGTTCAGGGTGATGCTTCCCTGCGTGATGGCTGGTGCCTCGGGAACCATGCGCGCCCGGTTCAACAATGCACGTGCGATGTTCAAGCTGCCTCCGGGGCCGACGTAGGCTTGCGTGACCGGTCGCCGACGTGCGACATCGCTGCAGCACGTCGCGCCGGCCGCGGCAACGCATCGATGAAGTGCCGACCGAAGCGACGCAGCGGCATGGCAGACAGGTCGAGCTTCATCCGCATCAATGCGCCTTCCCAGCCGTACCAGAAGAATTCGGCAGTGCGCTCTGCATCCAGCGATCGGCTGAGCTCGCCCGCCGCGACGCCATCGCGCAGGCAGTCGGCCACGTGCCGCTGCCAGTTGGCGAACACCGCGTCGAGCTTCGGCCGGAAGACGGCGCTGTGCGCGCCGAGCTCCTGGCTCAGCGCGCCGATCAGGCAGCCGCGCGTGAAACCGAACTTCTCGACGCCGCGCGACGCTTCGTCGACATAGTTCTGCAGACGCGCAGCCGCACTTACGGTTGCATCGCCGAGCAGGCGACGCAACTTGCGATCGAAGTAGTCCGCATAGTTGTCGATCACGGCTTGGCAGAACGCTTCCTTGCTGGGAAAGAAGTGGTAGAACGAGCCGCGCGACACACCCGCCCGCTCGAGGACTTCGTCGATGCCGACGGACGCATAACTCTTTTCCGTCAACAACGCGGTGCCGGTCCGGACGATCAGTGCGCGCGTATGGGCACGCGCCCGCACCTTGGCTTCCCTTCCTCTCACCTCGCCGCACTCGTCCGCCATGGTTGCCCCGTAGGTTTCGACTAGACCGATCTACTTGGAACGCACTTTACGCTGCTGATCGCCGATTCCCAGATCGGGATTACCCGCGGCCCGGGCCGAGCCTGGCATCACGTCGGCCGATACGACAATCGCGATGGCGGGAAGTATCCACCGCGGATCTAGGGTCGCCGCCATTCATCGTTCGGTCGCTTCGGGCGGCAACGGCGTTACCCGGTCTTGCCGCCGTTCATGTTCGTGCGCAGCGCCAGCGCTCGCGCTTGCCGCGCATCGAGCACTCCGCGAAAAAAAATCAACCGCCGATGTCCGGATTGCCGGGCCTTTCGCGTAACCCATTGCAAGACATCGTTTTCAGCGCGCGCGACCGAACCCGCACCGTCGTTCGCGTCGCACTCGCTTCGATCTTCGCAATTTTCGGGTACTGGCAGGCATCGAATGCACGAACACCGTTTCGTGCTTCAGGGAGTATCGACATGAACATTCATCGGAAGGCGTCGTTCGCGACGAAGGGGATCGCGATGGCGGGAATCGCGATCGGGCTGGCGCTGCCGGCGGTCGCGGATGCGTCGCTGCTGGCAGCGGCGGGCGTCTGCACCCTCACCGGGAGCGACGGGCAGATCGTCGGCAACACCTGCGTCCGCGGTGACGATCCTGGACAGGGCGCGCCCGCATCGATTCCGGGCGGCAGCGGCCGCGGTAGTGGGGCGGGAGTTGCGTTCGGCGGCAGCGCCGCGGGGGTGTACCAGGACTACGGGGTCTTTCATGGCTACGCGGCCGCGGCCGGCCATGGCCTTGCCGCCGTCGGGGAATCGGGCGGCGTCAACGCCTCCGCGCGCGGCATCATGAGAGACCTCCTGACGCTCGGGGGCGGATCCGGCTTCGGTCATCTGACGCTCGAGTGGACCATCAGCGGCACCACCGCGCTGGGCGGCTACCGCGGCGCCTCCGCCAACATGCAGATGGACGTGCAGACCGCGACGACGGGCAACCGGCAAGGCAGCGGCAACCTGTTCATCCAGAACGCGGGCGTCTACTCGATAGCGAACCTGCCGTTCTTCTTCGGCCAGCCGATCGACCTGACCGTCTCGTCTGACGTGGTCGCCTCTTCTGGATACGACGAGGGCGGCGGCCCGTATGCGTTCTACGCGGCCGCACATTTCGAGAATACGTCGATCCTGACGGGCGTCTTCGCCTACGACACCAGCGGTCGACTGATCGACGGCATCACCATGACGTCCGCATCGGGTACCCGGTATCCGGTGGCGGCCGAAGTCCCCGGCGATCCGCCGACGCAGGCTGTGCCGGAGCCGGCGAGCAGCGCGCTGCTCGTCGCC
>JBDTIS010000126.1:0-41743 GCA_039936235.1 Burkholderiaceae bacterium | reverse complement strand
CGCGACAGATTCACGGGTCGGCCTTGGGAACGAGATAGCCGACGCCACGGATGTTCTGGATCAGCGTGGCGCCCAACTTCTTGCGAAGGCCGTGCACGTAGACCTCCACCGCATTGCTGCTGATGTCGTCTTTCCAGCCGTAGAGCTTCTCCTCGAGCTGGCTGCGCGACAGCACGAGGCCGGGACGCGCGATCAGCGGTTCGAGCACCGCCCATTCGCGCGCAGAGATCGTCACGGGATTCCCGTCGAGGGTGACTTCACGCGTCACCGGATTGATCGCTACGCCCCGATGCTCGTAGACGGGCTCGGCCCGACCCGCGGCGCGCCGGAGCATGGCGCGGATGCGTGCGAGCAGTTCCTTCAGGTCGTAAGGCTTCAGCACGTAGTCGTCGGCACCGGCATCGAGACCCTCGATGCGCTGCTGGACCGAGTCGCGGGCCGTGGCGATGAGCACGGGAATCCGGACCTTGCGGGTACGCAGGGAACGCAGCACGCTCAGGCCGTCACGTCGTGGCAAGCCGAGGTCGAGCAGGACGAGATCGTAGGTCTGCGCGTGCAACGCCGTCTCCGCCATCTCACCGTCCTGCACCCAGTCGACGGCATATCGCTCGGCGCGCAACAGGTCGCAAGCGGCTTCGCCGATCATCCTGTCGTCCTCGACCAGCAGTAAGCGCACGGGCCTATCTCCATTTCGACCAGACCATCCACGCAATCGAGATCGAACGCATCCGTTCGATGGTGGGCCGATCGAGAGTTCCAGTGCGCGAGGCGCCTTAAGAATCGCCTAAGCATCGCGCTGTGAAATGACTTCATGCGGACGTCTCGTCCAGCCCCGGCGCCGTCGCCGACGACATGGAGTCATCAAGATGAGCACACTAGCACTCGCCCCCGATAGCGCTACGGCGAATACCAACCATCTCGCATTCAAGAACCTGCGCCAGCATCTGCGCGGAAGGATCTTCGGCCAGGAGCATCTGGTCGACAGTCTCCTGATCGCGCTGCTGGCGGACGGCCATTTGATGGTCGAAGGGGCGCCGGGTCTCGCCAAGACGACTGCGATCAAGGAGCTCGCCGCGTCGCTGCAGGGCGATTTCCGTCGCCTGCAGTTCACACCCGACCTGCTGCCCGGCGACCTGACCGGCACCGACGTCTATCGGCCCGCGACGGGTGAGTTCATCTTCCAGCCCGGACCGCTGTTCCATCACCTCATCCTCGCCGACGAGATCAATCGTGCACCGGCCAAGGTTCAGTCGGCGTTGCTCGAGGCGATGGGCGAGCATCAGATCACGGTGGGCGGCAACACCTATCCGTTGCCGCAACCCTTCATGGTGATGGCCACCCAGAATCCGATCGAGCACGAAGGCACGTTTCCGTTGCCCGAAGCGCAGCTCGACCGCTTCCTGCTGTATGTCCGGATCAGCCATCCCGACGTGACCGCGGAGCGCGCGATTCTGAAGCTGGCACGCAGCCAGGCGGCGCGATCGCCCGACGATCGGCCGCTGCCCGTACCGCACCTGACGACGGCGCAGGTGCTCGATGCACGCCGCCAGGTGCTGGACATCCACATGAGCGAGGCAGTGGAGGAATACATCGTGCAACTCGTGATGGCCACGCGCCATCCTTCACCCTACAGCGAGGCGATGGTGCGGCGGATCAGTTGTGGTGCCAGCCCGCGCGCGACCATCGCGCTCGACCGCTGCGCACGCGCCCGCGCCTGGCTGCAAGGAAAGGACTACGTCACGCCGGAAGACGTGCAGGCGATTGCCGGCGACGTGCTTCGCCATCGCGTCCTGCTGTCGTTCGAAGCCGAAGCGGACGGTGTCACGCCGGATGCGATCGTGCGCGAACTGCTCCAGCTCGTGCCGGTGGTCTGACATGGACCCGTTCCGCTTCTGGAAGCGGGCCACGCCGGCGCGCGAACCGGAGCCGATGGCGTCTGCATCGCAGGCCGCCCTCAACCCGGGGACCTGGGCCAGCGTACAGGACCTGATTGCATTGCAGCCGCACGGCGGCGCGATCGGGCTCAAGCCGGCCAGTGCGGCGCGCGCGGCCCGAAACGGTGAGCACGTCTCGCGCTTTCGCGGTCGGGGCATGGACTATCGCGAGTCGCGCGGCTACGTCGCCGGGGACGATATACGCAGCATGGACTGGCGCGTCACGGCCCGGTCCGGAATCGCGCACGTCAAGATCTACGAAGAGGAACGCGAGCGTCCCGTCGTCGTGTTCCTCGATCTCAATCCGGGCATGTTCTTCGGCACGCGGCGTCAATTCAAGTCGGTGGCCGCCGCCCGCGCGGCAGCGCTGTTCGCCTGGGCTGCCGTTGACGGCGGCGATCGCGTGGGCGCGGTGCTCTCCAACGGCGAGCGATGCGAGCTCCATCCGCGCGGTGGTCGGCACGGCGCGCTGGCACTCATCCGTCAGGTGGTGCAGCACACCGACCCTCGCGTGGGGATCGACGCGCGTGCCGATGCGGGGGCACTCAACGCGGCGATGCACAGGCTCTGTCGCGTGAGCCGACCCGGCACCCTGACGCTGCTGATCGGTGACTTCTACGGCCTGGACGAGCACAGCGACAAGCTGTTGTTGCGCTTGCGACGCCAGGGCGACGTGGTCGCCGTGCAGATCGTGGATCCGCTGGAAGACGCGCCGCCGCCGCCGGCTCTCTACGACGTCGAATCCGAGGGGCGCCGGGCCGTCCTGGATACCCGGTCCGCAGCCGTTTGCCGAACCTACCAGGAGCACTTCGCCCGACACCACCGGGCCGTCGCCACGATCATGCGGCGCCACGGCGTTCCTCTCGTCCGGCTCTCCACCGAACAGGACGTCACCGAAGCGCTCCGCAGGCAGTTCCCGTCGGGCGCCGTTCGCCCTTCGACGACGAGGCTTGCAGCATGAACATCGCCACCCAGCCGGCGCTGCAATTGCGCGACATCCATCTGCCCGCCGCCCCGGCTTTCTGGCCTCCGGCGCCGGGCTGGTGGGTCGTCGCGGCTCTGTTGGTGTTGCTGATCGGCGGCGCCGCGTTCTTCGGGTGGCGGCGTCATCGTGTTCGCGCACGCGAGCGGCGTGGGATGCGGACCCTCGTCGCGCTCGAAGCCGGCTTCAGGGCCGACCGGACGCCGGAGCGACTCGCGTCCATCTCGGCGCTGCTCCGGCAGATCGCGCTCGCACGCTTTCCGCGCCGTCAGGTCGCGTCACTGACGGGCAGCGCCTGGCTGCGCTTCCTCGACGCCTCCGGCGGTGACGGTCGCTTCGTGGATGGCCCGGGACGCGTGCTGCTCGGTGTGCCTTACCAGCGCGCGCTTCCCACCGATCTGGACGTGGACGCGCTGATGACGCTGATCCGCGCATGGGTCCGGATCAATCTCGGGAGAACCGCATGACCTTCCAACTCGCCTGGCCCTGGCTGCTGGCCGCGCTGCCACTGCCGTTGCTGGTGGCGCTGTGGCTGCCTGCCGCGCCCGAGCCTTCCCGCGCCGGACTGCGATTTCCATTCCCGGGTGCCCTGCAGTCTGCATCCGCGCGCCGTCCCGGAGGCGTGCATCGGACGCGTCTGGTGATCGCCGCACTGGCGTGGATCCTGCTGGTGCTCGCCGCCGCGCGGCCGCAGCACGTCGGCGAGACCGTTCATCTGCCGGTGACCGGTCGCAACATCATGCTGGCAGTCGACCTGTCCGGGTCCATGCAGACACCCGACATGCGCAGTGGCGGGAGCGACGTGAGCCGCCTCGCCGCGGTGAAGAAGGTGGCGGGCGATTTCATCGAGCGTCGGATCGGTGACCGTCTCGGCCTGATCCTGTTCGGTGACCAGGCTTACGTGCAGACGCCGCTCACGCTCGACCGCAAGACCGTGCTCACGCTGCTCGACGAGGCGCAGATCGGGCTGGCAGGTCAACAGACCGCGATCGGCGACGCGATCGGTCTGGCCATCAAGCGCCTGCACGACGAACCCGCCGGCAATCGGGTGCTGATTCTTCTGACCGACGGTGCCAGCAACGCGGGCACCGTCGACCCGTTGAAGGCCGCCGACCTCGCGGCGCAGGAGGGCGTGCGCATCTACACGATCGGAGTCGGCGCGGATCCGTCCGCGACAGGCGGCCCGTTCGGCATGCTGCAGGCGAGCGACAGCGACCTCGACGAGGACGCGCTCAAGGCGATCGCTCAGAAGACCGGCGGACGTTACTTCAGGGCGTCGGACGTCGCCTCGCTCGCACAGGTCTACGGCCTGATCGACAGGATCGAGCCGAAGGCCAAGGACGTGCAGAGCTGGCGGCCGGTGGAGGAGCTCTACCTCTGGCCACTCGGCGCCGCGCTCCTGCTGAGCGCCGCGATCGCCGTTGCGGCGCTGGGCCTAGTTCCCGACGCCCGTTCCGGGAGGACTCGTCATGCATGACACTTTCCATTTCATCCATCCGTGGTGGCTGCTGACGCTGTTGCCGCTCGGGCTGCTGGTCGTGCGCGCGATCTCCGGTCGCGACCGCGCGAATGCCTGGCAGAACGTCGTGGAGGCGCGCCTGATGCCTTTGCTCCAGGTCGGCCGATCCGGTCGGGCGAGTCCGCAGATCCCCTGGCTGCTCGGAGCCGGCTGGCTGAT
The DNA here is from genome assembly GCA_039936235.1 of Burkholderiaceae bacterium. GTDB lineage: Bacteria > Pseudomonadota > Gammaproteobacteria > Burkholderiales > Burkholderiaceae_D > CAHJXF01. Next base: position 37,149 of record JBDTIS010000126.1, on the reverse strand, counting down.
CGCCGCGCTGGCCCTGGCCGACCCCACCTGGGAGCGCCGGCCACAGCCGGTCTTCCAGAGCACGGCCGCGCGCGTCGTCATCCTCGATCTGTCGACGTCGATGAACGCGGATGATCTGCGGCCCTCGCGGCTGGTCCGCGCACGCTACAAGATCGAGGACGTGCTGGCGCAGGCCACCGAAGGACAGACGGGTCTGGTGGCCTATGCCGGCGCTGCCTTCACCGTGGCGCCTCTGACCCGCGACGGCAACACCATCCGTTCTCTGCTCAAGGTCCTCGAACCCGATCTGATGCCGAAGCAAGGCAACCGGGCCGATCTGGGCCTGGCGAAGGCCGGGGAACTGCTGCGCCAGGCCGGTTTGACGAGCGGTCAGGTGTTGCTGATCGCCGACGGTGTCGATCCCGGTCGTGCGAACGCGACGGATCGGGCCGCCGCCGACCTGCGCCGCGACGGCTTTACCGTTTCGGTTCTCGGCATCGGAAAGGAAGCGGGCGCGCCCAGCGCCGCAGCGAGCGGCACTCGACAGCGCGATGCATCGGGCAACGTCCTGGTATCGAGACTGGATGCGGTCGCACTGCGGTCCGTGGCGACGGCGGGTGGCGGGGCCTATCGGACGATCAGCGACAACGGCGACTCACTGCGCGCACTGCTGGCTTCCGGGGGCTCCGGCCAGGCCGTGGAACGGACGCCCGTAGCCGCGAAGGCAGCGGCCTGGAAGGAACAGGGCCCGGTGCTGATCCTCTTCCTGCTGCCGCTTGCCGCACTGGCCTTCAGGCGCAGATGGCTGCTGGGTTTCACGCTGGCAGCGGCGATAGCGGTTCCGCTGCAGTCGGCCGAGGCGGCCACGTGGAGCGACGTCTGGCAACGCCCGGACCAGCAGGCGGCGCACGCACTGGCCGGCGGCGACTACGCGAAAGCGGAGCAGGCGGCGGCCGACGCGAACGACCCCGCGTTGCGTGGCAGCGCCGCGTACAGGATGGGCGACTATCAGCGTGCGCAGGACGCCTTCTCCCATGCGCGCGGTGCGGATGCGGACTACAACCGCGGCAATGCGCTGGCCCGGCAGGGTCGCTACCAGGACGCCGTTACCGCGTACGACAAGTCGATCGCCGAGCGCCCCGTCAATCAGGATGCCCGGGCCAACAAGGCGGCTGTCGAGGCGCTCCTGAAGAGCCAGCCGCCAGCGCAGCAGAAGAACGGGTCGCCGAAAGCTGGAGACGGCCAGAAGGAGCAGGACGGCGCCGCGAAGGGCAGTAGCGGAGGCCAGAAGCAGAAGGACGGCGATCCGTCGAAGAGCGACGATGGGCGGCAACAGCAGGCCGGTGGCCAGGGCAGCGACGCAGGCCACGATCGTCGCCAGGGGCAGGGTCAGGGCGATACCTCGCCACCGGCCGCGGAGCAGCAGGCGCAGCCGCATCCCACCCAGGGGAAAGCCGGCGCGGACCAGCACGGTGCATCGGCAGGTTCACCTCCGGAAGGCGGCGTCGCTTCATCGAAGGCCGAGCGACAGGCACAAGGGTCGACGGCACAAGAGTCACAGGCACCAGGGTCGGCGCAGCCCTCATCGCCCGCGCAACGATCCGGGGAAGGCGCCCGGACGACGCCTTCGGGTCCACGCGATCAGTTCGCGAAAGCGGTGAAGCGGCTCGACGAGTCCGGTCACGACACGGGGTCCGGCGCCAATCCCCCTGCGAACACGGGACAGGCGGGTCAGGCAGATCGCGCCGCCGGTCCGCAGGGCGATCGGCAACCGGCGACGAAGGGAGCCTCCGGTCGGGCGCAGCCGCTCGAGAGCGAGGAGCGACTGGCCGCCGAGCAATGGTTGCGGCGCATACCGGACGATCCGGGCGGCCTCCTGCGGCGCAAATTCCTCTACCAGTATCGCCAGCATCGACAGCAGGACCCGTCCGATGACCTATAGCCCGATCCATGCGGCCGTGCAACCCACGTCCAGTGATTCTTGACCGCCCCGACGAGGTACGACCATGTCCATTCAACATCACCGCAGAGCCAGGCGACGTTGCGCCGTTGCGATCGCAGCCCTGTGCGCGCTCGGCGTGCCGCTCGTCTCCGATGCTGCCGTGCAGGCCACGATCGATCGCTCGGTGGCAGCGCCCGGTGAGTCGATCACGCTCAGCATCACCGGCGATGCGACCTCCGGCGGCGCACAGCCCGACCTGACGCCATTGCAACGGGACTTCCAGGTGCTGGGCTCCAGCAGCGGCAGCGAAACGACGATCGTCGACGGTCACCGATCCGACCGGCTGCGATGGGACATCCGTCTGCAGCCGAAGCACCCCGGGCGGATAGAAGTCCCATCGATCGCGGTGGGGTCGGATCGCACCGCGGCGATCGAGCTGAACGTCGCGCAGGCTTCACCCGCGCAGCAGGCCGCCGATGCACGGCACGCGTTCGTCGAGGCGGACGTGAGCGCGGCGAGCCGGTCGCCGTATGTCCAGCAGCAGGTCCCCTACACGGTCCGCCTGTTCTACGACGACACCGTCACGCCTTCGCAGCTCGATGCGCCCTCTTCGGCAAACGCCGTCGTGGAGCAGCTGGGACCGGACAGACGCTACACGGCGACGCGCGATGGCCGTCCGTACCACGTGATCGAGCGTGACTATGCGATCGCTCCCGAGAAGAGCGGTGAACTCGTCATCATGGCTCCGACGTTCCGCGGGACCCAGGCGGTCCAGGGCGCGCGGTCCGGCGACGCAGCGTCGCAAGACGAGACCCTTTCCAGGATGCTCGCCGACGCGCCGTTCGCCAACATGCCGGACATGCCGGATCTGCAAGCGGCGTTCGGGCCGGGATCCTCGTTCGGCAGCGACACCCGCGCGATCTCGTCACAAGGCCGCCCGGTGGTGCTGGCGGTGAAACCGCGACCGGCCGGCATCCAGGGCGGCTGGCTGCCCGCGGAGCAAGTGGGTCTCCAGGACAGCTGGGCCGGCGGCGCTCCGACGCTCAAGGTCGGCGAACCGGTCACACGCGTGATCACGATCGAGGCGAAGGGTCTGGCCGCATCGCAGATCCCGTCGGTGGCGATCGCTTCACCGGCGAATGCGCGCGCCTACCCCGACTCGCCGATCAACGAAAGTCGAACCGACGGCCAGTCGATCTACGGCAGCAGCAAGCAGAGCGTGACCTACATTCCGACACGGGAGGGCGCGGTCGACATACCGGCGCTCGACCTGGCATGGTGGGATGTCCAGCACAACGCCGAGCGCCACGCCACCCTGCCGGGCTTCCACCTCCAGGCGGCTGCGGGCGCCTCCGGTGCGTCAAGCGCTGTTCCTGCCGTGGCTGCGTCTTCGACGGGCGGATCGCCAGCGAGCGCCGTCCTGGTCCCACGGGCGGATGGAGGGAGGTCTCGCGAATGGGTCGTGGTCTCGGCATCGCTGGCGCTGCTGGCCGTGCTCCTGGCCTACGCGCTTCGTCGTCGCCGGACGCATTCGCCGAAGGCCGGCCCGGACGACACCAAGGTCGTCGCGGCACCGCGCAGGGCCACGCTGATGCGCGCCTTGCGCGATGCGTGCACATCCGATGCGTCGCATGTCGCCGCCAGGGTGCTGCTCGAACTCGCGCGTCTCGAGTGGCCCGCCGACCCACCTCGCGGCCTCGGCGATCTGGCGAACCGCGTGACAGGCGGACGGGCCGAGCTGATGGAACTCGACCGAAGTCTGTACGGCACCGGTGTATCCCGATGGACAGGCGCGGCACTGTGGCACGCCGTCGAAGGCGGACTGCGACCGGCGCCGGCGGCGCGACGGACCAGGACGGAAGACCTGGATCCGCTGTATCCGCAGGGAGCGGCCTGAGATCGGCGTGATCGCAACCAATGCCACGCCGTCGTCGTCCGATGCCGCGCGGTCCGGCAGAGGCGCTCTCGTCGACGCCTGGGCGCCGAGCAGCTCCTTCTGGCTGGACCGCAAGGAGCGCCGCACGTGGGCGATGCTGGTCGCGGTCGTCACGCTGACGCTGGTCGCCGTCTGGCTGAACGTGCGCTTCAATCTCCGGAACAACCGCTTCTTCGATGCCGTCCAGAAACACGACCTCGCCGCGTTCTGGAAGCAGATCGGCGTGTTCTGCGCACTGGCCACCGTCTATATCGTTGCCGCCGTCTACCGCCAGTATCTCCAGCAAACGCCGATCATCCGCTGGCGCACCGCATGTCACCGACGACCTGCTGCGTCCGTGCCATCGCAGCAATCTGGCGTGACGGCAGCGGGTCCGTCGAACTCCCCGCCGCAGCGAATCTGATGTTCGTTTCGCAACGCCCTTACCTGCCCGATGGCACGCTGCGGGACGCGCTCCCGTATCCGCTCGACGCGGCCCGCTTCTCCGAGGCGGCCTTCGATCGGGTCCTGCTGCTGGCCGGTCTGCATCGACATGCCCGAAAGCTCGACCAGCGGCGACGCTGGACCGCCCTGCTCTCCCCGGCGAGCAGCAACGCGTGCATTTCGCCCGCGTGATGCTGCAGCGTCCCGATCGGGTGTTGCTCGACGAATCGACCTCGGCTCTGGACGAAACGGCCGAGCGCGACCTCTATGACCGCTTGCGGACGCAGTGTCCGGCGACCACGGTCGTCCGCATCGGGCATCGTTCGACCCTCTCGGCGCTGCATGCCCGCCACTGGATCTTCGGAGCCTCGTCCGTGCGCAACGACGCGGGCGTCGAGAGTGTCCGCCGTGATGCCGCACCGCGCGCAGCCACGCATTCACACGGGGCGGCCGATTTCGCCGACGAGGCGGTGTACGGTTGTCCAACCGCCCAACGCTGACCGCCGAGATGCCATGCCATTCCTGACCCGCACCCTGATCATCGCCAACGTCGTGGTGTTCCTGCTGTCGCAACTGGCCGGATCCGTCGTGATCGGCTGGCTGGCGCTCTGGCCTTCGACCTCGGGCTTCTTTATGCCGTGGCAGTTGTTCACCTATGCCTTCGTGCACACCGGTCTCACGCATCTGCTGTTCAACATGTACGGGCTGTGGCTGTTCGGCTCCGATCTCGAACGCATCTGGGGTCCCCGCCGAATGGCCGTGTTCTATACCGTCAGCCTGCTGGTCGCCGCGCTGGTACAACTGGTCGTCTCCTACGTCCTCGGCAGCAACGTGCCGACGGTCGGCGCATCGGGAGGGATCTTCGGTCTGCTGATCGGCTTCGCCATGGTGTTCCCGCATCGGAAGATCGTTCCGCTGCTGCCGCCCATTCCCATGCCGGCGTGGCTGTTCGTCACGCTGTACGGCGTGGTCGAACTGACGCTCGGCGTGACCGGCACGCAGGCCGGCGTGGCGCACTTCGCTCATCTGGGCGGCCTTCTGGGCGGCTGGCTGGTCCTGCGCTATTGGCGCGGCCAGTTACCGTTCCGGCGGTTGTGACATCGACCTGCTGCGGATGGCGAGGCGCGCGTCGAATGCGCCGTCGTCCTCGGACCGGCTCGACATGGCTTCGCCGACAACTCCTGATTAAACCTGATAGGCAGGGTTGGTTCAGAGACATATAGTTATCTAATGAACCAACTCACCAGTTCTCACGACGACCGCCTGCCGCGCTATCAGCAGTTGCGGGACCATCTCGCTGCACAGATCGCATCGCAGAACTGGAAGCCCGGCGACTCGATTCCTTCGGAGGGCGATCTGGCGGCGACGCATGGACTGTCGATCGGCACCGTGCGCAAGGCCGTGGACTGCCTGGTCGCCGAGGGTCTGTTGGAGCGCCAGCACGGACGCGGAACCTACGTACGACGTGCGCGCTTCAACTCGTCGCTGTTCCGCTTCTTCCGCTTCCAGTCGGAAACCGGCGAACGGCGCGTTCCGCAGGCTCGCATCCTGCATCGCAAAGTCGTCGCCGCGCCGACCGCTGCGGCTTCCGCCCTGCGCGTCAAGGAAGGTACGGCGCTCATCAACCTGTCGCGCCTGCGGCTGGTCGACGAGGTGCCCCTCCTGGCCGAGGAAATCTGGGTGGAGAAAGTGCGTTTCGAGGCGCTCCTCGACCTCGATCCGAGCGCATTCGGCGACCTGCTCTATCCACTTTACGAAGACCGGTGCGGGCAGGTCGTCGCCTCGGCTGACGAAGTATTGACCGTGGAGGCCGCCAACCGCATGCAGGCGCGCCTTCTCGGACGCGAGGCCGGCTCCCCCCTGATCGTCATCGAGCGCATCGCGTTCGATCCCGAGCGGCGACCGATCGAGTGGCGACGCTCACGGGGCCCGGCGGACCGCTTCCGCTACCACGCCGAGATTCGATGACGTCGGCAACACGACAAAACCGGGAGACAGGGCATGGCCGATTGGTACAGTGAAAGTTCGCCGCTGGAGAAGCGCACGTTCTGGGCGAGCTTCGGCGGCTGGGGACTAGACGCGCTCGATGTGCAGATGTTCGGCCTCGCCATTCCCGCCCTCATCGTCGCTTTCGGGATCAGCAAGGCCGACGCGGGGCTGCTCGGCTCGGTCACGCTCTTCTTCGGAGCTTTCGGCGGCTGGTTCGGCGGAGCGCTTGGCGATCGCTTCGGCCGCGTGAAGGCCCTGCAGATCACGGTCGCGACCTTCGCGCTCGCGACATTCGCATGCGCGTTCGTGACGAGCTACCCGCAACTGGTCGTCCTCAAGGCACTTCAAGGCATCGGCTTCGGCGCCGAGTGGGCCTGCGGTGCGGTGCTGATGGCCGAGATGATTCGACCCGAGCATCGCGGTCGCGCACTCGGCGCCGTGCAGAGCGCGTGGGCCGTCGGCTGGGGCGCGGCCGTCGTCCTGTCTGCCATTATCTTCACCTATGCGCCGCCCAACCTCGGCTGGCGACTTCTTTTCGCCGTGGGCGTCGTTCCCGCGCTGCTGATCCTCTTCATCCGCCGCAACCTTTCAGAACCACCACGCGCCACCCGGGATACGCATGCGGTGCCGTTCCTCGCCACGCTCGGCGGCATCTTCCGTCCCAACGTGATCCGCTCGACACTGGTGGGCGGTCTGTTCGGCATCGGGGCCCACGGCGGATATGCCGCACTGACCACGTTCCTGCCGACATATCTGCGTGAGGTACGCCACCTCTCGGTGCTCGGTTCCAGCGCCTACCTCGGCGTCATCATCGTGGCGTTCTTCTGTGGCTGCGTCACCAGCGGCATCCTCAGCGACCGCATCGGCCGGCGTGCCAACGCGGCTGCCTTCGCCGTAGCCTGCGTCGTAACGGTGCTCGTCTACATCTTCGCGCCGCTGACCGATGGGCAGATGCTCGTCCTCGGGTTCCCGCTCGGCTTCTTTTCCGCCGGCATCCCGGCCAGCATGGCCGCACTGTTCAGCGAACTCTACCCGGCCGGCGTGCGAGGCACGGGCGTCGGCTTCTGCTACAACTTCGGCCGAATCGTCTCCGCAATCTTCCCTGTCCTGGTCGGTTACCTCAGCGATCACATCGGACTCGGCCCCGCTATCGGTATCGATGCCGCCTTCGCCTACTCGCTCGTGTTCGTGGCGATCCTCCTGTTGCCGGAGACGCGCGGCAAGGTCTTCGAAGAGAAAGCGTTGGCGCGCGCCTGAGCCTTCGTCATGGAAACGAATACGCTCCCCGCGATCGACGCGCACGCACATGTGTTCGTGCGCGGCCTGCCACTCGCACCCCAGCGGCGGTATGCGCCCGACTACGACGCCCCACTCGAGCAGTACTTGGAACATCTCGATCGGCACGGTCTGTCGCACGGCTTGCTCGTGCAGCCCAGCTTTCTCGGCGAGGACAATGCGTATCTGGTCGCGATGCTCGCGCGCGCGCCGGCTCGGCTTCGCGGTATCGCGGTCGTCGGCAAGGACGTGGGACCGGAGGCACTACAGGGACTGGGCGAAGCAGGCATCGTCGGCGTGCGCCTGAACCTGATCGGTGAGGCGTTGCCCGATATCGACACACCGGAATGGACCCCGTTGGTCGAAGCGCTGCTCGAGAGAGCGTGGTCGGTCGAAATCCAGCGGACATCGGCCGATGTCGCGATCCTGGCCCATCAACTGGTCGACGCGGGCCTGGAAGTCGTTCTCGACCATTTCGCGCTACCGGTCGACGAGGACGATCCGGGCTTCGCACGTGTCCTTGCGCTGGGCGCATCGCGAAGAACGTGGGTCAAGCTGTCGGCTCCGTATCGCGGCGGACCGTACGGCAAGCAACGCGCAGTGCGGGCATACCCGAGGCTGCGCGACGCGTTCGGCTTCGATCGTCTGATGTGGGGCAGCGACTGGCCGCACACGGGCTTCGAGCGATCGGAAACTTTTGCCGGCAATCGCAGGTTCCTCGACGCGCTCGCCCCCTCTGCCGTGGAGCGCGACCAGATCCTTGCTGCACCACGCGACCTTTTTCGATTGACGTCCGACTGACGTCGTTTCTGCAGTTGCAGGGTCGTCGCGTCACAAGGAGCCTTCGAGTGGTATGGCACGTGGACGGGACGTGCCTCTCGAGACCTGCGGATCACACCGTGCTTGCCGGCACGACAGCCAAATGCGCGGCGGTCGCGAGCTCGAGTCCGGCGATATCGCGAACCGTTTGATTCGTCGTCCCGTAGAACCGGTAGTTCGAGGTGGGGATTCGGGCGAGAACCTCGAACGGACCGGTAGGGTCGATCTGATCGCGATCGTCGAAAGTCAGGAATCCGATTTTCAGATGACGGGCAGTGGTTATCATGACTTCTCCCAGTGGCTTTCCGAAGCAACATTCTCCGCGCATCCCAGGACTCGCCGGGCCTGCCGTCGGCAATGCAATCGTCCAGGCCGTAGATGTGCAGATGAGGAACCTGTCCATCCTCGACCCGGCCGTATCGGCGGGGCCGAACAAGCGAAGTTTGATCGAGGGCCACCCACGAAACGCTCATCGATTGTCGACTTCGGCGCTAGATCGCGATCACAATCACACCCGAGCGAGGCAAGCAATGCGCTCGATGTCCTGCTATGCGAATGCGTCGTTCGCGTCCCGAAGCCAAGCATCCTGGAATCCACATGCCCAACAAAAAAGTTCTGAGCCAAGACTTCATCGAAGGCCAACGAAAGCGTCTCGAAGCGTTGAAACTGGAACTTCTGCGCGATGGAGAGGCGGCCGCGAACGAGGCCGGCGAAACGCAGGAAGAGCATGGCAACGAGGCGAAAGAATACGAAGACTCGGCGCAGGAACTGGACCGGAAGGAAGTCCTGCAGGCGAAGTATGACGTCGACACCCGACGTCTCGGCAATATCGAACGGGCATTGAAGAAGATCGAGCTCGGAAGCTATGGACTCTCCGACGTCAGCGGTAAGCCGATCCCGAAAGATCGGCTCGAAGCCATACCCGAGGCGGTGCTGACCGTGGACGAGGCTACGGCGAAAGAGTAGCGCGTCGCCCCTGCGGATCGCCTTCGCCCGAGCTCGACATAAAGGCACCTGCCGCTCTGCAGAGCCGCTACACGTCGCCTGCAATCAACGCACCGCACGCCCGTCGCGCATGCCTCGCACGGCAGCTTCGTCATAGCCGGCCTCCCGCATCACGCGATCGGTGTCCTGACCGAACACAGGTGCTGCGAACGGTCGCGGTCCGGGCGTGCGCCCGAACGTGATCGGGCGGGTCACGCCTCGGTAACGGCCGATCACAGGATGATCGATCGTGCTCACCATCTCCTCGGCGACCACTTGCGGGTGGTCGAACATCTCTTCGATTCGTCGCGACGCCGCGCACGGGACATCGTCACCGAAGTGCACTTCCCACTCCAGGGCGGTGCGCATGGCCAGAGCCGCATGCATCCGGGGAACGATTTCGGCCGCGGCGTTCGCGCGCTTGCGGACCGAGTCGTAGCGTGGATCCTCGGCGAGTTCGGGCAGGCCGACCTTGTGGCACAAAGCCTTCCAGAACCGAGGCGTGTTGGCCGACAGGTACAGATACCCTTCACGGGCGGGATGGATGCCGGTGACGCCACCGGATCGCATGTCGCGCCCGATATCGAGCGGCTCGCCTTCGGCCCAGATCATGCGAGCCGACTGCATCGTCAGCGCGCTACGAAGCAGCGAGATCCCGACGTACTGGCCCAGGCCGCTTCGCGCGCGCTCGTAGAGCGCCGACGACACACCCGCGGCAACCAGCGCCGCAGCGTAATAGTCCACGATCGATCCATAGATGATCTCGGGTGGACCACCGCGCTTGCCCTGCAATGCAGTCATGCCGGTCATCGCCTGAAGGACCTGGTCGTAGCCGGCCTTGTCCTTCATCGGTCCCCTGTCCCCATAGCCGGTGACGGCGCAATAGATCAGGCGCGGATTGATCGCCGACAGCACTTCGTGGGTGATCCCGAGGCGGCGCGGGACGCTCGGCCTGAAGTTGTGAACCAGCACGTCGGCATCTCGGACAAGGCGCATCAGCAACGCGATACCTTCCGGCTGCTTCAGATCGATCGCCATGCCGCGCTTGCTGCGGTTCACCCCGATGAACGCCCGGCTCTCCGCGCGCAGCGTCGATGGATAGTTGCGCAGGTTGTCCCCATCGGGCGGCTCGATCTTGATCACGTGCGCGCCCTGGTCCGCCAGCAGCGTGCAGCCGTAGGGACCGGCGATATAGGTACTCAGGTCGAGGACGCGTACGTCCGCCAGCGGGCCGTTGCCGGCGAGGATCGCTTCGGGCGTTCTGGAATCGGACATGGAGGCTCGGGAGTCGACGCGGTCGTTCGAGGCGAAGCAGTCTGCGGGCGGGAAGCGATCGGAACCAGATCACCCACGTATGGTCTGGCGCAACGGATTGTTTGCGAAGCGCCGCGCGATCATTCCGATCGACGGGCTGGCGAGTCCGGAGCCAGCGCCAGCCAGGTCAGACGCCAGGTGCCGTCCTCGCGACCACCGAGCGACCAGTAGGGTTCGAACGGGATGGTGTCGCGACCCTCGCTGATCACGGACACCATCGCACCATCACCGTCAGGTGCATCGGCCACCGCGTCGATCGCGATCGGCTCGCGCAGGGTCTCGTCGCGTCGATAACCGTCGACCAGACCGGTCGCGAGAACCAGCGGACCGCGCGTGAACGCGATGTGATCGTCGTGGCGTACGGTCTGGCGGATGGCTTCGCCGGCCGGGCCGCGCGACTCCTGCACATTGGTGTTGGCCCGCCGATGCGCGACCGGATGCATCGCCATCGAAAGGACGAGTTCGTCGCCGGACGTCCAGACGCGCTCGACGCGCAGATAGCCGCCGACGCGCTCCGCCGCGAGCGGCGCGTCGCCCATCGCCAGCGTCAAGGCATCTGCCCAGGCCGGCACGCGCAGCCGCAGCGCGAATGCGAGCGGGGTCGCCGCATCGAACTCGATGCGTAACCGCACCACACCGTCGTCGGGGTAGCGCGTGCGCTGCGCGATGCGGACCTTGCGACCGTGCGACAAAGCGATCGCGACCGATCCCGGTCCGTAGAGATCCACGACGACTTCGCCACCGCCAACGACGCGATACACCAGCTCGGGCAGTTCCTCGAGCGCCATAGCGCCGCTCGACTTGCAGCAGCGCCAGTAGGTGGTGTGCACGCGCGGGCCGTTCTCGTAGGCGTAGTAGCACCAGTCCTCGCCGTCTCGCCCCATCGCGCCGAGCAGTGCATTCCAGGCCGAGCGCTCGATCTCGTCGGCATAGCGCGCCTCGCCGGTGATCGTCAGCAGTTCGCGATTGAGCTGGATCCACGCGAGCACCGAGCAGGTCTCGACGTACCCCGACGGGCTGAAGAAGCCCGGTGCATTGAAGACCTCGCGCGAGCGATGGCCGAGACCGCCCCAGGGTCCGCCGCCGAGCGTCAGGTGATAGGTGTGCACGCTCTCCCACACGTTCTGCGCGGCGCACAGCAGTTCCGGATCGTCCGTCGCACGATGCAGCTTCGCCAGGCCGACCACGTTCCACAACAACTGGTATGCCTTGCCGGTACCGATGTCGGCCGCGTCGACGCCGGCCGCCGCGCGCGACTGCAGCGCGAGCCGCGGATTTTCCTCGGCCTGCGCGAGGATGCGTCGCCCGAGGTCGACATAACGCGTGTCGCCGGTCGCGAAGAACAGTTCGACGGCCGGGTCGAGCAGTATGGTCGCGGACATGCCGTGATGGTTGCCCAGCGACGTGATCGCCACCTCGCCGCGTTCGAGCACGCGTGCGAACAGGTCGACGATACGGCGGCACGCGACGACATAGCGCGGGTCGGGGAAATGCCGATGGACCTCCAGCAACCCGCTGACCAGATAGGCGTGGGTCCAGGCGTCCCAAGTGCGCATCGAAGGAGCGCCGTCCCAGGTCGGCGCCGGTTCCGCTCGCCGATGCATGAAGCGGCGCGGCTCCGCATACGTACCCAGGTAACCATCGTCTGCCTGCAGGCCGACCAGATGGTTCGCTATGCCGAGCACGCGCTCGCGCAGGACGGGGTCAGCGCTGCGCGCTGCCGCGCGCGACGCGGCGTACAGCCACTTGCCCGCATGCTCGCCGTACCAGTCGCCTTCGTGATTCGTATCCCGCCGGGATGGATCGAACAGAGCGATCGCCGGGCTGCTTTCATCGACGATGAAGTGCGACAGGCGACCGAGTCGACTGGCTTCGAGCGCATCGCCCAACGGGCCACCCAGCGTCGCTACGCGCCGATGCTCAGCGCGCATCGACGACACAGCGAAATCCGATGCAGGCCGAACGATCCCTGCCCGGCGCCATCAGCAGATACTTGCCGTGCTGATCGAGCCGGTAAGCCTGCGGGAAGTACCAGTGCGAGGTCTGCGGCTGGTACGCGCTGCCGCCGCGCAGGACGGCCGCACGTGTGTGCTCGTCGACGTACTCGTCGGTCCATTGCCATACGTTGCCGACCAGGTCGAGCACACCGAACGGGCTCGCGCCCGTGGGATGCGCATCGACCGGCGCGGGCGGTGTCGCGGTGCGACCGCGATTCGGCGTCGGCACGGCGTCGTCGCGCCAGTCGTCGCCCCACGGGTAACGTCGGCCATCGTCCCCCTGCGCTGCGTACTGCCACTCCCATTCGTGCGGCAGACGCTTGCCGGACCAGGACGCATAGGCCCGCGCATCCTCGAGGGACACCCATGTGACGGGTCGATCTTCCCAGCCCGGCTGGGGCTTTCCGTCTCGCCAGTCGGCGACGAAGTGGTGGGCGTCTCGCGGCGCATAGCCGCTGGCCGTGACGAACCCGTGAAACTGTGCGTGGGTAACCGGCGTGCGATCGATGAAGAAAGGCGTAAGCGTCAGGCGCTGACGATGGAAGCGACGCGGACTCGCTTCCCATGGATATTGCACATCGACGCCCTCCCACAGCTGGCCTTCGATCTCGATGCCGTCCACGACGAAGTCGAAGTCGGCACCGGCGATCGCGACCATGCCGTCGGGCGCCTTCGATGCCGATGACGGCGCGATCGGCATCATCGTCTGCGGCAGCGCACGCCAGGCCTGAGACCACGACTGCAACGGCTCCCGCGCGAGCTCGGCCATGCGAGCGACGAAGCCATCGAGGCCGTCGACCACGACCCCCGGCGCGATCGCGAGTAAGCCGCCGAAGCCGCGTGACTCCAGCGCGAACGACAGCACATCGCTTCCATCGGGATCGCGGCGCGCGTCGAGCATGCGGCCGTTCCAGACATCGACGTAACGCATGCCGTCTACGGCGGCTTCGATCGCGAGCTGCTCGCCTTCGACCGGAGACTCGAGCCGGTTCACGACCGTCCACAGCGTCAGGCCGTCGGCGGGAAAGCGGCTCGCGAAGACGCCGCGCTGGCGGGTCGGCGCATACGGTGTCCACTCGCGCGCGACGACCAGCGACGGAACGAAGCGGTAGACGGTCGCGATGCGTCGCAGCGTCTCGGCATCGCGCTCGGTGAGGCCGTTCCAGATGCCCCACACGTTCTCCCACGTGTTGTAGCCCACGCCGTTGAACCAGCAATACTGCAGATCGTTGGTGCGTTCGCGGCCCCAGCGATTCTCGACGTTGATCATGTGGCGCGGCTCGAGCCACTTCCACTTCGCGACGGATGGCACGACGCCGGTGGGCACCTTCTTGCCCCAGCTCTGCACGTTCCAGATCAGTGCTTCTTCGGCGGAAATGGTCGACTCCGGCTGCAGCACCACCGGGCACCCTAGCGCATCGCACGCGTCGTAGAACACGCGCGGCATGCCGTTGTAGGTGTCGCCGTTCAGACCGTCGGCCCCGGTAGCCCTCACCACTGCCGCGATCGCGTACCAGTCGCGCCGGCCGGTCGGTCGCGTGCCCAGATCCCACGGCTTCGTCGGCAGGAACACGTGGACGCCGCGGCGGTGGAACGCATCGATCGCGACCCGCAGTCCATCCACTCCCCCGGGGAGGTCGTGCGCGAGGTCGATCTGGTTGCGATCGTCGATACCGATGTTCGGATAGACGTACCAGAGCAGCACGCTGTCGACGCCGCCGTAGCGATGTTCCAAGTCGTCGAGGTAGCGGTCCACCGTGTACACGCCGCGGTCGACATCGAACAGGTAACGGTCCTCGACCATCGTCTGCACGTGGACGAAGTTGCGCTGCGACCAGGCGAGTTCGGGGCGGCGATAGGCGGCATCGTCATAGCCGATGCGCACGAGATGCTCTTCGCGCCACGCGCGCAGGCTCGCGATCCAGTCGGCCGCGACCTGTTCGTCCACCACGATGGTCCATTCGCCGATCTCGGCGAACGGCCAGCCCGGCGGCTTTCCCGGAGCAGGCAGATAGCGACCCGTCGTGACATGCGAGAACTTCACGCTATTGGGTTGCGACGGCATGTCGTCGGGCGCAGAAAAATAGAGACCCTCGTCGCTCATGCCTGGCTCGTGTCGATACCGCAGTACGCGGCGAGCGTCGCCGACGCGACCGGCGACGCGGTCGCGGCGAAACGTTCGACCTCGCCGCGCGCCGGCACGCTGGCCTGGGCGCCCGGACGCGTACACGCGAGCGCGGCGGCGACCGTCGCTTCGCAGAGGGCCGATGCCATCGAGTCGCCGCGCGCGCGTGCCGCGACGAACACGCCGCAGAATGTGTCGCCGGCCGCCGTCGTGTCGATCGCATCCACCGGCCAGGCCGCCTGCATCAGCCAGCCATCGGGCGTGCGCGCGCAGGCGCCACGCGCCCCGAGCGTCGTCACCACCGTGGGCACCTGCACGCGCGCCATGCGCTCGGCGATCGTCCCGCCACTGCCCGCGACAGTGTCGAGTTCCCCTTCGTTGACAACGAGGACGTCGACCATGGCGAGCAGCGCGCGCGGCAGGACCTGCGCCGGCGCCGCATTGAGAACGACGACGACGCCTGCGGCGCGTGCGGCTTCGGCGAACGCCTGCACGGTGGCGAGCGGTGTCTCGAGCTGCATCAGCAGATGGCCGGTGTCGGCGAGCGATGGCAGATGGTCCGGAGCGAGGCAGTCGTTCGCGCCGGGAGCGACGGTGATCGCATTCTCGCCGGTGTCCGACACGCAGATGAACGCGGTGCCGGTCGGCGTATCGGGAATGCGCACGGCGACGAGTTGCACGCCGGCCTCGATCAACGAGGCGACCAGCGGCCTCGCAGCGTCGTCGTCTCCGAAGGCGGCGACGAAACGGGTCGTCGCGTCGCCCGCGCGCGCACAAGCGACCGCCTGGTTCGCACCTTTGCCGCCGGGAAAGGTCGCAAAGTCGCGGCCGAGCACCGTCTCGCCCGGGGCCGGCACGTGCGCTGCTCGCACCACGTAATCGAGATTGGCCGAGCCTACGACGAGCACGGAGCCGGACGGCGGCGCGTTCATGGCTCGAGTGCCCGATAGACGGTTTCGTAGAAACGCGCGCTGACCTTCGGCAGGTCTTCGGCGTCGTTGCGCGGCAGGTATTGCATCAAGAGGATGGCGATCAGGTGTTTGCCGGGATCGATCGTGAAATAGGTGGATGCGGCCCCGGACCAGCCCCACGCACCGGTCGATCCGGGACGCGGTCTCGTAGCGGGGTCGACGACGACGTAGCCGCCGAAACCGAACGACTCGCCCGGATTGAGAAGAGCACCTGGCGACACGCCGGTCGGCAACTGGTCCTTCATCATCGCGGCGATGGTTTCCCTGGACAGCAGCACCGTGTCATCGTAACGGCCTCCGTCGAGCAGCATCGTGCAGAAATGCAGATAGTCGCTCGCGGTCGAATACAGGCCACCTGCCCCGCTCGTATAGTGCTGCAGTGACACACCGGGTCGAAGCGCGCTCGGTTCGTGCACGCGCACCAGCGTAGCCTCGGCGTCGCGCGTGGGCAGGTCCACGACGCGCCCGCGCTGGCGGGGCGGCACGACGAATCCGGTATCGCGCATGTGCAGGGGCTCGAACAGGCGCTTGCGCAGGAATGCCGCGAACGACATGCCGCTCGCGACCTCGACCATGCGGCTCGCCACCTCGATGTTCGTGCCGTCGTAACGAAAACGCGCACCCGGGTCCGACGCGAGCGGCAGGCGGCTCGCGCGGTGCGCGAAGTCCGCGAGGTCCGCGGACCCGTGCAGGTTCGCGCGCTCGAGGAGTCGGGTCGGCTCCTCGATGCCCTTCCCGCCCGTCGCGAAGCCGGCCGTGTGCGTGAGCAGGTCGCGTAGCGTGATCGCGCGTTGCGCAGGGCGCAGGACCGGCGCGTCCGCAGTGCCGCTTTCGAACACCTGCGGGTGCGCGAACTCCGGCAGCACGGTTTCGATCGGCGCATCGAGCGATAGTCGCCCCTCCTCGACCAGCATCAGCGCGGCGACGGTCGCGATCGGCTTGGTCATCGAATAGATGCGGAAGATGGCGTCGCGTCGCAGCGGCCTGCGCCGCGCGATGTCGGCGAAACCGTAGGCATCGAACGCGACGACCCGTCCATCACGCGCGACCAGCGCCACGGCGCCCGGATAGCCACCAGACGCGGTGGTCGACTCCATCAATGCGGTCAGGCCGGCGAACCCCGGTGCCTCCGCTCCGTGCGCCGCAGATCCGCCCGATGGCCGGTCTGCGAGCGCATGCGGCCCCCACGCGAGCCCGGCCAGCACGACGACGATCCGATACGCCGATCGTCGTCGATCGGCGCATCGGGCGGCAAGGCGCGCCGGTGGGGGCGTGAAGCGCAGTGCGATCAGAACGTCAGGGTGTAGGAGGAAGTCACCACCCGGCCTCGTCCGGCCCAATAGTTGCGGAACCCCACCACCTGCGACCAGCTCAGGATGTAGAACTTGTTCGTCAGGTTCTCGACGCCGAGCGATACCTTGCCGTACTTCCCTGCGTCGTAGCCCGCGCTCATGTCGTACAGCGTGTAGCCGCGAGTCTTCTCCTCGCTCGACGTGCCCTCGTTGATGCTGCGCGAGTAGAGCTTGGTCGCGCCGACCGTCACATCCGCGTTCGCCAGGAACTTCCACGCCACCGTGCCGCCCAGTTTGTCCGGGTTGACGTCGAGGACGCCGAGGTCCTTGTCGATCGGCCCGTTGGTGGTGCTCGCGGAGCGGCCCTTGATGCGCGAGTACAGCGCGGTCACCTTGACGTCACTGGTGACCAGCAGATCGCCGGAGAATTCGATGCCGCGGATCTTCGTCGGCGTGCGCGTGAGGATGAAGTCGTTCGTGACCGGATCGATCGCGAGCGACGTGCCGAGCGCACTCTGCGAGTGATACGACGACGCGCTGAAACTGGCGATCCGGTTGCGCCAGTTCACGCCGAACTCCGCGTTGCGCACGATCACCGCCTGCAGGTCGCTGATCTGGCTGACGGAACGTCCCGGCGTATTGACATTGCGCAGCGGAATGCCGACGTTCGGCAATGTGAAGCCCTTGCTGTAGGACGTGAACAGCGAAAAGCCGTCCGGCAGCCGCACGATCGCGCCGTAGTTCGGCAGGCTCGCCTTGTAGTCGACCGTACCGCCCTCCACCGCAACGCGGTTGCGATAATAGGTCGTCGTGTAGTCGTCGACGTTGAGTCGTCCGGACTCGTGCCGGAAGCCCGACGTGAGCGTCACCGGACCGATGTCGTACGACAGTTGCACGAATGGCGCCACGCTCTTGTAGTCGAGTGGTGGAACCCACAGCCGGTCTGTCAGTGCAAGGCGCTGGCTGGCGACGTCCTGGGTCAGGTCGAGCCCCGCGCGCAGTTCGAACCCCTTCACGCCCAGGTCCTGGCGGGACCACGAGGTGCGCAAGCCCTTCTTGCGCGCGCGGATCTCCGACTGATCGATCAGCGTTCCGAGCGGCGCGATCAACGGATCCTGTCGATCGTCCCCGTTCTCGGCCGGGTAGCGCATGGCCTGCTCGGCGTAGTACACGTCGGCAGCCAGACTGCCACCGAGCAGTTCGTCGTTGCGATACGACAGCGCGGCCTGCTTGAAGTGATTGAACTCCGTCTTCGCGCCGAGCGGCTGGCCGCGCTCGGACGTGTTGGTGGTGCCGGTCGCCCGGTCGCCGTCGACCAGGTAGTAGTTGCCCTTGCCCTTGATGTCGAAGTCCGACAGCGACAGTTGCAGGCGCTGCGCGAAGTCGCTGCCGAAGTTGTAGCCCGCCTTCACGAAGACGTTGTCGGCCTTCGAATCCGCCACCGAGCCGCTTGTGTTCAGGCCGATGCGCCGGCCGTTGCCATCGTAGGTCATGCCGCGATCGACATGCGATACCGCGACCAGGAAGTCGTAGTTCTCGACCTTGCGTGCGAACGTCGCACCGATCTTCCAGACGGCGCTGTCGTCGTGGAACTGGGTGCCGTAGCGCGTCGTGATCGAATACTCGTCGCCCTCTTTCGTCGGCACCTTCGAGATGTAGTTGATGATGCCGCCGGCCGCGCCGATGCCTTCGGACGCAGACGGTCCGTTGATGACCTCGATGCGCCCGATCACGCCCATGTCCGTGAAGGTCGCGTTGCGCGTGCCCTCGCGCAATGGCGAGCCTTGCGGGATCCCGTCGAAGAGGCGCAGCGCGATGCGACCGCGCAGGTTCTCGCCGGTGTTGCTGAGCGCCTGCGACGACTCGGAGTAGCCCGGTACCGTTCGGGCGAGAACGGCCGTCGCGTCTTCGGTCTCCGCGAGCGTGTGCTGGATCTCTTCCTGGGTGATCACCGTGACCGCACCCGGAATCTTGTCCACGGCCTTCGGATTGCGTTGGCCAGTCGTCACCGTCACCTGTTCCAGTTTTGTCGCATCGGTTTTCGCAGGCTCGGCCGTTCGGGCCGACGAGGTCGGCGCCGACGGTGCCGGCGCGGCGGACTTCTCGGGGGTAGTCGTGGAGTCGGGAGGCGTAGGTGACGACGGTCCGTTCTGCTGTGCAAGAACCGTCGACGAGGCTGCGAGCAGCAACGCCGACACGGTGGCCGGGACTTTTTTCATGGTTTCCTTGTTCGTCCGGTGAATCGGGCCGCCACGGCGTCTCCTACTGGCGACGCGCGAAGTCTGGACGAACCCGGACCGAAGTAGAACCACGCCGATCTATGTTCAGGACCTAATTTTTGTGACTTGCCCTTGCGCTGCGGGATACCGCGTCGTCGCGAGCAGAGGTACGTCGTTGACATGATCGTTGCTCGCCTCGAGAAATGCCTGGACGAGGCGTCTGCGAATGGTCGCGCGTGACCACACGATGCCCACACGTCGCGGCTCGCAAGCGCGCGGCAGCGGAATGCGTTCGACCTGCAAACCTTCCGGCCACGGACGCGCCCAGTCGGGAACGATCGATACCCCGAGGCCGCGATCGACCATGACCGCGATGGCGTTGAGCGCGTTCAGCTCGAAACGTTCGCGCGGCACGATGCCGGCCATGCGCAGGTACTGGTCCGCCTGGCGCCCGCCCCACTGCTGTCGGTCGTAACGGATCAGCGGCTCGGTCGCCAGCAGGTCGTGCGCCTCCCGCCCCGCCATTGCACGCGGAGCGATCAGGATCAGCGGCTCCTCGCGCAGCAGGGTCCAGTTGCACGTCTTCGGCAATTCGAACGGGGCCTCGAGGACGATGGCCGCGTCGAGCTCGCCGCTCTCGACGGCCCGATGCAGTTCGGGCGAGTAGCCGGGCTTGATGAACACCTGGATCTGCGGGAATCGATCGACCATGCGGGCCAGGATGTCGGGCAGCATGCCGGTCAGCGCATTGGTCCCTGCGCCGAGTCGCAGCTCCCCCGCGGTGGCCGAGTCGTTCGCGACGGTTCGCAGATCGCCGACATCGCGCAGCAGATCGCGCGCGCGTTGCAGGATGCGCGACCCGGCTTCCGTGACGCTGACGGTCCGGCCGGCCCGCGCGATCAGCACGGTGCCGATCTCGCGTTCGAGTGTGCGGATCTGCTGGGCTACCGCGGCCGGCGTAATGTTGAGGACGCGCGCGGCTGCCGCCATCGATCCGCGGTCGACGACGATGACGAAGGTGCCGAGAAACTGGGTGTCCATGCGTACGTCGGCCGGGTAGGGTCAGCGAGGCTAACCGCTGCCCGGGTTCACGGCAAGCTGTGTCGTGCCCAGATCGGTCGACAGCTCACGGCGTGACGATATCGACCGCCGGCGCAGGCTCCCGGAGCACGGGCGTGTAGATCGTCAGTCCCTCGAGCGACCGCGTGGGCGCAGGGAACAACAAGCTCGCGAGATAACCGATCACGATGCACAGGAAGATCGAGATCGCGAGATAGAAGTACGGATGCACGAGACTCATCGACCACGCGATCGTCGTCAGCACGATGCTGGACGCGACACCGATCGCGACCCCCGGAGAGTTCGCGCGCCGCGTGAACATGCCGAGCGTGTAGGCCCCTGCGAAGCCACCACCCAGCAGTCCTGCAAGCTCGATCGATACGTCGAACAGGGAGTGCACGTCGAAGCGCGACAGAAGCAACGCGGCGCCGATCGCGAACAATCCGGCGAGCACGGTCATCCACTCGGCGAAGCGGACGCTTCGCGCCTGATCGGTGCGTCGACGGATCTTCTCGTAGAAGTCCACCGATGCGAGCGTCGCCACGCTGTTCATGATCGACGACAGCGTCGCCATCGCGGCCGCGAGGATGCCGGCGATGATCAGGCCCGTCACGCCCATCGGCAACTCGGCGGCGATGAACAACGGGAACGTCGCGTCGATCGTCAGCAGCGGATTCATCCGTTCCGGGTTGGCCTGGTAGTAGACGAAGAGCGCGGTGCCGATCGAATAGAAGACGAAGCCGCCCGGAATCATCAATGCGGCGAACGCCCAGACCGAGCGACCGGCCTCCTTCGCCGAGCTGGTCGAGAGGGTTCGCTGCATCAGCACCTGATCCTTCGGGAAGGTGAGCACGACGTCGAACAGGACCAGGAACAGGAATCCCCAGACGGTCGCTTTCGTCAGGTCGAAGCTGAAGTCGAACAGGCGCGTCTTGTCGGCCGCACCCGCGACGGCGAGGAGCTCGCCGAAACCCCCCTTGAGCCTGTAGACGATGAAGCCGATCGCGAACAGCGCGCCACCCATCTTGACGAAAAGCTGCACGAAGTCCGTCCAGATCACGGCCTTCATGCCGCCCAGAGCGGTGTAGGCGATCGTGAAGCCGCCCATGATGACGATGCTCCACACCACGTCGAGCCCGGTGATGGTGGCGATCGCGAGTGCCGGGAGGAACAGGATCACGCTCATCCGACTGCCGATTTGGACCGCGATGAACAGCGCGCTGGCCAGTACACGGATCGCCGGATGGAAGCGGAGCTCGAGATACTGGAAGACCGACATCAGGTCCAGGCGTCGCAGCAAAGGCACGATCCAGATCGCGACGAACATTAGCCCGACCACCGCGACGAGGTTGTTCGTCATGTATTGCCAGTTCGACTCGAACGATTTTGCGGGAATCGCGATATAGCTGATCGAACTGGTGTTGGCCACGTACAGGCTGACGCCGGCGGCCCAAAACGGGATGCTGCGGCCCCCGACGAAGAACTCCGACGTGGATGCGCGCTTCTCGCGCACGTAGAAGTACAGCCCGATGCCGAGCATGGCGATCAGGTAGACGACGATCACGACCCAGTCGAGCCAGTGGAGCAGCGGACGGCCGGGCTCGATCTCGGCCGCGTCGAACGCGACGTGCCCCATCGTCCGGTGCATCCACACCAGGCCGTTGCCCCATGCGGCGGCGATCTGCGTTCCCGTTGCCTCGGCACCCGGCAGTGCGGCCCAGGCACCGGTGATCGTCTGGTACGTCATCGGCTGCACATGCCCGTCTGACTTCCGCACGAGATAGACGATGTGCGCCTGTCCGACAGCTACGCCGGCTCCGTCGACCGCCGTCCCGGGAACGTGGCCGCGCGCGATCCAGCCGTCCTTCGATGTCCATCGCCACAGCCTGTCGCCCGATCCCGCTGCGGAGCCGTCGACCACGGCGTACAGCGCTGACGACTGCCCGACCAGCGTCACGGCCGCGCCGTCGCCGGGCCATGACGGCGAGACGGTCCATCGGGAGGCGGGTTCGGCGTAGCGGATCTGCGCAAGCATCCGGACGCCATCGACAGCCTTGCCGGTCAGCAGCAGCACATCCTTCAGGATCGCACCGCGGACCTGTGTGAGCGGCTGCGGCAACGGAGGAAGGATCCTCTCCTCCAGCGTGTCCCCCTGCGCCAGCAGGCGCACGACGCGCTGCGTGCCGCCGCTCTCCCCCGTGATCGCGAACAGCTCTACGCCATTGCCGACGACCCCTTGAACCTCGGCGTCCGGTTTCCGCGGCAAGGCGCTCCAGCGCACACGGGTCGCGTCGAGCCACCAGGCCGACCGGGCAGAGAACGCCAGCAGCCGCCCGTCGAGCCGGCCCATTCCGCGAAGCGGCTCGGCGATGTCCAGCGCCGGCAATGCCACCGGCTTGAGCGACACGAGGCTGTCCGCGATGGCCAGCGTCGACAGAGCGCCCAGCGCCAAGGCGACGAAGCATCGGGCGATGCGTAGGAACGACCCGCTTGCGCCCATGCCGTCAGACCGCCCCATCGCGTCCTGCCTGGTCGAGCAGCTGCTTCGCGCGCGCGATGAACGGCGCATCGATCATGCGTCCGTCGAGCAGGAAGGCCCCGACGCCGCGCGTGGCCTGCGCCGCGTCGGCAGCCACGACGCGTCGGGCGAATGCGAGAGCCGCGAGGTCGACGCTGAAGACCTCGTTGGCGATCCCGACCTGCTTCGGGTGGATGCAGCTCTTGCCGACGTAGCCGCAGCGACGCGCGCGCAGCGCCTCGTCGCGAAAACCCGCGAGGTCGTCAACGTCGGCGTAAGCGGCGTCGACCGCCCAGACGCCCGCCTCCGCGGCGGCCAGGCGGACCGCGAGCTGGACGCTGCGAACGTTGGCGACGTCGTCGCGCGCGATGCCGAAAGGCTCGAAGAGATCGGCCAGGCCGAGCTGGAGACCCGCCACGCGCGGGTCAGCCGCCGCGATCTCGGAAGCACGGCGGAGAGCAGGAGGCGTCTCGATGTTGACGAGCAGCCGAGCCGGCTCCGCGCTCGAGCCGACCTCCGCTTTCGTCAGCACGGCGATCGCGGCGCGGACGTCGTCGCGGCAGGACACCTTCGGCAGATTGATCATGGCGATGCCGATGCGGGCCAGCGCGACGAGGTCGTCGTGACCGAATGGGGAATCGAGCGCGTTGACGCGGACCAGCATCATCGGCCGCGCGCGGCGAGCCGCGTCGGAGTCGAGGAGCCGGACCACGGCAGCCCGAGCCCCCTCCTTATCCACTGGACGGACCGAATCCTCGAGATCGAACGAGACCGCGTCCGCCGGCCCCGCTAGCGCTTTCTCGAACAGGTCGGGGCGGGAGCCGGGCACGAACAGCTTGCTACGCATCGATCGTCTTTCGCATGGGATGCGTAGTGTCGGTCAGGTCCGTAGGGACAGCGCGGCTCGCGCGCACCTTCAGTCGATAGTTTTTCGATGGATCCGGGCAGGCGGCGTCTTCAAAGACGCTATCAACCTCGGTGCCAGCCGATGCCGAGGCCTCCGGCGGACTAGCGTCACTTCGGCTTCCGGTAAACGGGCTTGCCATTGACCATAGCGGCCTCGACGGCATATCCCTTGCCGAACGCGACCGGCCACGCGTCGCTGTCGGCTGCGACGCGATCGACGATATTCAGTTTCGACTTCGCGAATCCCTCCGGCTTGATGTGAATGAAATCGCTAGTGTCCAGCACGACGCCGTTCTTCTCGCCGTGCTTGGCGTGGCATGGATGGCATGTTCCCACGGCCCCTTGCCCGAAGGGGCTTGCAGCGACGCGACGGCCACGATCGCTTGGGCCTTCTTGATCGCCGCAAGCTCGGCTGCGGCGGCCGCGTCATGTTCGTCGACGACGAGCTGGACGGGACGCCACCGATGTCGACGAGTGCGCCTTCGATACCGCCGTCGGGGCGTGGATGACCTGCTGGAAGGAACCTTCAACGTCGTGGTCGGAGTCTTGGTCGGCATGGAGAGTCCTCGGTGGACGAGGACAACCTATCTCGCGGAATGCCCTTCAATAGCGGGCGACCTCCCCACCCACTGTGTGAACGGCGCCCTGCTTGCCTCGATGCGGCGCGGTCCTACGTGGATCACAGTCGACTTCTGGTGAGAACGATCAATGCAACAAACGACTCTGCGAATTCCCTAGAGCTGCACGTCGCAGCGGGCTAAACGAGGAGAAGCTTATGAACCGTTATCTAGCGGGCATGCTGATTGCAAGCGCCAGCGCCGGAGCGTTGGCGCAAAGCGCTGCCCCGGCAACCGACCACCCTAAGGCGATCGGCGTTTCGCAGTCGACCGCCGACGAGGCGAATCAAAAGGCAGTACAGAACGGGAACACGGCGACGGTCGTCCGGACAGGACCTTCTGCAGCGGACAAGGCCAGCGACGCCATGTCGTCGACGAAGCATGAGACGACGAAGGCCAAGAGAAAGGTCAAGACCATGACGAATACGGACGCCGAAACCAACAAGCCCTGAGCGCAACGCTCGACTTCCCAATCAGACTCTGGAGAAACTCATGACGAACACGATGGATACCACGACTGCATCGCCAACCAATCCGAACGCCGGCCGCCTGGTGACTGGACTATTTCCCGATCGCACCAGCGCGGAAGCGGCATACACGAGCACGCATGCGCGCGGCTATGGAACCGACGACATGAACCTCGTGATGTC
Source organism: Burkholderiaceae bacterium (assembly GCA_039936235.1). GTDB lineage: Bacteria > Pseudomonadota > Gammaproteobacteria > Burkholderiales > Burkholderiaceae_D > CAHJXF01. The sequence continues at coordinate 12,134 of JBDTIS010000126.1, read as the reverse complement.
GGACGAGACCCGCGAGCGCCACTTCACCAACGCCGGCGAGGAGACCGAGCTCGGCAACAAGGCCGCCAAGGGCGCGGGAGTAGGCGGGGCGATCGGCGGAACGATCGGCGCCGTCGCAGCGGCGATCGCAGCCATCGGGACCTCGGTCGCATTGCCGGGCCTCGGTCTCGTCATCGCCGGGCCGATCGCTGCCGCGATCGCAGGCGCTGGCGCGGGGGCGGCGGGCGGCGGCCTGATCGGCGCGCTGGTCGGATGGGGCATGCCCGAAGAGCGCGTCAAAGCCTATGAGGAAGGCGTCAGGAACGGCGGCATCCTGATGGGAGTCAAAGCCAGGAACGATGAAGACGCCGCGCACTTCGAGAACCAGTGGCGGACTAGCGGCGGCCAGCAGGTCTATCGCTGATCCGGGGTCGCCGCTGCATGGTGCCGCTCTGGCGGGCCAGGCAGAAATGAGTAGAAAGCAAAAGCCCAGCTTTTCGGCTGGGCTTTTTGCTGTTCACGACCTGTGCGAGCCCGCAGCCGTTGGAGCCCTGTGCGTTATTGTTCGGCGCTATGAACGGTTGACGTCATCGCCACCCTGCAGCAATTCCCATTCGACTTGGCGACCATGTACCTGCGCGGAATCAGCTCTGCCACTCCAGCCACCCGCTACACCAAGGCCGAGTGCCTCGCCGCCTTCCAGAGATCTGCATGGTTCGCCCGCTTGAGCGTCAGGGCGCACCTGATCGCGAGCACAGTCCTGCAGCGCGACAATGGGATCGAGGCGCGGCACCTCGCGGTCGACTCGCTCGACGACGTCTTCACGATCGAGCCGGACACGCTCGCCCGACGTTTCCTGGACCATGCGCCGGCCCTGGCCGGCGCCGCCGCGGAACGCGCGCTGTCCGCTAGCGGAACCCGGCCCGCAGACATCGACGCCATCGTCGTCAGCACCTGCACGGGCTACCTGTGTCCGGGATTGTCCGGCTATGTGGTCGAGCGCCTCGGATTGCGGAGCGATGTGCGGGCGTTCGACCTCGTCGGCCAGGGATGCGCCGCAGCGTTGCCGAATCTCCAGTTGGGCCGCGCGCTGCTGGCCACTCGGGAATGCGACCGGGTGCTGTCCGTATGCGTCGAAGTCAGCAGCGCCGCGATGTATCTGGACGACGATCCCGGGGTGCTGATCAGTGCCTGCCTGTTCGGAGACGGCGCGGGGGCCGCCGTCCTGTCGCGCGACCCGGGCGACGCGGGCCGCAGCATCGCGTGGGTCGACAGCGAATCGGTCATCGACGTCACGAAGCGGACGGCGCTGATGTTCGAGCAACGCGAAGGGATGTTGCGCAACATCCTGACCCGCGAAGTGCCGATGCTCGCTGCCGAGCGCGCGGATCAACTGCTCGACAAGGTACTCGGAAGGGCGGGATTGCAGACCGCCGATATCGCCACTTGGATCTTCCATGCGGGCGGCCGCGATGTACTGCATGCGCTCGAAGCGCGCATCGGCGTTGATCGGAACTGCTTCCGCTACAGCGCGGCGATGCTCCGCGAATACGGCAACCTGTCGAGCGCGTTCGTCTATTTCGTGCTCGAAGCGGCTCTGGCGGACGGAGCACCCGACGGCTGGTGGTGGCTGTCTTCTTTCGGTGCGGGGTTCAGTGCGCATGGCGCTCTGCTGGAGGTCCGATGATGTCGGACGGGTCCGGGACGTTCGCGGTGATTCGCAACAGGCGGATCCGCCGATGATCCTGCCGCGCGTCGTCGCGCCCGAGACGCTGGACCACCTCGCGGCCGACGATCCGGCTGCGATGCGATCGCGCCGTGACTTGCGGCGCGTTCATCGCGTCATGCGGACCGTCTCGATCGTCGGCGACGCGATCGGCGCGTCGCAGGCCCTGCGCCGGCCCGAGCCCTTTCGCGTCCTCGAACTGGGAGCCGGCGACGGGACGCTGATGCTGCGGGTCGCGGGTGCGATCGGTCGCGTCGATGCCGCCGTCCATTTGACGCTGCTCGATCGTCTTGCCCTGATCGACCCGATGACGATCGACGGCTATGCACGCCTCGGCTGGCAGGCCGACGTCGCCACCGCCGATGTGCTCGAATGGGCCGCAATATCGAGACTGGTATCGGCACCGATCGTCGAGCGCTGGGATCTGATCGTCGCCAACCTGTTTCTGCATCACTTCGAGGGAAGCGAACTGCGGTCGGTGCTGCGCGCGATCGCGACCCGGGGCGACCGGCTGTTCGCCTGCGAGCCGCGGCGCAGCCGGCTCGCACTGGTCGCTGCGCACCTGACCGGTCTCATCGGCGCCAATGCGGTGACCCGCGAAGATGCCGTCCTCAGCGTGCATGCCGGCTTCCGCGACGATGAACTGACCGCGACCTGGCAGTCGTTCGAGACCGGCTGGACCGTGCGGGAATACGGTGCCGGCCCGTTCAGTCATTGTTTCGACGCCAGTCGGCGCGCCGTGACGTGATGTCGATTCCTTACGATGCAGTCGTCATCGGTGCGGGTCCGGCGGGTTCGTCGGCCGCCATCCTGCTGGCGCGCGCGGGCTGGCGGGTGGCATTGATCGAAAAGCAGACCTTTCCGCGCCGCAAGGTCTGCGGCGAGTGCATCGCAGCGAGCAATCTGCCGCTGCTCGACGCACTCGGCATCGGTGCCGACATCGCAGCGAGCGCAGGTCCGGCGTTGCGGCAGGTCGTGCTGATGCGCGCGCACCAGTCGGTGACGGCACCTCTTCCCGCCGCCTCGTTCGACGGCCATCGTCATGGGGTCGCAGTAGGTCGCGAGACGCTCGACACCCGACTGCTCGAAGCGGCACGGCGAGCCGGTGTGCAGGTCTTTCAGCCATGGGCCGTCGAAGCGATCGACGGCGGACCCGGCGACTGGACGTGCGGCATGCGCGCCGTCGGATCCGATCAGCGCGCGCGACTGAAGGCGCGCGTTGCCATCGATGCACATGGTTCGTGGGAAGCGCTGTCGTCGGCACGCCAGGCACGGCGAGCGGCGCATCGTTCGTCGGACCTGTTCGCGTTCAAGGCGAACTTCCATGGTTCCACCCTGGCGCCCGGTGCACTCGCGGTGCTGGCCTTCGACGGCGGTTACGGCGGCATGGTGCTCGCGGGCGGCGGCGTGACGACGGTCGCCTGCTGCATCCGCCGCGATCGACTCAAGAGCAGCCGGGCGCAGCTGCCGGGCCTCGACGCCGGCGAAGCGGTCGAGGCGTATCTCAACCAGCAGTGCAGCGGTGTCCGGGTGGCACTGGCCGATGCGCGGCGCGATGGACCGTGGCTCGCATCGGGGCCGATCAAACCCGGCATCCGGGTCCACGGCGCCGACGAGCCGTTTCGGATCGGCAATGCGGCCGGCGAGGCGCACCCGATCATCGGCGAGGGGATGAGCATGGCCCTGCAGTCCGCGTGGCTGCTGTGCGGGCGACTGATCGACCCCGCACAGCGTGATCGGCCGCCGGGCAGTGGGCGCCAGCACGCGATAGGCGCCGGATTACCGATCGAGTGGCGCCGCCATTTCGGCTGGCGGCTGCGTCTGGCGTCGGTCTTCGCGCATGCTGCGATGCGGCCCGGATCAGCGGTGATGCTGATGGGTCTCGTACAGCATTGGCCCGGGCTGCTAGTCGCTGGCGCAAGATGGGGCGGAAAGATCACTTCGGCGGTCGACGAGGGGACTGTCGTTTCGTTGTCGACGACCGACGGACCATCGGTCGAACGCGTTCGGGGTGCAGCCGCGCGCCCGTCATCGCGTGTTTTTCGAGAGGAAACCTGAATTGCCATCGACCTTCGAAAGACTGCGGTCCATCCTGGTACGCGACTACAAGGTCGACGGCGACGCGGTGACCCCGGAGTCGTCGCTCGAGAGCCTGCATATCGATTCACTAGGTGCCACCGAACTCCTGTTCACGATCGAAGACGAATTCGACATTCGTCTCACGAAGGAGCCCGCCAACCTCGCGACGGTGGCCGATGTCGTCGGGTTCATCGACGCGCTTCTGGCGAGATCCCGGCAGCCTTCTCCGGACCAGGCCGACCCTGGCCCGCAGACGACGGAAACATGACGCGACGAGTCGCCATCACCGGCCTCGGTCTGGTTTCTCCGCTGGGTCTCGACGCGACCGAGAACGCGACGAACGCGGCAGCCGGTCGCTCGGCGATCGGACGCCTCGATGACCTGCCGTTCGCGAGCCGGCTCGCTCTCCCGATCGCGGCGCGGGTACGCTTCGACGGGTCCGCGCACTTCGATCCGCCGCAGTTGCGCATGCTCGACCGGGTGAGCCAGTTCGCGGTCGTCGCCACCCGCCAGGCAATCGCCGACAGCGGACACGAGCCGTGCCATCTCGATCGGGATCGGGTCGGTGTCTTCGTCGGCTGCGGAATGGGGGGGTCGACGACCATGGACGAAGGCTACCGCACGCTCTACGGTGACCGATCGGATCGCATCAAGCCATTCACCGTCCTCGCCGGCATGCACAACGCGCCGGCCGCCTGGATCGCCATCGAGTACGGTCTCTCGGGTCCCAATCTGACGTATTCGACGGCCTGTTCTTCCTCGGCTGTCGCGATCGGTGAAGCTTGGCTGCGGGTGGCGAGCGGCAGCCTCGAGGTCGCGATCGCCGGCGGGGCCGAGGCGCCGCTCACGCTCGGCTCGATGAAGGCCTGGGAGGCGATGCATACGATCGCGTCGATCGATCCCGTCGACCCGTCGACGTCGTGCAAGCCATTCGCCAAGAACCGGAGCGGCATGGTTCTCGGCGAAGGCGCGGCGATGCTGGTTCTCGAACCCTGGGACCGGGCCGTGGCCCGCGGCGCGTGCATCCATGGCGAAGTGCTCGGCTACGGGCTCGCGACCGACCATGGACACATCACCAGACCGAGCGTCGCCGGCCAGGCGTCCGCGATGCGTCTCGCGCTGCGGTCGGCCGACCTTCTGCCATCGGACGTCGATGCGATCAACGCCCACGGAACCGGCACCCAGGCCAACGACGCGGTGGAGACCGCTGCCATCAAGACGTTGTTCGGAGAACGCGCCTACGACATGCCGATCAGCGCGACCAAGGCGTTGCATGGCCATCTGCTCGGCGCCACGGCGGCGCTCGAAGGCGCGCTGTCGCTGCTGGCGATGCGGCAGGGAATCGCGCTGCCGACCATGCATCTGCTCGAACCCGATGCGGCGTGCGATCTGGACTACGTGGCCAATCACGCGCGCGCAGACGTCGCCGCTCGCATCATGCTTTCGAATTCGTTCGCGTTCGGCGGAACCAACGCGGTCCTGGCGCTCGGAGCGGGTCCGGGCCGGACGTTTGGCTAAATCATCAGCTCGATCAGAAAAGGTCCTTCACGCGCGAAACTCGCGCGCATCAGGTTTGCGCATTCGCCCATCGTCGTCGCGCGCGCGGCCTCCACCCCGAGTCCCATGGCGATGTCGACCCAGCGCAGGTCGGGATTGCCGAGGTCGAGCATGCTCATCGCGGTCGGCCCCGGCGTCGCGCCGACGCCGGCGTATTCACCGACCAGGATCGCGTAGCGGCGGTTGTTGAGCAGGATCGTGGTGATCGGCAGGCGTTCGCGCGCCTGCGTCCACAGTGCCTGCAGCGTGTACATCGCCGAGCCATCGGCCTGCAAGGCGATCACGCGACGCCCGTTGCCGGCGAGCGCGGCGCCGGTCGCGACGGGCAGTCCGTCGCCGATCGCGCCGCCGGCCAGATGCAGCCAGTCGTTCGCGGGTGCCGCCATCGTGAGCGGATAGAGGCCACGACCGTAGGAGATGGTCTCGTCGGACACGATCGCACCGTCGGGCATCAGCGCGGCGACGGTGCGAGCGAGGCCCTCGGGCGTCGGCGCGCCGTCCGCGACCACGGGTCGCGGACCCGGGTCGGGCAAGGCGCGCGCGGTCACGCCCAGTTCCGTCGCAAGCGCAGCGAGGGCGGCCACGCCGTCTTGGTCGGGACGGGCGAGAACATGAAGCTGGGCGTCGGCGCGATACTGCGTCGACGGCTTGCCCGGATACGCGAAGAAGCCCACCGGCGGCTTCGCCTGCACGAGTACCAGGTCGTCGTAGGGACGCAGTCGCTCGATCGCCATGTCGACGGGATAGGGCACGCGTTCGAGCGGCACGCGCCCGCGACCGCGCGCGAGATGCCCGGTCACGAAGTCCACCAGCAGTTCGGCGCCCGTCGATTGCGCGATCGCCCACGCGAGCCGCTGGCCTGTGTCGAAAAGCGCATCGCCTGCCAGCAGCAACAACACACGGCGTCCACTGCGCAGCACACGCGCTGCGTTCTCGACCGCGTGCGGATCGAGGGCGGTCGGCGACGGCACGGGTAACGCCTCGGCGACGACGCCGCCCTCGTCCCACGACGCGTCCGACGGAAGGATCAGCGTCGCGACCTGGCCCGGCTGCGTGCGCGCGGCCTGCACCGCGGCCGCGGCATCGCGCCCGACCTCGGCCGAATGCGTACTCGTGCGAACCCATGCCGAGACCGTTCGCGCCATGGCGTCGGTGTCGGCGGTGAGCGGTGCGTCGTGCGGCCTATGGTCGGTCGCCTGATCGCCGACGATATTGACGATTCCGCTGCGCGCGCGACGCGCGTTGTGCAGATTCGCGAGGCCGTTCGCGAGCCCCGGTCCGCAGTGGAGCAGCGTGCACGCGGGCTTCCGCGCGATGCGCCAGTAGCCGTCGGCCATGCCGGTGACCACGTTCTCCTGCAGGCCGAGCACGCAGCGCATGCCAGGCGTCTGATCGAGCGCTGCCACGAAGTGCATCTCGCTCGTGCCGGGGTTCGCGAAGCAGACGTCGACGCCCGAAGCGATGAGTGTCCGGACCAGACTTTGTGCGCCGTTCATGCGGGTCTCCCTGTCGCGATTATGTCGAGCGCGCGAGTATCGATGGATTCGCATCCGACCGCGCGGCGTCGCCCGTTGTCCGTCGTTGCCACGCGATTGCCGCACTCCACGGTGCTAGCAGGCCGCATCGCATCCGTCCATCGGGTCTTGTCGCGAGTCCCGACCCGACATGGCCGCTTGTCAATCCGCGTGGACGGTCGCAAGATCGTCGACAGAACTTCTCGCGTCCATGACGAGGGGTCCCGAAGGAGACACCGATGACCCGCCATTCCCTCGCGGCGTGCGCCGCTTTCGTCGCCGCGGCTTTCGCGGCCCCCGTCCAAGCTGCCGATCCGATCCGGATCGCGGTGATCTCGGAAGCACAGGCCGTCGCGGGATCGTCGATCGCGCCTGCCGCGCAGCTCGCCGCGGACGAGATCAACGCGAAGGGCGGCGTCGACGGCCGGAAGATCGAGATCGTCGCATACGACGATCACTCGTCGGCCGCCGAAGCCGTGCGCGCGTTCCAGCGCGCGGTCAACGAGGACAAGGCCAACGCGGTGATCGCGAGCTACACGTCCGAGGTGGTGCTCGCGCTCGAGCCCTGGGCCGCGCGCCTGAAGACGCTGATGATCACACCGGGTGCGGCTTCCGACGTCATCACGCAGAACATCGCGAAGGACTACGAGACCAACAAGTACACGTTCCACGGCTATCTCACATCGACCTCTCTGGCGGGACTCGTCTGCGATGCGGCGAAGGATCTGCTCGTCGACAAGTACAAGATGAAGACCGCGGTCATCGTGACCGAGGACGCGGCCTGGACGAAGCCGCTCGCCGCGGGCTACGTGGACTGCCTGCCCAAAGCGGGTCTGCAGGTCCTCGACAATATTCGTTTCTCACCCGACACGACGGACTTCACGCCGATCTTCAACAAGATCGAAGGACAGAAGCCGGACGTGATGATCACCGGCATCTCGCACGTGGGCACGCAACCGACGGTGCAATGGAAGAGCCAGCAGGTGCCGATCCCGATGTTCGGCATCTCGTCGCAGGCGACCAACTCGACCTTCTGGAAGGACACCAACGGCGCGACCGACGGAGTGCTCTTCAACGCGGTCTCCGGTCCCGGTGTCGCGGTCACCCCGAAGACGCTCCCCTTCGTTGCCGCGTACGAGAAGAAATTCGGCAACGGCCCGTCGTATGCGGGCTACACGGCCTACGACGAGGTCTACATGATCGCGGAAGCGGTCAAGCGGGCAGGCTCGACCGACAGCGAGAAACTGGTGACCGCGATGGAGGCCACGGACTACGTGGGCACGATCGGCCACATCGCGTTCTATCCGAAGGGCGATCCCCGCGTGCACGGGCTGAAGACGGGCAAGGGCTTTATCACCGGCCTGATGCTGCAGTGGCAAGACGGCAAGCAGGTCAACCTGTGGCCGAAGGATCTCGCGAACGGGGACATGAAGTTCCCGGCGTTCGTCAAGGTGTCGGCGCGCTGATGCGCGGCGACAAGCCTTTGGCGCGGTCCTGAGTCCAGGATCGCGCGCCCATGCTGGCCTGGCAGATCCTGATCGACGGCTTCGCGATCAGCGCGTTGTACGCGCTGGGCGCGACCGGCTTCACACTGATCTTCGGCGTCTCCGGCGTACTCAACCTCGCGCACGGCGCCATCATGGTCGGCGCTGCGGTCGCCGCTTTCGCGGCGACCAGCGAACTTCACCTCGATCCTTATTCCTCCGCGCTGATCGGCGTCGCGACCGGGCTGGTGCTCGCGTACGCGACCTACTACATCGCGGTGCGGCCGATCCAGCGATCGCGCGCGATCGCCGAGGCGGAAAAGGAGATCTTCATCCTCACGTCGACGCTGCTGTGGGGCATCATCATCCAGGAAGCGATCGCGTATCTGTTCACGAACAACGCGAAGACGGTGGCGCCGCTGGTCGAAGGCGTGGTCACCGTACTCGGGGTGCGCACGCCGATCAACGAATACTTCACGGCGGCGGTGTGCTGGATCGCCATCGGCCTGCTGTGGCTCGTCGTCAACCGGACGCGGCGCGGCAAGGCCGTGCGCGCGGCGTCGATGAATCCACGCGGCGTCACGCTGGTCGGCATCGAACTGTCGAGGATCTATCTCGCGGTGTGGACGGTCTACGGCCTGCTCGCGGGGATCGCCGGCATCCTGCTCGGCATGTTCCTCGGCGTGAGTTCGTACAGTGTGGGTCCGCTGACCGCGAGCGCTTTCTCGATCGTCGTGCTCGGCGGACTCGGCAGCGTGTCGGGCTCGCTCGCCGCAGCCTTCGTCGTCGGCTATCTCGAGACGCTCACCGCTTACCTGATTTCACCCGCTTATCGTACGATCCCCTCGCTGCTGCTGCTCGTGATCGTGATGTACGTGCGACCGAGCGGACTGTTCGGACGTCGTACCGCGTGAAGCGCCTGCTGTCGTCGCGCGGCTTCATCGCCGCGGCCGTCGTCCTCGTGCTCGGCGCGTGCCTGCCATTCGTCTCTTCGTCCGGCTACGTCCTCGGCCTCCTGACGTTCGCGTTCTACACCGCGGTCTTCGCGATGGCGTGGGACCTGCTGTTCGGCTTCGCGGGCGAGGTCAACTTCGGCCCGACGTTCCTGATCGGGCTTGGCGCGTACACCGCGGGCATCCTCGACGCGCGCTTCGCCCCCGGCATCTCGATCTGGCTCTGCGTGGTCGCCGGTACGGCCGCGGCGGTCCTCGGCGGTGTCGTGCTCGCATTGCCCGCCCTGCGCGTGCGCGGCCCGTACTTCGGACTCACGACGCTGGTCGCGGTGCTGATACTGCAGAACTTCATCGTCGTCTTCGCGGACCTGACCGGCGGCGAGATCGGCCTGTCGGTGCCCGACGTGCTGTCCGTGCAGCCGAGCGTGAACTACTGGATCGCGTTCGGCTTCATGACGATCAGCGGTGCGATCCTGTTCGGCATCTCGCGTTCGCCGATCGGGCTCGTGCTGCAGGCGAGCGGACAGGACCCCGTGCAGGCCGGTGCGCTCGGCTTCAACGTCGCAAAGCACAAGCTAGCCGCGTTTATCGTCAGCGCGTTCTTCTCCGGCCTCGCGGGTGCTCTGATGACGTTCTACATGGGCACCCTGTCCGTCGGGACCTTCGTCGATCTCGCGGTCGGCGTGCAGATCATCATCGCCGCGGTGCTCGGCGGACGACGTACGGTGATCGGCGCGGCGATCGGCGCGGTCTTCCTGATCGGCGCGGGTGAACTGCTGCGGCCGCTCGGCGAGCTCTCGACTCTGATCGTGTCGGTCTTCGCACTCCTGGTGGTCCTGTTCTTCCCCGAGGGTTTCCTCGGGATGCTGCGCGGACGGGCTGGGCGTGGCTGAGGTCGTCGTCCCGCCCGCGATACTCGAGGTGACGATGCTGACGAAGCGCTTCGGCGGCCTCGTCGCGGTCAAGGAACTGAGCTTCTCCATCCGGCCCGGCGAGATCCTCGGCCTGATCGGGCCCAACGGGTCCGGCAAGTCGACCGCGATGAAGTCGATCATGGGCGTCGAGCGGCCGACATCGGGTTCGGTTCGACTCGATGGCGTCGAGATCGCCGGCCTGCCGTCACACAAGATCGCGCGGCTCGGGGTCGGCCTCGTGTTCCAGCATTCGCGGCCGCTCAACCGTCAGACGGTCCTCGAAAACATCAAGGTCGCGCTGATCCCCGATCGGCTCACCCAGGTCTTCGCGGGTCGCGAGATCGACGACCGTGCGCGCGAAGTCGCGGAGCGCGTCGGTCTCGGGGACGTCATCGATCGGCGGCCGCCGACGTTGCCGTTCGCGGACCTGCGACGACTCGAACTCGCGAAGGCGGTCGCGCGGCATCCGCGCGTGGTGCTGATCGACGAACCGTTCGCGGGACTGACCGCCTCCGAGGTCGCCACGTTCTCCGAACTGATCCACGGTTTTCGCGCCGAAGGCCGCGCGGTGCTGCTCGTCGACCACAACGTGAAGAGCGTGTCCGCGCTCGTCGATCGCGTGCTTGCGATGTATCTCGGCGAACGCATCGCCGAAGGGAGCGCGGCCGAGGTGATGGCGAACGAGACCGTGCGTCGCGTCTATCTCGGCGGTGCGCTCACCCGCGTGACGCGCGAGGAGAGCGACGCGAAGCGACCCCGCGCGCTCGAAGTCGATCGCGTGTCGGTGCGCTACGGCAAGGCGCTCGCGCTCGACAACGTGTCGCTGGTCGTCGGCGAGGGTGAGTTCGTGTCGCTTGTCGGACTCAACGGCGCCGGCACGAGCACGCTCTTCAACGCGATCTCGGGGCTCGTCCCGCATAGCGGCTCGCTGCGCTTCTGGGGCGAAGCGCTCGCGGATAGGAGCGCGGCGTCGATCGCGCGCGGCGGCGTAGTGCAGTGTCCCGAGACGCGCGAGCTGTTCGGCGACATGAGCGTGCGCGAGAATCTCGACCTCGGCGGCTATGCGCTCTCCGATGAAGAGCGTGAAGAGCGCTGCGTGTGGATGTTCGAGCTCTTCCCCATCTTGCGCGATCGTCAGACACAGATTTCGCGCACGCTGTCGGGCGGCGAACAGCAGATGCTCGCCATCGCGCGTGCCCTGATGATGAAGCCGAAGCTGCTGATGCTCGACGAACCGACGCTGGGTCTCGCCCCCGTCATCCTCGAGACCCTGTCGAAGGCACTCGAGAAGCTGCGCGCGACCACGTCGATAAGCATGCTGCTCGCCGAGCAGAACGTCACGTTCGCGCTGCCGCACGCGGACCGCGTCTACGTGATCGACCACGCGCGCATCGTGTGGGAAGGCTCTCCCGACCGCTTCGAGAGCGAAGCCGCGGCAGCCTATCTCTGATCGCCTGGCCGCGAAGCCCGGTGATTTCGCCGACTTGAAGAGAATGGCCGCTGGTCGAGGCGTTCCTCGATTGGCCTGATGGACTGCTCGAGCGTCACGGCTTTCGCACCAGCGACCCGCGCCGGGTGGCGTTGTCAGGCGCCCGAGATCCCCGAGCCGAACACGAGGCCTAGCCGGCGGCCGCCGGGGGTGCCGCCTCGTCCTGGGTCCGGGTATCGAAGTCGCTGGCGTCATGGCGCTCCAGCAGCTGGCCGGATGGCTCACCCCAGGCGCGGTTGACTTTGCGCCCACGCTGTACGGCTGGCCGCCGTGCAATCTCGTCGGACCAGCGCAGCACGTTCACGTACTCGTGCACGCTCAGAAACTCGCCGGCCTCGTAGAGCTCGCCCTTGACCAGCGTGCCGTACCAGGGCCACGCCGCCATGTCCGCGATGGTGTAGTCATCGCCAGCCAGGTAACGATGCGCGGCGAGCTGGCG